>NZ_JBXWRT010000001.1:0-397768 GCF_059613045.1 Ruegeria sp. BHSC037
ATGGATCGCCTTTGGCCTGACCGCCGCAGCCGCCGTGTTCACGCATCTGACCGGGGCGTTCTTTTTCGTGGCGCTCGGGTTGGTATGGCTGCTGTCTTTGGCCACCGGTATCGGCCGGGATGCGCTAACCCGTGCATGGGTCCTGCGTCCTCTGGTCGGGGTCGCGATCGCGCTTGCGCTGACCACCTTGGCCTATCTGCCGATTTTCCCGAGCCTATTGGAAGCCATGGGCGAGGTCTCGGCGTCGTCAGCCGTCGACCCGATGCAGGAATACCAGAACCCGCTCTGGACGGTGGCCGAAGGTCTGCGGACGGCCTTGGGCAATACCGGTGGATTGACCCTGCTGATCGCCGTCGGCGGGCTCTTGGCCATCATCTTCGGAGCGATCGGGTCGCACACCCGGCAACCACTGTTCTTTCCGGTTGTCGCAGCCCATGTCGCCGTTACCCTGCTGTTGCTTTCGGCGCTGGACATGCGGATCTGGCCTCGGTTCTTCTTCGTCGATATCGGCCTCATCATCGTGCTCGTCGTGGTCGGGTGCCAGTGGGCCGCCGGACTCATTTCACGCATCGTTGGACGCGCCGGCCTTGCTCGGCCCTTGTTCAACCTGGGCGCCCTGATCATGGTCGCCCTGTCGGTTTTTCTGGTCCAGAAGAACTATGCCGCGCCGAAACAGGATCTGGCTGGCGCTTTTGCATTGGTCGAAAGCCAGCGCAGCCCCACCGAGCGCGTCTATGCCATCAATCCGGGCGGCCCGATCTTTCAAAGTCACTTCCAGGCCGACTGGGGCACCATCGACACTGCTGCGAATTATGATGCGGCGATGTCCCAACCCGGTCCGGTGACGTTGGTCGTTCTGTTCCCGAACCGGATGTTCCGCGCCATTCCGCAACTGGGCCACGATGCCGAAACCGGCCTGGAGCTGGTCAAGGAATTCCCCGGCACCCTGGGAGACGGCGCGGTTCTGGTTTTCCGACGCCCATAGACAGACCGAACGGCCAGTTTCAGCACCCGCTTTGTTCGATCGCCGCCAAAGCCTTGTCTCCGTGGGCCTGGGGGATGTAGCGCGACCAGCCCATCGTATAGAGCTCGCCATTTTCCGCTCTGTTTACATATGTTGCCACGAGGTCGCCAATCCTGTTGAGAACCAGTATTCGGCCCCGGTTTTCCTCTTCAACGATCAAGTGGCCAGAAGGTGTGAAATCCTGCAGACCTTCTGTCATCGTTGCCGTTTTCAATTCCATGAATGCGTCATGAAAGGGCCTGGACACAGCGCCGGTCTCGAAATCGTAGATAACAGGCTCACTGGCACTGTCGACGCGCGACCCAAAACCGCGATCGAACGCAGCATTGTCAAAAACAGCTATTCGGCGATCACTAACTATGTCTACATCGTGTTGCGATTGCCATGGTCCGGCCTTCCACCAAACGAATTTTTGGATTGATGGGCGATACAGCGCAACAAGAGACGGACTTCTAAAGCTCAGAAAGAGGTCTCCTTTCTTCCAGAATGGCCCGTCCTTTAATACTGGTTCTATGTCGTTAAGATGCATAGGATCTTTCCAGAAATGGGACGCCGGAAAAATCAGGTGTTTCAGCCCGCTGTTCTCGAATATTGGGGCCAAGGGTTCCTCGAAATCAACTTGGCCGCCCGCGGTTACATGCACAAGCGAGTCGCGCACAAATCGTTCTGACAGATCGCTTGGTCTGGACTTCAACGCCAGACCCGGCAGCCAATAGCCTCCCGCTCCGTCTGAATTGGTGGAATGGTGGACCAGCACGTCGTTTTGCGCCCAACGGACGTCACCGCAGGCCGTCAGCATGATCAAAGGCGAGTGATGACTCTTGACCAGCAACTCTCCTGCTTCGGTCAGGTATGGGTGTATGTAGCGAAAGTATCCATCGTTCCAGTACTCATACGGAGCCCACCCTTCAAATTCGGGCTTGCGTTCAAAGCTTGCCAAGACCGTCTCGGCATCCGGCATCCAAGTTCGAAGCGTTTCGCCAGTTTGCAACGACACAAGCTCGACCACGTGCCGCGTCCGGTCACCGTCATAGCGACTGAGCAACAGATATCCGTCCAACCCGCCCGAACCCGGCGG
Organism: Ruegeria sp. BHSC037; assembly: GCF_059613045.1. NCBI lineage: Bacteria > Pseudomonadati > Pseudomonadota > Alphaproteobacteria > Rhodobacterales > Roseobacteraceae > Ruegeria > Ruegeria sp. BHSC037. The sequence continues at coordinate 2,103 of NZ_JBXWRT010000001.1, forward strand.
TTGCAACCAAGACCATTTTGCCGGAGCGGTGCTTCCCGGAGGGAGCTTCAGAAATGAAATCATCGTCGGGTCCGGCCCGATCACAGTTTTCAACGACTGGCGCGCGTTTTCCGGCAGTTCGGCCAAGGCCAAGGCTGCGTCGCCGATCACGCCGAAATGGTCACCGCCCAACTCCTCCTCGCCACGTTCCTCATCCAGAACGATGGCTCCGAACAGAACCATGCCGAAAAAACCGAAGACGGCCAACACCCCCAAGACCCAGAGTTCGATCTTCTTGAAGAGGATTTTTTCCATCCGATTACCTCCGATTTGGTTCCCGGGTCCGCGCTTCAATTGGCCCGTTGCACCGGGCTGCGGGCCGGTCTTGGCCGGCCGGTGACGGCTTGCGCCGCCAGATCCTGAAAGATGTCCTCGGCCTGCTTCAACAATGTGTTGGAAAACCCGTCCTGCCGCCGCGCGTCGGGCTCAGCCCGGAAGAACCCGCGGAAGTCCATATCTGCGACGTCGATATCCAGGCGCTCACCGAGGTCGGCCAGAACCTCGTTCGGACGGGCCCTCAGGTCGTCCTGGACCACGAAATGGCACCGATCCCCCTGTGCGGCGATGTCGCGGAAGGCTGCAATCCAATAGGCCAGCCAATAGTTCGGGTCCTCGAGGTGATAGCCTTCGACAGCAAGTTCGGGAAAATCCAGCGGGCGGTGGAGGAGCCCGAACTCAAAATGCCCGATATCGCGCATATAGCGCAGCACGAACGGATCCTCGGCCTGTCGAACAAGGAAATTCCGATGCTGGCGCAGCATCGACCAGGCATGTGCGCCGGGATGCCGGATTGGCACGACGACCGCACAGCCCGGAAACAGATCGTGCAGCAGACGAAGACGGGCGATGTTGGCGTTGTTCTTGGACAGGTAGCGCGGCGGCGCCGTGGCGCCGCCGCCGGATCCTCCAGTGCGCAGATGGCAAATCTTGCGAAAATGTGTGTCGAAAAAGCTCTGGGCCTCGCTGTGCAGATCCGTCGCGTACCAAAGCTCGATCCGGTCGTCGCGATATTTTGCCGGCCAGAACAGATGCCAGAAAATTTCATCAAAGGCCTCGGGGCTGTCCAGCCCGATCGTCAGACCATCGCCATGCGCCCGTTCCACCTGCGCCACATCCCGCCTGAGCGCGCCGCCTAGCCCGTTCCACAAATAGGGGGCGGAAATGAACGGCATGTCTCTGTATCGGTGCGTTGCCATTCCCTCGACATGAGACAGGGCGTTCAACACCGAGGTGGTTCCGCCGCGCGCCAGCGAGGTGACGAAAATAGGCGGGCGGGTTTCAGCCTCGGGCACCCGGCGCCGGAAGGCATAATCATCGACTTTCGCCGATACCTTGTGAAATTTCGGACCGGAAAAGGCCAGCATATGTGCAAACCGGTCCGCCGAACTGTACGGGCCTGGTGCATTGGCATCGCTTTCCACCCGGCCCTTCCGACGTAGGAAAAAGCGGCCAACCAGAATGGCGGCCAGCGACACACCCACGATATAGTCGAGGCGCAGCATCAGGGAAAAGACCGCGTCCGCCGTGGTCAGGCCGATGGCGTCAGCAACCATGATAGGCAGAGCAGCCGCCGCCAGAGCTACACCAAACCGCCAGAACAGGCGCCACGCCCCCTGGAGCAGAGTGACCCCGGCCTGCCGGACCCGCACTTCCTTGACCTCGTCGCTCAGCTCGCTGTCAAGCATCGCCGAGATGCCTTGCATGGCATCCTCGCCCAGACCTTTCGACAGACTGATGATATTCAGCGCCCAGATGCCGAACCCGAAACCGGCCACGGCAAACAGGGACACGATGAAGGCAACGATCATTGGGACAGGTCGGCTTCTTCGCCTTTCGCCTCAGCGTTTTTCCTTTTGCGCAGCGCCCGTTTGATTGGGTACCAGAGGAAACCGACGACCAGCAGAAAGCCGCCGACCACGATCGCCAGCAGAGTAAACAGGGCGCCCAAGCCCGCGCCCGGTCCGATATAGGCATGCGCCGGCGTTGTCAGGGCCAGAAACAAAAGGGCCGCGTTGATCCAAATCCGCATGGGTACCTCACTCGCAACAGACGAAACCGACCGTGTGGTACAGGCCAACAGTCAATCATATTCAAGAAACGGTACCACGAACCGATGAAAATCCAAAAAAGAAACCCAGCCTCCGACGATTTCGTTGGTCTTCTGTGCAACAATCGCAGAATTCGCCATTCATTATCTAGGGTGCGTGCCGGACCAGCAGGCGCTTAGAAATCAAGGCCCAGATCGACTGTCCGATAGGAGTGGGTCAGAGCCCCGGACGAGATATAATCGACCCCGGTGGCCGCGATCGCCGCTACCGTACCCACGGTGACATTGCCCGACGCCTCGGTCACCAGACGCCCATCCACCATCGCCACGGCCTCTGCCAGCATGTCCGGCGTCATGTTGTCCAGCAGCACGACATCAGCGCCACCAGTGTCCAGAACCTCGGCCAGCTGGTCCAACCGGTCCACTTCGATCTCGATCTTCATCATGTGCGACGCACGCGCCTTGACCGCCCCCAACACCGCACGCACCCCGCCGGCGGCGGCAATATGGTTGTCCTTGATCAGGATCGCATCCGACAGCGAATGGCGGTGGTTGAACCCGCCGCCATGCAGCACGGCCAGCTTCTCGACGATCCGCAGGCCCGGCGTGGTCTTGCGGGTGCAGGTGATGCGCGCCTTGGTCCCGGCGGTCTGCGCCACCAGCTCGGCTGTCAGAGTGGCTACCCCTGTCAGACGACCGGCAAAGTTCAGCGCAACGCGTTCCCCCGACAGGATCGAAGCCGCGCTGCCGGTGATCTCCATGAGGGTTTGGCCCTTGGTGCAACGGTCCCCGTCGGCCACAAGCGGATCGATCTTCAGCGTCGGGTCCACCAGCCGGAACGCCAAGGCCGCCACCTGCATACCCGACACAACCGCATCCTCGCGCGCGTTCAGCCGCGCGGCATAGGTCACGCCCGCCGGGATTACGGTGCGGGTGGTTATGTCGCCGCTGGTGCCGAGATCTTCGGTCAGCGCGGCGCGGACCATTGGTTCAAGGATCAGGTCGGGGACAGTGGCATGATGCATGTTGCGGTTTCCTTGAAGATTTTCGACCGCAGTGCCACGGCCTCGTCCAGTGTCAGATCAGACCGCCGCCCCGGCCCCGTGGCCGAAGCAGGACAATCGGATCGGTAATGCGCGCCGCGGCTTTCGGTGCGCATCAGGGCGGCCGCCGCGATCAGCGTGGCGGTTGCGGTCATGTTACGGAACAAGTGAGACTGACCGTGCAGCGACTCCAACACGGCGATCCGGCCCAAGGCGCGGCGCAGCCCATCGGCGTCGCGGACCACGCCCACGCTATCGGTCATGACCTGGCGCAGTTCGGCCACTCCCTGCAGGTCGGGCTCGGTACCGCCCGATGGCAGGCGCAGCCGCACCTCGGGCGCGTCGGCAACCGTCAGGGTGCCGGCAATGTCACGGGCGCAGGCGCGGGCAAAGACCAACGCCTCAAGCAGACCGTTCGACGCCAGCCGATTCGCCCCGTGCAACCCGGTTGACGCCGCTTCGCCACAGGCCCAGAGCCCGGCCAGAGAGCTGCGGCCATTCAGGTCGGTGGCCACGCCGCCCATGTGGTAATGCGCCGCCGCCGCCACCGGGATCGGTTGGGTCACGGGGTCGACACCGTTGCGCAAGCAGGCCTCGGTCACCGCCGGAAACTGACTGCGGATCGCCGCGCCGATCGCTGCGCGCGTATCCAGCGCGGGGCGGTTGCCGGCCTTGGTTTCCAGATAGACGGCGCGCGCCACGACATCACGCGGGGCCAGCTCGGCATCCGGGTGGATGCCTTGCATGAACCTTTCGCCGTGGCGGTTGATCAGTATAGCGCCCTCGCCACGCAAAGCCTCGGTGGCCAGAGGCATCGGGTCCTCGCCCACGTCGATCGCGGTGGGGTGAAACTGAATGAACTCAGCATCGGCGATCCGGCCCCCGGCCCGTGCGGCCATACCGATCCCCTGCCCGCGGATCCGCGCCGGGTTGGTGGTGCGGGCATAGAGCCCCGCCGACCCGCCCGTGGCCAGTACATGCGCAGCCCCGCGCAGAAGCACCGGTTCGGCCCCCGGCGCATCGGTCGGCGCCAGAAATACGCCCGAGACCTTGGCCCCGTCGCTTTCCAGCCCCACCGCCAGCGCCCCTTCGATCACCTGGACCGAAGCACGCCGCCGCAGCTCGGCGATCAGGGCGCGCATGATCTCGGCACCGGCCTGGTCGCCCTTGACGCGCACCACGCGGGCCACCGAATGGGCCGCTTCCTGCGATTGGATGAACCCGCCATCGGCGTCCCGGTCGAACCCGGTGCCCAGATCGGACAGGTCCAGAATATGATCCCGCGCCGCGCGGGTGACGAACTCGGCCACCTCCTGCAAGACCGACCCTGCGCCGGCGCGCATCGTGTCGCGGGCATGGGCTTCGGGGCTGTCGGACGGATCCATCGCCGCCGCCACCCCGCCCTGCGCCCAAGCCGAACTGGCACCCGAGCCCAGCGACTCGGGCGAGATCATCACCACCGGATGCGGGTCGAGCTTGAGCGCGGCATAGACCGCTGCCAGACCGCCGCCGATAATGACCACCCGAGGGGTCGAGACCGTCTGCATCGCCCCGGTCAAATTCCCAGCTTGCGCGACAGATCGATCATCCGCTGCACCGAAAGGCGCGCTTTTTCCGCCACTTCGGGGTCAACCTCGACCTGCCCGGTCATGGTGTCCAGCGCATACAGCACCTTTTCCAGCGTGATCTTCTTCATGTAGGGGCACATGTTGCAGGGGCCGACGAAATCGACCTGCGGCAGCGCGTCGGCGATGTTCGACGCCATCGAACACTCGGTGATCAGCATCGCCTTTTCGGGCTGTTCGTCAGTGACGTATTTGATGATGCCGCTGGTCGACCCCGAGAAATCGGCCTCGGCCACAACGTCGGGCGGGCATTCGGGATGCGCGATCAGGCGGGTGCCCGGGTTCCATTCGCGGAACTCGCGCAGGTCCTGCGCCGTGTATTGCTCGTGCACGATACACGATCCTTCCCACCAGACCACGTTCTTCTGTGGCACGTCGCGGGCCACGTTCTGCGCCAGGTACTGGTCGGGGGTCATGATGACCGTGTCGCTGTCCATCGCTGCCACGATCTGCGCCGCGTTCGAGGAGGTGCAGCAGATGTCGGATGCCGCCTTCACCTCGGCCGTGGTGTTCACATAGGACACGACCGGCGCACCGGGATAGCGGCGGCGCATCTCGGCGATGCCCTCGGCGGTGATCGACTCGGCCAGCGAACAGCCGGCCTCCATGTCGGGCATCAGAACAGTCTTTTCGGGGCTGAGAATCTTCGAGGTCTCCGCCATGAAATGCACGCCGCATTGCACGATCACGTCGGCCTCGACCTCGGTCGCCTTGATGGCCAGCTGCAGGCTGTCACCGACGAAATCGGAAATGCCGTGATAGATCTCGGGCGTCATGTAGTTGTGGCCCAGTATCACCGCGTTGCGCTCGGCCTTCAGATCGTTGATCGCCTTGACATAGGGCGCGTAGATCGCCCAGTCCGCCGGCGAGACGACGCGCGACATACGGTCGTAAATGTCGCTCATGCTGGCGGCCAACTCGGGCGAGGGGGTCAGGTCGTATTTCTCGGCTAGATGCGCGCGCTGCGCGGGATGGTCGAACACTTGGTCTGATTTCCGCCTGGTGAGTTCCTGTGCCGCTTCATATGGGGATTCCGTCCCGTTGGCCACAACCTGCCAACGGAAAATATGCCGCATCACCAAGCGTTATGCCCCGCGCGGCTGTGGAACTCTGGGCCGATGGGGCGGGTCAGAGCTCGACCCGGCACCACACGCAATCATGATCCGACAGCGGCTTGCCCTCGGCCGTCAGCGAGGGCAGCAACCCTCGGTCCGGGCATGTCAACCCCCTGCCCGCGAACCAGTCCAGCTTCATCACCCGGTCCGGGTGCGGCGTGATCAGGCTGGGGCGCGTGGTGTGACCTTCGGCAGTGAACGCCCAGCTGTATCCGCGGCGCTCGGCCAGGGAAAACAGCGTTTCCCGGCGCCAGTCGAAATCGGGCGGCAGGTGGTTGCCGGTGTTCAGATCTCCCCCGATCAGCACCGGCATGTCTGGCGCAAACGCCTCGACGGCATCCAGCAGTTTTTCGAACTGCGCGTGCCGGTGGTCCGAGGCGGCGTTGCTTTCCAGATGCGTCGACACCACGCAGAGCGGCCCGGCCTTTGTCGGAACTTCGGCCAAGATCGCCATGCGCCCGCCCAGTCGTGGCTGATCGGGGTCGGCCGCGCCGCTGTCGGCGGCGAACCAGTGGCCGTGATCGTCCAGCCGAAGCAGCGAGGTCCGGCTGAACGGCACCGCCGACAGGATCGCATTGCCGTGCCAACCCAGCGTGTTGAAATCGTCGCTGCAAAATGCGCGTTCGGTCGGACCACCCATACCCAACTCGTGGAACTCGACGCCAAAGACATAGGCCATGTTCAGATGGGCGGCCATCTCCTCGGTCGTGTGGCGCTGTGCGGTGCGGGCCATGCCGTGATCGACCTCGGACAGCAGAACGATATCCGGCGCGACCGGCGCCAGATGCGCGGCGGTCTCAGCCGGAAAAAGGCAACGCTCGACGTTCCAGGCCGCGACCGTCAGAGTCGGGTTAAGCACGTCACGCGACGCCCGCCCGCCCAGTTGCAGCGCGTTCATGGCCGGCGTTTCCGCCATCAGGGCACGATGCGCTTCGGCGGTGCGCGGCGCGGACAGAATGCGCGCGCGCGCGGCTTCGGAAACAGGCGGCAAGGCCGCGACGGTCTTGGTGATCACAGGGCTTTTCCGGTTTCCGGGTGGAACAGAGTGATGGCGTCGGACTTCAGCGCGATCCGGGTCTCGCCCGGCGCGGCCTCGACATCCTTGCCGACATGGATGGTGAACTCCTGATCGGCCAGCCGCCCGTGCAGCAGCCGATGCGCGCCCAGCTCCTCGATGATGTCGACATGGAAGGAAATCGAGCCTCCGGCGCCCAACATCACGTCCTCGGGGCGGATGCCCAGAGTGACCGGGCCAGACCCTTCGGCCGCGCCCAGCACCGTCTCACCGTTGATCATGACATTGCCACCGTCCAGCCGGGCCTGGATCAGGTTCATCGGCGGCGCGCCCATGAAGCTGGCCACGAAGGTCGAGGCCGGGCGGTGGTAGATCTCGGACGGGGTGCCGATCTGTTCGATCCGGCCTGCGTTCATCACGATGATCCGATCAGCCATGGTCATCGCCTCGACCTGGTCATGGGTCACATAGATCGAGGTCACGCCCAGACGCCGCTGCAGCGCCTTGATCTCGATCCGCATCTGGTTGCGCAGCTTGGCGTCCAGGTTCGACAGCGGCTCGTCGAACAGGAACAGCGCCGGGTCGCGGACGATGGCCCGGCCCATGGCGACCCGCTGGCGCTGACCGCCCGACAACTGCGAGGGCTTGCGGTCGAGATACTCGTCCAGGTTCAGCATGGCGGCGGCCTCGGCCACCTTCCGCTCGATCACGTCCTTGGGCGTTTTGCGGTTTTTCAGACCATAGGCGATGTTCTTGCGTACCGTCATGTGCGGGTACAGAGCATAGTTCTGGAACACCATGGCGATGTCGCGATCGGCCGGATCGACGTCATTCATGACGCGGCCATTGATCGTCAGTTCGCCTTCGGTGATCTCTTCCAGCCCGGCCACCATGCGCAGCAGGGTGGACTTGCCGCAGCCGGACGGGCCGACAAGAACCACGAACTCGCCATCACCGATGTCGAAACTGGACGGGGTCAGCGCCTCGGCGCCGTTGGGATAGATTTTACGGATGTTCTTCAGGGATACCTGAGCCATTTGCTTTACTGCCTTACTTGTCGGATTCCGTCAGGCCCTTGACGAACCAGCTTTGGAAGAAGATGACGACCATGACCGGGGGGATGATGGCGATGATCGCCAGCAGGTTGGCCCGGCCGTATTCGGGAATGCGGTTGCCCTCCAGCACCTGCGTGATCTGCTTGATCCCGCGCACCAGGGTGAACATGTCCTCTTCGGTGGTGATCATGGTGGGCCACAGATACTGGTTCCAGCCATAGACAAACATGATGATGAACATCGCCGCGATCATCGTACGCGACAGCGGCACCAGGATGTCGATGAAGAATTTCACAGGACCGGCGCCGTCGATGCGCGCAGCCTCGACCAGTTCTTCGGGGACTGAGCGGAAGAATTGCCGGAAAAAGAACGTGGCCGTGGCCGAGGCGATCAGCGGAATGATAAGGCCCTGATAGGTGTTAAGCATCCCCAGCTTCTGCACCACCTCGTACGAGGGCAGAATGCGCACTTCGAGCGGCAGCAGCAGCGTGGTGAAGATCACCCAGAAGGCCAGCGTGGCAAACCGCATCCGGAAATAGACGATCGCATAGGCGGCCATCATCCCGATGAGGATCTTGCCCAGGGCAAAGCCGATGCCCAGGATGAACGAGTTCTTGAGCATGTTCAGGCCGGTATTCTGCCCCGAGAAGCCCGAGGCCTGGAACATAGCCTTGTCGAAATTTTCGGGCAGCTGATCGCCGATCGTCAGGCTGGGGCCGGTCTTGATCACCTCGACATCCGGAACGGTGGTCATTTGCAGGACCATCAGCAGCGGCAGCATCATGAACAGCGAGCCCACGATCAGAACCGCGTGATCGCCGATGGCGCCCCACCGGATGCGGCGCTTGCGTGGCGGCGTTTGCGAGGCGGCGTAGTCGATCACACCTGCATTTGCTTCGGTCATCGTCTGCCCTCCTCAGGTATAGTGAATGCGGCGTTCGACCAGCCGGAACTGGAACACCGTCAGCGCCAGGACCAGTACCATCAGAACCACCGACTGCGCCGAGCTGCCGCCCAGGTCATTGCCGCGGAAGCCGTCCACATAGACCTTGTAGACCAGCGTCATCGGGTTGTTCCCCGGCTCGCCCTTGACCATGGTGTCGATCACGCCGAACGTGTCGAACAGCGAATAGGTGATGTTCGTGATCAGCAGGAAGAACCCGGTCGGCGCCAGCAGCGGGAAGGTCACGTCCCAGAACCGTCCAGAGGCCGAACGGTTGTCGATCAACGCCGCCTCGCGCACCGATTTTGGGATCGATTGCAGCCCGGACAGGAAAAAGATGAAATTCACCGGCACCTGCTTCCAGACCGACACGATCACCATCGCGGTGGCGGTGTCATTGAAATTGACGCCCAGTTTGAAATCCCATCCGATCGAACGCGCCAGTTCGGTCAACGGTCCCCAGCTTTGGTGGAACATGATCAGACCGATGAAGCCCGCCACCGGCGGCGCCACGGCATAGACCCACATCAACAGCGTGCGATAGGTCTTGGCCCCGCGCAGAACGTTGTCGGCCTTGACCGCCAGCAACAGCGCGATGGACAGCGACAGAAAGGTGACCAGAACGGTGAAGATCACCGTGAACCAGGCGATGCTGAGGTATTCGCCGTTGCCTGCAAGGTCCCTGTAATTGTCCAGCCCGACAAAGGTCGATCCGAATCCGAACGGATCCTGCAGGAAGAATGACGACTGAACCGCATGCGCGGCGGGCCAATAGAAAAAGACCGAAATGATCACAAGCTGCGGCATCAGCAGCAGGATCGGCAGCCAGCGGGCGGTAAAACCAGCGCGTTTCATGAATTCTCCGTATAACGGAGGGCGGCCGCAGGACCTGCGGCCGCCCGTTTTGCGTCAGTGGGTCAGTTCTGGGTTTTCGCGAACCGATCCAACAGGGCGTTGGCTTCGGTTTCGATGTTGTTGAACGCGTCCTCGACCGAGGTCTCGCCGGTCAGGATGCGGCCGTATTCACGGTTCATCACGTCGCGGATCTGGACGTAGAAACCCATACGGTAACCCTTGGTATGCTCACCGGCCGGCAACGACAGCTGCTTGATGCCAACCTCGGCCGCGGGGGCGCGGTCATAGTGGCCGTCGGCCTTGGCCATTTCATAGGCGGCGGTGGTGATCGGAACGTAACCGGTCTCGCGGTGCCACATGTACTGGGTTTCCGGCTTGGTCAGGAACTCGAAGAATGCGGCCGTAGCCTTGTTTTCCTCTTCGCTCTTGCCGGCCATCGCGAACAGGGCCGCGCCACCGATGAAGGTCTGCTTGGGCTCTTTCGTCACGGCTTCCCAATAGGGCAGGAAGGTGGCTGAAAACTCGAACGGCAGGTCCTTCTTGGACAGGCCGCCGAACGAACCGGACGACCCCAGCCAAATGGCAACCTTGCCTTCTTCAAACGGGGTCTGGTTGTCGCTCCAGCCGGTGCCGTACCATTCGAAGAACCCGTTGTCTTTCCAGTCTTTGACGGCGCTGAAATGTGCCTTGATCGCGTCGTTGTTGACAAGAATATTGGTGCCGTCAGCGCCTTCATAGCCGTTGTCGTTGGTGGCGAACGGCAGGTCGTGACGCGAATGGAAGTTCTCGGTGAAGATCCACGGCAGGTGCGATTGCGACAGACCGATATAACCGGCCTCTTTCAGCGCGGGCGCGGTGACGGTCTGGAACTCTTCCCAGGTCTTCGGCGGGGTCACGCCAGCTTTTTCCAGCGCATCCACGTTGTAATACATGATGGGCGAGGACGAGTTGAACGGCATGCCGATCATCTTGCCGTCACTGTCGGCATAGAAATAGCGCACGCCCGAAATATAGTCTTCGATGTCGAACGCAACGCCGTTCTGTTCCAACAGGTCCTGAACCGGAACGGTTGCACCCTTGGCACCGATTACGGTGGCGGCGCCGGCGTCGAATACCTGCAGGATGTTGGGCTGTTCACCCGCGCGGAAGGCGGCGATGCCTGCGGTCAGGGTTTCCTCGTAGGTGCCCTTGAAGACCGGAGTGATCTTGTAGTCGTCCTGCGAAGCGTTGAAGTCCTCGGCAATCTGGTTGACGGTATCGCCCAGTGCGCCGCCCATGGCGTGCCACCATGTGATTTCAACCTCGGCCATGGCGGCGCTGGCCACCATCGCGATCGCTGCGGCCGACGCGCCCAACTTGAATTTTTGCATGTGAATCCTCCGGTTCGTGTTTGGCCCTTTCGGGCGGGCAAAGCCCATGAAGCTGTGCGGGTGCAAGGCCCCGAGAACGCGTGCACATTGTTCAAAATTTTTTTCTGGCCAATATGCACACGTGTTCACTAACTTCTAAGCATGACATTTTGGTGAAAGAATCGATTCAATTCAACAAATTCCTGCACCTTGCATCTGGTGCCGATCAGACATGACCGACACATCGAAAAAACCACCCTCGCGCCCCCGTCGGGTCACCGCCAAGACCGTTGCCGATCTGGCCGGGGTTTCGCGTTCGGCGGTGTCGCGCGCCTTCACGCCAGGCGCCTATGTTGATTCGGAGAAACGCAGGCGCATCCTGCAGATCGCCGCCGAAACCGGGTATCAACCCAACGCCTTGGCGGCGGGGCTGAAGGGCGGCCAGTCGAACCTGGTCGCGGTCTTTGTCGGCGACATGCGCAGCCCCTACGACGCCGCCTTCGTCGGACAACTGACGCGGCGGTTGATCGGCATGCGGAAATGGCCGATCTTGGTCGATCAGGCGAACGGCCAACCCGAAGCCGCCTTGGACGACCTTCTGCGGTTTCCCCTGGATGCGCTGATCCTGCGCGGCGGAAGCATGTCTCAGCAGATCGTCGAACGCTGTGCCCGGTTTAACGTGTCCACGATTTCGTCGGGACGACCGGTCGAGGGGCCGGGTATCGACACCGTGTGCTGCCGTAATGCCGATGGCCTGCGCCGGTTGACCGAGTTGCTGATTCAGCGAGGCTATCGAAGGTTCGGATTTCTCAATGGTCCGAGCGAGTTCTACTCGTCTTCACGGCGGCGCGCCGGGGTGTTGCAGGCTCTGACCAAGGCCGGGCTGCTGCTGGTGGCCGAAGCCGGGGGCGACTATACGGTGCAGGGCGGGCACTCGGCTGCGGTTGAGCTTCTGAACCAGCACCGCATCGATGCGTTGATCTGTGCCAATGACGCAATGGCGATCGGCGCGCTGGCGGCGGCGCAGGCATTGTCGCTGGACGTGCCCGGCGACCTTGCCGTCACGGGATTCGACGATATCGACATGGCCGGTTGGCCGATCTTCGACCTCACGACGGTGCGCAACCCAATCGACGAAGCTGTCGATGCGATCATCCACCTTCTGGATCTGCGCCAGGCCGAGCCGAAGAAGGCCCCGGACCGTATCGACATCGATCCGGTCGTGATCGAGCGCGGCACGCATTGAGCTGCGGCGCACAGCTCGGCCTTCTAGGGTCAGGCCGGACCGCCGGCGAATTGCCTGAGCTCAACACCGCTCTTCTGCAGGGCGTGGCGCACCTGGGCTGCGATCTTCACGGCCGTCGGCGTGTCTCCGTGCAGGCAGATCGTGTCGATGCGGGTGGGAATATGCTTGCCGCTTTCAGTGATGATTGCCCCGGCCTTGACCATCTCGACCATGCGCGCGGCGGCACGGTCGGGGTCATGGATCACCGCGCCGGGCAGGCTGCGGTCGACCAGCGTGGCATCATCGTTGTAGGCACGATCGGCAAAGATCTCGCAGGCTACGGTGCAGCACAGGTCGCGCGCGGCGCGTTGCTGGGCGGTTCCGGCCAGAACCATGATGATCAGATCCGGAGCCACCGACAGCGCCGCCTCGTAACAGGCCCGCGCCATCGCCTGATCTTCGGACGCCATGTTGGCCAGCGCGCCGTGCAACTTCAAATGACGCACCTGCCCGCCGGCCGCCCGCGCCATCGCCTGCGCCGCGCCGACCTGATAGCGGATAAGGTTCTGCAGCGACGGCAGGGGATAGTGCATCCGCTGACGCCCGAAGCCGTGCAGATCGGCAAACCCGGGATGCGCGCCGATGCCCACGCCGTTCTCCACCGCCTGCGCCATCGTCGCGGCCATTACGTCCCAGTCGCCCGCATGAAACCCGCAGGCCACGTTGGCCGAAGTCACGATCTTCAACAGCGCCCCGTCATCGCCCATTTTCCAAGGGCCAAAGCTTTCGCCCATATCGGCGTTCAGATCGACTTGATGTGCCATGGCACAGGCTCCTTATCTACAAAACGTCCTCTTCGCGGGCGATGGCGCCGCTGATCAGTTGATAGGATAGCAGGTCGGACATACTGCGCGGATCACGGATCAGCGGGCGCAGCGCCCGAGGTAGCGCGACCCTGACCTGGGCGGCGGCCCGCTCGGCGGCCACCGCTTCGTCCAGCGACACGAAGCGGAACCGCAGGTCGGCCCCGGCCGGGGCCTGCGCCACCTTGGGCAGGTCGCAGGGCAGAACGGTGCCGATGCGGGGATAGCCGCCGGTGGTCTGGCACTCGGCCAACAGCACGAAGGGCGTGCCGTCGCCGGTGACCTGGATGTCACCCGGCACGATGGTTTCCGACAGCACGCTGCGCCCGCCCGAGACATGAAAGCCCGGCCCGTCGCTTTCCAGCCGCACGCCCATGCGATTGGCGCGCGCGTCCCGACGGAACGCGGTGGCTTGCAACCGCTCCAGAACGTCTGGGGCGAACAGGTCGGTCTGGAAACTTGCCACGATACGGATTTCTCCGCCCGAGAACCGGTCCTCGGGGTCGAAGGTCATGCCGGTTGCACCGCCCGAATCCGCGCCGATCGCCAGCCGGTCCCCCGCCTTCAGCAGGGCACCGATCCCCGCCGTCAGATGGGCCGAACAGGCGCCCAAAAGCGGGTCGCCCTTCACCCCGCCGCCGATGCTGAGATAACCATAGCTGCCGGCGACGGCGGGCCCGATGCTTAGCCGGGCGCCCGCAGGTAGAAGGTGCGAGGCGTTCCAGACTGCGGGCGCGCCATCGATCTGCGCCCGCATCCGCGCGCCAGTCAGGGCGATGCGTAGATCCTGATCGGCCTGAAATTCTCCGCCCATGCCAGCCATTTCCACGGCGGCAAGACTGTCGGCCTGTCCCAGCAACGCTGCGCCCTCGGCCAATGCAAGCCGGTCCACCGCACCCCCGCGCGACAGGCCCATGTCCAGATATCCGGGCCGCCCCAAGTCCTGCACCGTTAGGCCGGGCCCGACACGCAGTATGGTCAGATACGCGCTCATGCCAGCGCCTCGCAAGTGGCGCCGCCGCGCGGATCGCTGCGCATCCGCGCCAGCGTTTCCGGGTCGGTGGGGGTGAACTGTACTTCATCCCCGGGGCGCAAAAGGAAAGGTTCGGGCACATCGGGCTGGAACAGACGGATGGCGGTCTGGCCCACATGTTGCCATCCGGTCGGCGTGGTGACAGAGAACAGCACAAGCTGCCGCAGCGCCACCACCAGAGCGCCCTCGGGCACGCGCGGGGTCAATTCCTTTTGCCGGGGGATGTCCCAGGCGGGCGGCAATTCACCTAGATAAGGCTGACCCGGGGCAAAGCCGATGGTCTGCACCCGCACCCGCGCTTCGGAAAGCGACCGGATCGCCTCGGCCTCGGACAGGCCCGCCGCCTGCGCCGCCTGCCCCAGCCGCGGCGCCAGATCCGTGCCGAAGACGGTGGGTACCCGCCAGAACCTGCGCCCGCCGGGCAGGTCGGCCGCGTACCAGTCGCGCTGGTCCAGCAGCGCCTGCACCTGCTGGTGCAACGCGGCATGCGACAAGTGCAGCGGATCGAACCGGACGAAGGCCGACACCAGCGAGGACGAGGTTTCCTCGACCCCCGCCCAGCTTTCCGCCTCGAGCGCGGCGCGAAAGGCCAGGGCAGCGCGGTTGGCCGGTTCGCTCAGCGCGGCTGCAAAGCTGATCAGCAGCCCGTCCACCCCGGCGGTTCGTATGATCGGAAAATCCTGCATCGCCCCCGTCACATCTGGTTCGGCAGATAGGTCACGATGCCGGGGAAAACCACGATGATCACCAGCGCCACGATCATCAGGAAGAAGAACGGTAGCGCCGCATGGGCCACCCGCAGGATGTCGCGCCCGGTCAGCGATTGCAGCACGAACAGGTTGAAGCCGACGGGCGGGGTGATCTGCGACATCTCGACCACGATCACGAGGAAGATGCCGAACCACAGCGGGTCGATCCCCGCCTGCATCACCATCGGCATGATGACCGAAGCCGTCAGCACCACGACCGAGATCCCGTCCAGAAAACATCCCATGATCACGAAGAACACGG
This sequence comes from Ruegeria sp. BHSC037, assembly GCF_059613045.1. NCBI lineage: Bacteria > Pseudomonadati > Pseudomonadota > Alphaproteobacteria > Rhodobacterales > Roseobacteraceae > Ruegeria > Ruegeria sp. BHSC037. The sequence goes on from NZ_JBXWRT010000001.1 coordinate 17,321, forward strand.
TCAGCGCCGCCAGCAGCGTGAAGGTCGACAGGCCCAGCGACGCGATCCATTCCGCCAGCACGCGCGGAATGCCGGTGAAGCCCATCGCCACGGTCAGGAACGAGGCCCCTGCAAGGATGAAGGCGATCATGCACGAGGTCACCGTGGCCCCCATCAGCCCGTCGACAAAGCTGGCGCGGGTCAACGTGCCCTCGCGCCAGGACAGCAGCAGCGCCAGCACCACGCCCACAGCGGCCGCATCGGTGGGCGAAGCGATCCCGGCATAGATCGAGCCGATCACACCGACGATCAGCAGGATCACCGGCACCAACCGGCGAGAACGTCGCAGCTTTTCCCCGAAACTCGCGCGGATGTCCTCGGTGGGTAGGTTGGCGCGGTTGATCAGTGCCCAGATCGCCACATAACCCACGAACAGCCCCACGAGAAGCAGTCCCGGCAGAACTCCGGCCACGAACAGGCGGGCGATGGACTGCTCGGTTGCCACGCCATAGACGATCAGGATGATCGACGGCGGGATCAGCAGGCCCAGCGTAGCCGACCCGGCCAGCGTGCCGATGATCATCTTCTCGGGATAGCCGCGGCGCGAAAGCTCTGGAATCGACAGCTTTCCGATCGTGGCCGCCGTGGCCGCGGACGACCCGGACACCGCCGCAAAGATCCCGCAGGCAAAGACGTTCACATGCAACAACTGCCCCGGCAGCCGGTTCATCCAGGGCGACAAGCCCGTGAACATGTCCTCGGACAGGCGCGAGCGGAACAGGATCTCGCCCATCCAGATGAACAGCGGCAGCGCCGCCAACGCCCAGGAATTACTGTGCCCCCATAATGTGGTCGCCATGACCAGCCCCAGCGGCGCATCGGAAAACAGCGCCATCGCCGCAATCCCGACCCCCAGCAGCGAAAACGCCACCCACAGGCCCGCCCCCAGAAAAGCGAACAGCAGAACAAGAAGAATGATGGAAAGCGTGGCAATCGACATCTGCTGGCCCTATTCGTTCAGAAGGTTTTCGCCCTTGCCGTCCCAGCTGGGCGCGCGGCCCGCCAGCAGGCCGACCAGCTCGTCGACCAGGGCAAGAGTCAGAATGGCCAGCCCCAGCAGGACCGGCATCTGCACGATCCACAACGGCACCGAGACCATGCCTGGGCTGCGGTCGCCATATTCCAGCGACTCCAGAACCAGCAGGCCCAGATACCAGGTGGCATAGGCGCTCATGGCCAGGGCAATTGTCACCACGCAGATCTCGGTCAGACGGCGCGGTCCCTTGGGCATCCGTCCGATCAGCAGCGTGACCCGGATATGCCCGCCGGCGCGCAGCGCATAGGCCAGCGCCAGAAAGCTGGATGCGGCCAGAAAGAACCCGGTGAAATCGGCATAGGAGGGGATGGTCAGGCCCACGCCCTGCCCGGTCAGCGCGGCCCAGATCTTGTCGACCAGATTCAGCCCGACCTGCGCAAAGACCAGCACGACGATGGCCAGAATGAACAGCGCCGCCAATCCGCCGGCTGCACGATAGATGAAATCAAGACTGCGCCGCAGCATCGCCATCCCCTCCCCTTGTTGTCGAACCCGGCCGGACGTTTGGCACCCGGCCAGGTCGGATCGTTTACTGCTGATAGGCCTGCAGCAACGCGGCGCCTTCTTCGCCGGCCTCAGCGGTCCAGTTCTCGAGCATCTGCGCGCCGATCGCGCGCAAGCCGGCCATCAACTCTTCGGATGGCTGCACCACGGTGATGCCGTTTTCCTGCAGGACCGCGGTCTGCTTGGCGGTCTCGGCCTGGCTCATCTCCCAGCCGCGGGCTTCGGCGGCGGCGGCCGCCTCCAACACGGCGGCCTGGGTCGCGTCATCCAGACGGCGGAAGGCGCGCTTGTTCACCACGACCACGTTCTTGGGAATCCAGGCCTGGATGTCGGTGTAGTGGGTCAAAAAGTCCCACGCCTTAGAGTTCACCCCGGTCGAGGGCGAGGTGATCATCGCTTCGACCCGGCCGGTGCTGAAAGCCTGCGGAATGTCCGGCACCTCGACCTGCGTGGGTGCGGCGCCCGCCAAGTTGGCGAATTCTTCCAGCGTAGCGTTGTAGGTGCGGAACTTCAGGCCCGCCAAGTCATCCACGCTGTTGATTTCCTTGGTGGTGTACAGACCCTGCGGCGGCCACGGCACGGCGTACAGTACCATCATGCCCTGTTCATCCAGCAGACCGCTGATCACGTCCTTCTGAGCCGCCCACAGCTTTTGGGCGTCGTCATAGTTGGTGGCCAGGAACGGAAGCGAGTCCGCACCGAAGGCTGGGTTGTCATTGGCCAGCAGCGACAGGAAAAACTCTCCGATCGGAACCTGACCGCTGCGCACGGCCTTGCTGATCTCGGGGTGCTTGAACAGAGATCCGGCGGAATGGACCTTGATTTCAAGGGCACCATCGGTGGCCGCGGTGACGTCCTTGGCGAATTCGTGGATGTTGACCGTGTGGAAAGTGGCATCCGGATAGGGGGTCGGCATGTCCCAGGTCTCGGCCTGCACCTGCATGGCCAACCCGGCCAGCGCGGCCACCGCGCCACCGGCAATCTGCATCAGTTTCATTTTGGCTCTCCCTGCTTGAGTACTGGCGCAGAAGCTGACTCAACGTCAGCGATTTGTCAACGTTTTGTTATTGTTTTGGCCGAAACGCTGCAGGTTCCAAAGGTCAGGACGTTGAAAACGCACGCACTCCATGCCAAAACACTGATAATTTCTAAGCGTTTTGCAGATCAAAAGGCCGCAACATGACCGATTCTTCCCCCGACACGCGCCGCATCGTTTCCTCTCGCCACCTGGCCGAGGGCGAAGGCTGGGAACTGTCCGAACTCGAATTCGGCCTGATCATCGTCTACAACGCGTTCTCACGCTGGATGACCCGCTGCATGGCCGCAGCCGGGCAGGCCGATCTGGGACCGCTCGACATTCTGATCCTGCACAACGTCAACCACCGCGGCCGCGACAAACGCCTGACCGACATCTGCTTTCTTCTGAACATCGAAGACAGCCACACCGTTAACTACGCCCTGCGCAAACTTCTGAAGGCCGGGCTGCTGACGTCGGAAAAGCGCGGCAAAGAGGTGTTCTACCGCACCTCGCCCGAGGGCGTGGAGCTATGCGACGCCTATCGCAAGGTGCGCCAACAATGCCTGCTGGAAGGGCTGCCTGCCACCGACCTGTCCGGCGACGATCTGCGCGAGTTGGCCCGCAACCTGCGCGCTCTGTCCGGTCACTACGATCAGGCGAGCCGCGCTGCGGCGTCGCTCTGACCGTCGTCGCTTGTGCCATTCACCCTGTGATCTGACGACCTGAGGCTGGCAGCGCAGGTTGTATCCCGCCCTGCAGCCAAAAGCGCGACAAAGACCGATACCCGCGCCCACCCGGCCTATTTGCACCGTTAGCCCGCTTTCCCAAAAAGCACACCTGGCCAAGCGCAAAGCGTTGGGGCTCTATCCGGCAATTCTTGCCCCTCGGGAGATATTCATTCATATTCCGATGTGAGCATTTAGGGAGTTGGACATGAATATCTCACGGCGCAGGATGATGCAGGTCATGGCGGCCATTCCGCTTGCAGGCGGGCTGCCGGTCTTGGTACGGGCCGACATTTCGTTGGGTTCGGCCAGGCTGACGACGGTCAGCGACGGCCATCTGATCCTGCCCGCCAGTTTTATTTTTGATCCCATGCCCAAAGATGAGCTTGGTCAGGTTCTGGCGGACTTCGGGATATCCAATGAAACGCTGGAACCCGAGTGCAACCTGACCCTATATCGCGACGGCGAAAACACTGTTCTGTTCGACGTCGGCGCGGGGCCGGATTTCGTTCCGACTGCCGGCACCGTTCTTGATAGCCTCGACGCGGCCGGTGTCACCCCCGAAGACGTCACCCATGTCGTGTTCACTCATGCACATCCCGACCACATCTGGGGGCTGTTGGATGATTTCGACGAGATCGTCTTCCCCGATGCAGCCTTCATGATGGGCCGAGCCGAGTGGGATTATTGGTGGAATCCCGAGACCGTCAACACCATCGGCGAGACCCGTGCCGCTCATGCCGTCGGTGCAAAAAGAAGAATGACCGCGATCGAAGACCGCGTTCAGCTTTTCGACGCCGATCAGGAAATCCTGCCCGGAATCGCTGCGGTTTCGACCCCGGGCCATACACCCGGACACATGGCGTTCGAGATCCGGAAGGGCAACTCGGCCGCACTGGTCGTCGGCGATGCCATCGGCAATCACCACGTCGCCTTCCGCCGGCCCGCGTGGCACAGTGGTGCGGATCAGGACGCAGAGACGGCGGCCGCCACGCGGCAGGTTTTGTTCGACCGCCTGACGCACGAGGACCTGGCCCTGATCGGCTTCCATCTTCCCGGCGGCGGCATCGGCCGCGCCGAAAAGGCCGGTGACGGTTATCGGTTCGTCGAGGCATGAATATGCGTATCGTCCTGTTTGCGGCGCTGCTTGCGTCTCCGGCCCTGGCCAGCGAAGACATCGCAGATCAGTACCCGGCCTCACCCCTGTATTCGAAACCTGTGGAGTTCATTCCGAATGTCTGGTCCGCGATCGGTGCGACAGCTCCGCCGACCTATGAAAACTCCGGCCACAACAACAACCTCAGCTTCATCGTCACCGGCGATGGGGTCGTGGTGATCAATGGCGGCGCGGCCTATGTCCTGGCCAAGGCGCTACACGAAGAGATCAAGGCCATCACCGACCAGCCGGTGAAGCTGGTGATTGACGAGAACGGCCAGGGGCACGCGATGTTGGGCAACTCCTACTGGGCCGAGCAAGGCGTTCCGATTCTAGCCCATGTGGATGCCGCGCATGAAATCGAAGAGCGCGGCCATCAGTTGCTGGAGGAGATGAAACGGTACAACCGCGACAAGGCCGAAGGCACGTTCGTCGCGCCGCCCACCGAAACCTTCGAGGACACACGCGTCGTCGAGATGGGCGATTACCGGATCGAGGTGCTGCATCTGGGCCCGGCACACGGGCCAGGCGACACGCAGGTCTGGCTGCCCGAGCAGAGTCTGGTCATTGCCGGTGACATGGCCTTTCACGAACGGATGCTGCCCATCTTTGAGGATACCATCGTGGCGGACTGGATCGAAACCTGGGAAACCAGGTTCGAGCCTCTGGGCGCCACCTATGTCATTCCCGGTCACGGACATCCCACCAACATGGACCAGGTGCGGCGCTATACCCGCGATTATCTGGTCTATCTTCGGGAAAAAATCGGCGCGCATCTTGAAGAAGGCGGCGATCTGGCCGATGCCTACTACATCGACCAAAGCCCCTACGCGCATCTCGACACGTTCGAGGAACTGGCCACGAAGAATGCCGGGCGCGTCTATGAGCAGATGGAGTTCGAGTGACCGACCACCCAGCCGAACCGTTTCTGACCCAGGGCAACAGAATCCACGTTCCGGATGGCACCTGCCTGTTCCGGCCCGGCGACGAGAGCCGGGCCTTTCTGTTTGTCCTGTCTGGCTCGGTTCGGGTGGAACAAACCAACGCCGCCGGTCGTACTGTCGTCCTGTACAGGGTCGAGGCTGGGGATAGCTGCGTTCTGACCACCACCGGGCTTTTGTCCGGGCGTCCCTATTCGGGCTATGGCTACGCCGAGGGCAATGTCACCGCAGTCTCAATTCCCGCCCAGCGGTTCCGCTCGCTGCTGAGTTCGGAACCAAAATTCCAAGAGATCGTGTTCCGCAATTTCGCCGCCCGTGTGGGGGAATTGACCGATGTTATTGACGATCTGCTTATTCACCGGACCGACCAACGCGTTGCCCGCTGGCTGGCCAATCGTGCAGGACCGACCATCCATGTCACGCAGCAAGAGCTGGCTCAGGAATTGGGAACTGTGCGCGAGGTCGTCTCGCGAACACTGAAGTCCTTTGAAAGGCGGGGCTGGATCAATTCTGGCCGCGGGACGATCACGGTTCTTCAGGTCGCTGCCCTCGCAGAGCATGCCGAGCATGCCTGACCGTGATTGAGTCACATACGACCCGGTGGTTTTCTGGCTACATAGGTGGCACAGAAATGAAGGAGACCCGCTATGACTCGCAATCTTGGACAATTTGACCGCCTCGCCCGCCTGGTTCTGGGGGCTGCACTGATCATCCTGGCGGCCATGGGCACCATCGGTATCTGGGGCTATTTTGGCGTTATCTTCGTTGGTACTGCATTCCTGAACTTTTGTCCTATCTACCGAATTCTGGGAATCAAAACTTGCAGAGATTGCTGAAACAACATTTTCCGGTGCCGCGCACCCTTCTGGCCAGCCTGCTGCTGTACTTGTTGTCTGTTGCTCAGCCAGCTGGTGCAGCAGGTCAGGACATGTCAGCTCCGGAAGCTGCCGGCCTGGTGGAGGCGGGACGCCTTGTTCTGCTGGACATCCGCTCTCCGCAGGAATGGGAAGAGTCGGGCGTTGCCCGTGGGGCCTTGCCCATTTCAATGCACGAGCCGGATTTTCCGAAGCGCCTGCAAGAAGTTCTGTCCCGTGTTCCACCGGAACGCGTCGGCCTGATCTGTGCGACCGGCGGTCGCTCGAACTATGTGGCCGAAATTCTTGAGAAGAACGGCGTGACCGATGTCGTAGACGTTTCCGAAGGGATGTTCGGGAATGGAAAATCCCCCGGCTGGATCGCCCGCGGCCTGCCTGTCGTTCGGGCCCGCGAGGCGCTGGACAACTATACCCTGTGGCGCTTGAGCGAAATCAAGGCAGACTAAAATAGTCCCACCCTATATTGCCACGCAACAAGGACTGCTGGTGAACACGGATGGAACAACTGATTGATCAGTTCGGCGAGCCCACACTTCTGATGATGTCAGGGGCACTGGTGGGGCTTTTGTTCGGGGCCGCCGCCTATCATTCCCGGTTTTGCCTGCGGGCGGCGACCGTCGAAGTGGCCGAGCGTACGCTTGGGCCAAAACTGGCAATTTGGCTGATCGCATTCTGCACGGGTCTGGCCCTGGTCCAGCTTTCGATCCTGACTGGGCATCTTGACGTCAGCATGGCCCGGCAAATCGCCGGCATAGGCAGTCTTTCTGGGGCGATCATCGGCGGGTTGATGTTTGGCATCGGCATGATCCTGGCGCGAGGCTGTGCCAGCCGTCTTCTGGTACTGTCTGCTTCGGGGAACTTGAGGGCCATCGTGACAGGGCTGGTTCTGACCCTGACGGCGCAGGCATCGTATCGCGGGGTGCTGGCACCTATTCGCGAGAGGCTGGCCAGCCTGTGGACAATTCCGGGCGGGTCTGAACGGATGCTATTCGACTCCTCGGTCATGGTTGGCGCTGTCGGCGTTCTGGGTCTTGTCGCAGCCGTCTCCTACGGAATATCCCGAAACCTGCGCTGGTCCGAGCTGGTCTCGGCGGCCTTGGTAGGTGTCGCTGTTTTTGCTGGTTGGAGCGTGACCTACGCGATCGCCTCGGCCTCGTTCGATGTGGTGCAGGTGCAATCAGTTACCTTTACCGGGCCATCAGCGGACACGCTCATGGCATTGGTCAACGAACGGAACCTCCCGCTTAGCTTCGGAGTGGGTTTGGTCCCCGGCGTATTCCTTGGTGCCCTGACGCTCGCCCTGCTGCGGGGCGAGGCCAGGATACAGCGGTTCGAGCCGAACACACCAATGGAAAGATACCTGATCGGGGGCGTTCTGATGGGGTTCGGCAGCATGTTGGCTGGCGGTTGCGCCGTGGGCGCCGGAATGTCAGGCGGGGCAATCCTTGCCCTGACAGCTTGGGTGGCCGTGTTCTGCATGTGGGTCGGCGCCGTTGCGACGCACACTTTGCTGCAAATGCGAGGTGGCCGGATGTCGGCCACCGCCTGACCCTATCGGGCGTTACTGCGCGGCCAGCGGTTGACGCCCCAGTTGACACTGTGACCAGAGCATTTCGAGTGCAGAAATCAAACGATCGATGTCCCGATCGGTGTGAACCGGTGAAGGTGTGATCCTAAGCCGCTCGGTTCCTTTCGGCACCGTTGGATAATTGATCGGTTGGATGTATAGACCGTGCTCTTTCAAAAGCATGTCCGAGATGAACTTGCATTTGACAGGGTCGCCGACCATCACCGGAATGATGTGGCTGGGGTTTTCGATATGCGGAAGGCCGATTTCGTCCAGCCGCGCCCGAACCTGCGCCACACGCGCCTTGTGGGCTTCGCGTTCCGACGCGCTGTTTTTAAGATGCCGGATAGAGGCCGCCGCTCCGGCTGCAAGTGCCGGGGGCAACGCCGTGGTAAAGATGAATCCGCTGGCAAATGAGCGTACGAAGTCGCAGATCTCGGCCGAGGCGGCAATGTATCCGCCCATGACGCCAAAGGCCTTGCCCAGCGTGCCTTCGATGATGGTCAGCCGGTCCATCAAACCTTCGCGTTCGGCAATGCCGCCACCACGCGGGCCGTATAGTCCAACAGCATGTACCTCGTCCAAATAGGTCATGGCGTTGTATCGATCAGCCAGATCGCAGATCTCGCGGATCGGAGCGATATCGCCGTCCATCGAATAGACACTCTCGAAAGCGATCAGCTTGGGCTGATCGGGCGGCAAGGCAGCCAGCTTTGCCTCGAGATCAACCAGATCGTTATGTTTCCAGATTACCTTCTGCGCCCGCGAGTGGCGGATGCCTTCGATCATCGAGGCGTGGTTCAACGCATCCGAAAGGACGACACAATTGGGAATCCGCGCCGCCAAAGTGCCCAGTGCCGCCCAGTTTGATACATAGCCCGAGGTAAACAACAGGGCGGCTTCCTTGTTGTGCAGATCTGCCAGTTCGGATTCCAGAAGAACATGGTCATGGGTGGTGCCGGATATGTTGCGCGTACCACCTGCGCCTGCACCGGTCCGGTCCAGCGCCGCGTGCATGGCCGACAGAACTTTCGGGTGTTGGCCCATGCCCAGGTAGTCATTCGAACACCAGATCGTCACCTCGCCTGGCCCGTTGTGGCAATTTGCGGCCGGAAAACGACCGCGATGCCGCTCGAGCTCGGCGAATTCGCGGTAATTGCCTTCCTCGCGCAATTTGGCCAGTTCAGACCGGAAAAACCCCTGGTAATCCATCAGTTGCCAACAGCCTCCGAGACGATATCGTCCAACAGAGCCTGAACCTTCTGCATCGGCCCTTCAGGATAGGGGCGATATCCGACCATCACCACTCCGTCACGGTCAGTGACGAAGATGCCATAGGGGCAGTGCTGAATATTCATCGGATCGGCCTCCATCACTTCGCGCGACAAAACCGCCGAGCAGAACAGGAAAATATCTGCGTTTTCGAAGACTTTTTCAGAGCTTCCAACATCTTCGCCAGTACGGTTCAGCATGTCGCCCACATGGCTGACGTAGTCAATCACCAGCCCCTTTCCAACGATCGCGCTTTCAACGGCAAAGGTCGCTTCATCGAAACTGCCATCGAAAGGAACAAGGATGGGGTCTGCTCCTGCTGCACCAGCAGTCAGAACAAGTGCCATAAATGCGTTTTTCATCTTCCTAGTCCTTTCATTTATCAAGGGCGAATAACCGTCCAGCCCGCTTCGCTGAGAGTCATCAGATCGACTACTCCGGCCGGGACATGCTCGGCGATTTCGACGATAGGTGGCTCTTTGCCTTCTTTCTTGGTCATGCCGGCAATCGTATTTCCGCAGGCTGCGAACGTGACGTTCGGCATCGAGGCACCGAACGCATCCAGACGTTCGAGAACCGGCGATGTATCCTTGCGCAGCATGTGAAGCCCCGCGTTGAACGCTACAATCCGAACTTCGACGGTTTCGCCTTGGCTTTCATAGTACCGCGTCACATTTGCCGCCACGTTCAGGACCGTGTTCATTTTCTGCGGGTTGTTGTCGCTGATTTGCAGAGCCAGTTTGTGGTCTGCAAGACCGTCTTGCGCCACGGCTGCGGACGTCCACAGCGCCATGACGCAGACCGCGATCATTCCCATTATTTTTCTCATTTTTTTTCCTCCCACTGGATTAGTGATCGCCCCGAAACCCGCTTTGCCAGTCGGGGCGCCCTATAACATCAACCGAACATGTCGGACGTGATACCAGTGTACCAGCCTTCAGACTCTTCGTAAGTCGTCTTGCGCACTTCCGCGCTTTCGCCGGTCTGTGAAATAAACCCGTCCACCTTGGCGATCTTTTCCGGCGTCGCCTCATAGGTGGCGCCGACCTTGACACCGTCGTCGGTGTCGATCAGCGACCAGCAGGTGTTCGAGAACTTGGCCGGGAAAACCTTGGACCCGATCAGCGCCCCACGCACGGCATTGGCACAGACTTTTGCCTGACTGTTGGCCGAGAACCCGGATTTCGGCATGTCGCCTTGCTGCGATGCATCGCCCAAAACGTAAATGTCCGCATCAGCCTTCGACGACATATCAGCCGCGTTCACCGGCGCCCAATTGCCATCGGTCACGCCTGCCAGTTCGGCGATCCGACCGGCCTTCATCGCGGGGATGACGTTGCACACATCCACTTTGGTTTCCTCGCCGTCGATGGTCAGCGTCATCGCGGCCGGGTCCACGCTGACATTGCCGCCCCCGAATTCTTCGCCAATCCAATCGATCATGCCGTCATAGTGATTGGCCCATCCTTCCTGGAACAGCGCCATTTTCGAGAATTTTGGCTTGGGATCGGCCACGATGATCTTGGCCGTCGGATTGTTGGCCTTCAGGAAGTGGGCGACCATGGACACGCGCTCGTACGGTCCCGGCGGGCAGCGATACGGGTTGGGTGGCGCAACCATGGCAAAGGTGCCGCCTTCGGGCATTGCCATCAACTGCGCTTTCAGCAGCTCGGTCTGCGACCCGGCCTTGTAGGCGTGCGGCATGGCGTTCTGTGCCGAGATGTCCCATCCTGGCACCGCGCCATCGACGAAATCAATGCCGGGGCTGAGGATCAGCTTGTCATAGGGAAGGCTTCCGCCCCCGGCCAGCGCCACCGTCTTGGCATCGCGGTCCACCCCGATGGCCCAGTCATGCACCACGTTGACGCCGCCGGCCGCCAGCCCGCCATAGCTGTGGCCAAGGTCTTTCATATCCTTGAACCCGCCCAGATAAAGGTTCGAGAAAAAGCAGGTATAGTAACGGCGCGTCGGCTCGACCAAGGTGACGTCGATGGCGCCCTTGCTGTCCTTGGCGATGTAGCGCGCAGCGGTGGCCCCGCCGGCCCCGCCACCGATCACGACGACCCGCGGCTTGCCGTGACCATCGGCAAGAACCGCCGGGGCGGCCAACGAGGCCGTGACCAGCGCCGTCTTTCCCAGAAATGCGCGTCTGTTCATCGTCATGTGCAGTCTCCTCCCTGCAGTGCCTCAGTGTTCGAGGCGGTTGAAATACGCCGCAAGCGCGGCGATTTCCTCGTCATTGAGACGCCCGGCCATCATCTGCATGACCGGATGCTGACGCTGTTTGTTCTTGTATGCGTGCATCGCAATGACAAAGTCTTCTTCGGGCCACAGCACGATTGACGGAATACCGTCATCGCCTCCGTCCGCCTGGTGACAGGTCGTGCATTCGCTACTCAGGTATTCGCCGTATTCCGGATCACCCTGGATCGCCAGGATCGCCGGGTCCAGGTCATGATCGGTGGCCGTGGCCGTGGGATCCGCCTCGGGGATGTTCGCAGGATCGTCGGAAAACAGCCGAAGATAGGCGATCACGTCGTGACGATCCTTGGCGTTTTTGATCCCCCGAAAACTCATGCGCGTTCCCGAGGCATAGGACCGTGGATTTTCCAAAAACGCATCCAGCGTATCCGCATGCCATTCCAGCCCGCTGGCCGCGGCGCGCCGGAAACTTTTGGAATACTTGAACCCTTCAATGCCGGCCGCCGGCCGGCCAAACAGTCCGTTCAGATGCGGGCCGATCCGGTTCTTTGCCCCCTTGCCTACCTGATGGCATCCCTTGCACTGGTCGAACACCACCTTTCCGGCCTCGGCATCGCCCAAAGCATCGGCAGCCACGGCGGTTGAAACCACCGTGGCACAAGCCGAAAGGATCACCCCCAGCGCCCGTTGCATCATCTACTCGCCGAATGTCGCAAGATAGGCATTGAGCGCCGCGCGGTCCTGCTCGTCCTTAAGCCCGGCAAAACTCATCTTGGTGCCCTTCATGTAGGTTTTCGGCTTCGCCAGAAACGCGTCCAGCGCGGCCTGGTCCCAGATCCGGCCTTCTTCGTTGGCTTGCTTGAAAACCGACGAGTAACCGAACCCGTCCACCGATCCGAAGGTCCGCCCGAACAGACCGTTGAGATGCGGACCGGTCTTGTTCTTGGCGCCGTCCCCCACTTGGTGGCAGGCCGAGCACTTCCTGAACACCTTCTTGCCGGCGGCGATCAGCTCGGCATCACCGGCTTCGGCCGCATCTTCGGAAGCGGCTTCTTCCACCGTCGCGGTGGCAGCCGCAAACGTGGGCGTTTCGGATGTGTCGGCGGAATTCATAACCGAGTCGCCGCCATGGTCCGGCGTCACATCTAGGAACGTCGCGCGCTTGGTGATCTCGACACTGTCCTTGCAGTTTTCCATGCAGGGCTCGGTGCGCCATTCCGCGTATTCCAACTGAGGCCGGTCGTCGATCACGAACCCGTCCTGGTTGGGCATTTCGAACGTCGCCAGATTGTCGTGGTTCAGCTCGAACTCGTCATCGACCAAGTCGTTGGAATACAGGATGTAGGCCACGATCGCATAGGTCTCATCGGCGCTGAGTGTTCCGGCCTCGCCGAAGGGCATCGACCGGTGCACATAGTCCCAGGCCGTGGTCAGGTAGGGCCAATACGACCCGACCGTCTTGACGGGGTCTTCGTCGGCCAGCGTGCCAAAGCCACCGGCCAGAACCGGCCAGTTGTCCACGCCTTCGGCAAAGTCACCATGGCAGGCCGCGCATTTTTCGGCGAAAACTTCCTCACCCGTAAACACATCGCCCGACCCCTCGGGCAGCCCGCGCCCGTCAGGCAGCACGTCCACGTCCCAGGCCGCGATCTCTTCGGGCAAGGCCGGACGGCCCAGACCGAAGGTTCCCTCATGCGCCGAAACTGGCTCACCCCCGGCAACCGCGTTGCCGGCCTTGCTTTCCAGTTCGGAAAGGCGAATCTCCAATTCCGCCAACCGGGCCGAGCTTGCCTCGGCCTCGGTCAGCGCCGAGGCCTTTTGCGCCTCGACCTGTGCAAGTCGCGTCTGCAGCGTCTCGATCTGGCTGTCACCATATCCGCGGTTCGCGACCGCAACCGCGACACTGCACACCAAGGCGATCCCGCCAAAAACGGGAAGATAGATGCCACTAAGAGACTTCGACATTTTCGGCGATCCCTTCTGCGTTGACGTACCAGGTCTGGATACAGTTGTTGTGATAGACCGAGTTTTCACCGCGCTTCTCGCGCAGTTGGTCTTTGGTCGGCTGGACATAGCCGGTTTCGTCCATGGCGCGGCTTTGCAGCAGCATCGGAGAGCCGTCCCACTCGGTATCCAAATAGAAGCGGGTCAGCGCCTTGGTATCAAGCTGCTTGCCCAGACGCGCGGTCTCCCAGGTGATACCGCCATCCTTCGAGACATCAACCCGCGTGATGCGTCCGTGACCGGACCACGCCAGGCCGGAAATCACCAGCGGCCCCTTGCCGTGCTTGATCGGCATCTGCGGGCTGGGCGAAGTGATGACCGATTTGGCATCCATCACCCAGGTCCATTTCCGGGCGGTGCCATCGGCGTAGACATCCGTGTATTTCGAGGTCTCCTCACGGCTTTCCACGGCCGCATCGGTCACTTCGATCCGGCGCAGCCACTTGACCCACATGTTGCCCTCCCAGCCCGGAACCACCAGCCGGACCGGATAGCCATGCTCCATCCGCAGCGCCTCGCCATTGGCCTTGAAGGCGACCAGAACGTCGTCCAGCGCCTTTTCCATCGGGATCGAACGGCCGTTCGACGAAGCGTCGGCGCCCTCGACATAGACCCATTTGTCCGACAGGTCTCCGGCGGCGTCCAATCCGGCCTCTTGCAGCAGGACGCGCAGTGGGACACCGGCATATTCCATGTTGTGGATCATGCCATGGGTGAACTGGACGCCGTTCAACTGGGCGCCGGCCCATTCCATGCCCGTATTGGCCGCGCATTCGCAGAAGTAGACGTGATTTTCGCGCGGGAACCGTTCAAGATCATCGTAGGTAAAGACCAGCGGCCGATCGACCAACCCGTTGATCATCAGCCGGTAATCCTGCTTGCTCAATTCGATTGCGCCGGAATGGTGCCGCTCGAAGGCGCAGCCTTGTGGGGTAATGGTGCCGTCCAGCGCGTGGATCGGCGTGAAGTTGATCGACGAGATCGGCGAGGCGGTCAGCCATTCGACATTACGCCGCACGACGTCGCTTTCAAAACGGATCGGCAGACCATAGGGCGTTTCATCGACACCGGCGCCGGTGTACGAGGCCCAGTCCTGCAACTGGGTGATCAGCGGGTCCGCCTCCTGCGCCGCGACCGACCCCGCGACCGATCCTGCGGCGATCGCGGCGCCGCCTCGCAGAAAGGCGCGGCGGGAAGGCTTGAACATATCATCCATGTCTCAAGTGCTCCGGGTAGTGTCAGACGCCCACGACGTCGACGTTGGTGTTTTCCTGAACCGTGACGGTTCCAAGCTTGCGGATATGGCTTTCGACCACGTCCCAGATCGGCGGTCCCTCGGTGCCCTCGTTGACCGAGGCCCAGCCAGCCACGACATAGGCCCTGGATGCGTCGATCGGCTCACCGGTCTTCAGCAGGGTCATGTTCGAGATCCGCTCGCCCTGCGGCTTGGAAACGTCGATCCGATAGCCGAGCCCACCGGTGCGCACCATGTCGCCGCCCTGCTGATAATAGGGATCGGGGTTGAAGATGTTGTCGGCCACGTCTTCCAGGACCACCTTCAGGAATTCGCCTGTCATCTCGGTACGGTAGGCTTGGCCGTAGGTCATCGAGGTGACACCGAAGATATCCTCGCGGGTGATGTCCTGCCCCGGTATCAGCGACGGCCCCCAGCGCACGCCCGGGCTGAGCGCGATTTCCGCTTCGCGCTCGCTGAGCAGCGCGTCGCAGATCAGGTCATCCCAGGTGCCGTTGAAATTGCCCCGTCGATACAGCAGGCCGTCGGTCTGGCCGATCACCTCGGACATCTCGTCCAGATAGGGCGCGCGCTGTTCGTCGATCAAGGCGGAAACTTCGGGATCGGGGGCGATCACGTCCGAAAAGATCGGGATCAGCTTGGTGCGATAGCCCATCATCCGGCCATCGCGGATATCCAGATCCACCCGGCTGACGAATTTGCCGTTCGAGCCCGACGCAACGATGATCGTTTCACCCACCAGCACCGGCTCGGGCAGAGCGTCATGAGTATGGCCCGACAGGATCACGTCGATCCCCGGCACCACGCTGGCCATCTTCTTGTCGACGTCAAAGCCGTTGTGGCTGAGAACCACGACGCATTCCGCACCGGCGGCGCGGACCTCTTCAACCATCTGCGCCATGTGTTCGTCGCGGATGCCGAACGCGTATTCGGGGAACATCCAGCCGGGATTGGCAATCGGCATGTAAGGGAACGCTTGGCCAATCACGGCGATCTTGGTGCCGCCGCGCTCGAACATCTGGTAGGGCGGGAACAGCTCGGCCGGCTCGTCCCATTCCGCGTCGAAGATGTTCTGTCCCAGGGCCGCAAAGGGCAGTTGTTCGACCAGTTCGGCCACGCGGTCGCTGCCCAGGGTGAATTCCCAATGGAATGTCATCGCGTCCGGCCGCAAGGCGTTCATCACGTTGACCATGTCCTGACCCTGGGTCTTCAGGCAGGTATAGGATCCGTGCCAGGTGTCGCCCCCGTCCAGGAGGATCGCATCGGGACGATCGGCGCGAATGGCGTTGATCACCGTGGCCACGCGATCCAGACCGCCAACCCGGCCATAGGCCTTGGCCAGCGCGGCAAAATCGTCGGACGTCAGGGCATAGTGGCTGGGGCTGCCATCCTCGATCCCGTAGAGCCTGCGGAAATCGGCCCCGGTAACATGCGGCACGACCCCCTTGTTGGCCCCCACCCCGATATTAATCGACGGTTCGCGGAAATAGATTGGCTTGAGCTGTGCGTGAATGTCGGTGATATGGATCAGCGACACATTGCCGAAGGTCTCGAACTCCAGCAGCTGGTCCTGGGTCAGAGACTGCTGCGCCGCCAGCCGGGCCCAGTTGCCGAAGCCGGACGCGCCCACCAGCGCCGAGGCTGCCATTGAAACCTGCAGAAAGTCACGTCTTGAGATCATCTGATGCGCCCTTGATTCACATTTAAATTCGTGAATGTTTTAGGAAAGAAATACCCGCACCAGACGATCCGGCGCGGGTGTTCGATTACTGGCGGACCGCCGGGGTTTCGACCGACAGACCATTTCCGCGCGAAGCCACATAAAGTTCGAGCGCGCGGAACTCATCCGAGCCTTCGGCAAAGGTTTCGGCGCGCGTATCGCGGATGCAGCCGCGGAACCGGTTGTGGCGCGAAATCAGCTTGGCCTGTTTCAGGCGATAGGTCGGAAAGCCGTTGATCATGCCCTGGCTCAGGTGGTCGGCCCGGATCATGTTGCCGTAATTGTCTTCGTGGCAATTGGCGCAGCTCAGCTCAAGCTGGCCATACCGGGTATAGTACATCTCCTTGCCCTGCTCCCAATAGGGCGCGGCGGGTCCGTCAATGGCTACGTTCATCGGCATGCCCCGCGACTGCAGGCCGATCAGCGCGACCATGCCCTGCATGTCGGCGCCCGACCATTTCCAAGCGTCAGCCTCCATGCGCTCGGTCCGGCATTCGTTGATCAGGTCTTCCATCACCACCAGCTTGCCGGTTTCAGGGTCAACCTTCGGCATCTGAGCGGCAAGACCGGCAAAGCTTTCGGCACCGTCATGGCACGAGGCGCAGCTCTTGCCGGCGGCGCCGTCCACTGCTTCAAAAGTGTCAGCGGCCTGATCCACGAAAATCATGGCCGGGTTGTCGAAGTCGTCAACCTGCAGCGCCTGCGTCTCGTCGGTGCGGAAATGCCAGCCGGAATAGATCGTGTCGAAGTTTTCCAGATGTTCGGGCGCTTTGGCGACCGAAATCATCTCGGTCTCGCCATTGATGATCAGCTTGTCGTCATCGGGGCCGGCCAGAACCACAGTCGGCATCGCCGCCATTGCAACAACAGCCGTCAAAGCCTTCAATTTCATTCCGTTTCCTCCCTTGGTCGATCGGCGCCCAGATACACCCGGGCACCGCTCTGCCGATTTGCCGAGCCGTCAAGCGATCTCGATCTTCTTGTTGGTGTCATAGACCGACCCGTCATCGTCGTACCAGGTGAAGACGAATTCCCCGGCCTCGGGCACGGTGGCTTCGAACTGGAAATACGGGTTGGTCGAAATCGCCGGCTCGAGGGTCACGTCGATGACCATCTGGCCGTTGAATTCGCAGGTAAAGCGGTTGATGATCGAACGCGGAATGACATTGCCTTCCTTGTCCTTGCGCTGACCGCTTTCCATCGTGTGGCTGATAAGGCTCTTGATCGTCACCGCCTCGCCGGCCGCTGCCGTTTTTGGGACCTTAACGCGGGGTTTCACTCCGGATGCCATGGGGTTTCTCCTGTTGTTCTAAGGGGAGCGCGGGCGATCAGCCGCCGCAGCCGCCGATTGTGACCTTGACCGTTGCCGACGCCTTGGCAAAGCTGCCATCGGCCATCTTGGCCACGGCGATGACGTCCTGTGTTCCGGCCAGTCGAATCCGGGTCGATGCCGACTGCGACGCGGCCAGTGGTCCGAAGTTGAACGTGGCAACATCCGGCGTCGGGTTGCCTGCGGCGAACACTGCGATGGCCACGGCCCCCGGGGCGCTGACTTCGATCGGTACGGTGTTGCCGTTTTCGGCGATTTCCGGCGCGGTCAGGGTGACGCCACCGTCGGCGATGTCAGCCCCACCGGTGAAAGCCGAGATCGAATCCTCGACCGCCGCATTCACCCGGAACGGCAGCATCGTCAGAACCGCAGCCCCCAGACCCAAGGCCAGGGTTTCGCGTCGCGAAATTTCCATTTTACATCTCCTTTGAGTGTGTGCCCCTCGGACAGGCGAAGGCGACTATTGTTCGTTGAGGGTCATCAGGAACGCGACGACGTCCTCGACGTCCTGTGCGCTCAGGATCGGCTCAAGCGGCCCGCTGGGCGCCTTGCCGGTATAGGCATCGCCAGGTCGGATATAGCCATCGGCCTTGAAGAAGGCCGGCATCACGGTGCCTTCGAAGGTCATTTTGGCGTTTGCCACCAGACCGCGCAGCTCGGCCTCGGTCCAGCGGTCCCCCGCCCCATCCAGCGGCGGGCCGACCTCGCCCTGAAACGGCACGTCCGCCAGCGCCGCCACCTGATGGCAGGCCACGCAGTTGCCCATGGATTTCTCACCCACGATCATCGCGCCTTTTTCAGGGTCGCCCGGAGTACCGGTCAGCGACTGTTCGATGGCGCCGTCGGCAAACGACACATCTTTCGGCTTGATCTCACCCGCCATCGCCGTCGATGCACACAGCATTCCGGCCAGGCCAAGTTTCAACGCTTTTGTCATGCCTCCTCCCAAAGACGATTCCCTGCTTTGTCTTTGCACACTAGTGCACACCAACACCGACTCGCAACATTAAATTCGTCTAATTGAATTTTTGTATTTTTACGCAGGGAAGGCGGGGTTCAAACTATTGTTGCGCCGAGCCAAGGGAGCTTAGCCTTTGCGCGCCTCGATCATGCGGGCATGATATTTCTGGAACGGCTCGTCCCCGTCGTAACCTTTTTCCAGCACCCAGTTCAGCATGTCGAACGTTGTCCCGCGACCGAATGCGCCCGGCATTGTGGCCACCACTGCCTGTGTCGCCGCTGCACCCTCCGGCACCTCTTGGGGGAAAAAATAGACAGTTGGAGTGAACAAGGCTCCCCAGCGTTTGACCATGTCTTTCTCGGGCAGGACCGTACCGTCGAAATCAGTCACTTCGACATCGCCGAACATGTTGATCTGAACGACGAAGAACCGGTCTTCCAACAGGCTTTCGATCTCCGGATCGACAAAAACCTCTTCATGCATCTTCTTGCAATATATACAGCCGCGCTGCTCGACGATGACCATCAGCCGCCTTCCCTCGGCATTGGCTTCCTCAAGGTCTTCGCGCAGATCCTTGAAAGTATCGCGCATCCACGAGGCCTTGTGCAGGCCGTCGTCACCCAGTTCCGCAGCCAGAGTCATCGGTGCCATCACAATCGTGGCGAACAGGAGAAGCATTCTGATCATGGTGAGAGTCCTTTCGAGTTTCATCCGATTGCGCTGAACCAGGGAATGGTCTCAAGCATCCATTGCGCAATGTAGTTGATCGAATTCGTGGCGATCAGAACGCCGAAAAGGACCAGCATCAGCCCCATCAGCTTCTCGATCAGCCCAAGATGTTTGCGGAACCGCGCCATCCACGTCATGAACGGACCGATGAACATGGCGGCCACAATGAAGGGCAATGTCATGCCCAGACCGTAGGCAAGCAACAAAGCGGCCCCTTCGTTGGCCGTTTCCTGCCCGGCCGCAGTGAATAGAATCGCAGCCAGGACTGGCCCGACGCAAGGGGTCCATCCAAAGGCGAAGGCCAACCCGATCACATAGGCCCCGATCAGACTTACATTCGATATATCTCCGGCGTCCGCCCGGAACTGACGGTACAGGAATCCGATTTTGACCACGCCAAGAAAGTGCAAACCCATTGCAATGATGATCGCCGCCGCGACCCAGCGCAGCACGTCAAAATACTCGCGCACCAAGCTGCCGAACACAGTCGCGGTGGCGCCGAGGCCAACGAAAATTGTTATCACTCCCAACGCAAAGCAACTCGCTGCCAGTACGGCACGGAAACGGACTGCGGGCGAAATCTCGGACCCGGCGGAAATCTGGTTCATACCCGCTCCGGCCAGATAGCTCAGGTAAAACGGTACGATCGGCAAGATGCAGGGCGACAGGAAAGAAAGTAGCCCGGCGACAGTTGCACCCCAAAAAGTGACATCAAACACTTGGTCGCCGCTCCACCGCTTGAGATATTCAAAAATACTATTATGATAGAAACATGGCCTACGTCAATTTGGGAGCGTATCAACTTGGGACAACGTCGATGATGAAAACACTGGCTTTCGTCTTGGCCATGTTGCTTCCAACGGCTGTCCTGGCGGATACTTACCTGCTGATGGCCGAGGAAAAAGGGTGCAGTTGGTGTGCCCGCTGGAACGCCGAAATTGCCCCCATCTATCCTAAGACCCTCGAAGGCCAGGCCGCGCCATTGCGCCGATACGACCTGCACACAACGACGCCAGACGTACAACTGCAGCGCGGCGTGCGGTTTACCCCGACTTTCATTCTGATTGAAGACGGGCTCGAAGTCGGTCGAATCGAGGGCTATCCGGGTGAAGATTTCTTTTGGGGTCTCTTGGGAATGATGCTTGACCGGGCGGGTATTGATTGGAAGCAAGCTGGGTAAGGAAAACAGTTTCGTGACAACCAATCCTGAAACCCCTGCGTCACGTCTGCCGGTGTTCGACAAGAACATTTGCGCCGAAGACATGCAAAAGATGGTGAACAACGCTCAGCGGGCGTCGAACTTCCTGAAGGCGATCAGCCACGAAGGGCGGTTGATGATCCTGTGCCATCTGGCATCCGGCGAAAAATCAGTGACCGAGCTGGAAGAGCTTTTGTCCGCGCGCCAGGCTGCAGTGTCCCAGCAGCTGTCCCGCTTGCGCTTCGAGGGGTTGGTAACCCCGCGCCGAGAAGGCAAGGCGATCTACTACAGCTTGACAGACGACCGCCCGAAACAAATCATGGAGGTTGTGTACGACTTGTTCTGTCGTGCCGACTGAGCGGCCCTGCCCTGTTGTGGCATCCGGCCGAGGGAGGATACCGTGCTGGAACTCATCGGAGAAGCGAACTCCGCAGCCCTGATCGGGTTGGTCGGGGGCGTGGCGCTTGGGTTGGCGGCTCGGATTGGCCGCTTTTGCACATTGGGCGCCATTGAGGACGCTCTGTACGGATCTGACAACCGGCGCCTCAAGATGTGGGCCATCGCCATCGGTGTGGCAGTAATCGGTGTGCATTTGGCTATTGCGGCGGGCAAGTTCAACAGCCTTGAAACGGCCTATCTGGATCGCGCATGGAACCCGCTGGGAACGATCATCGGCGGCCTCATGTTCGGCTACGGCATGGCACTTAGCGGAAATTGCGGATACGGCGCGTTGGCTCGGTTGGGTGGAGGCGACTTGCGGTCTTTTCTCATCGTTGTCGTGATGGGTCTGTCGGCCTATTTCGTCATGTCCGGACCCCTGGCACAAGCGCGCGTCTGGCTGTTTCCCGAAATCATGGGCGCTGAGTCACCTCAAGGTTTCACCCAACTTTTTGAAACGGTTGGGATCGAACCTTTGGCAACCGGTTTGGTCGCAGGGGCGGTTCTTATCGGCGCAGCTCTTGTTCGGGCGGGGCAGCGCCCGTCGGCAAGCCAGATCATTTGGGCCAGCGTGGTGGGACTTGCCATCGTATCAGGCTGGGTCGGCACATATTGGGTTCTTTATACCGGTTTTGACGCCGAACCCGTCCGGACCCACACGTTTGCAGCCCCGATCGGAGATACAATCATCTATGCCATGACCGCGTCGGGCAATACATTGTCGTTCAGCGTCGGTTCAGTTGTAGGTGTGGTATTAGGGGCGGCACTTGGGTCGTATTCCAAGGGGCATTTCCGGTGGGAAGCCTGCGAAGACCCGCGCGAATTGCGACGTCAAATCATGGGGGCCGCGATCATGGGCCCGGGTGCGATCCTTGCAGTAGGATGCAGTGTCGGCCAAGGAATTTCAGCTTTTTCGGTTCTTGCCTTCAGCGCGCCTGTCGCCTTCGGTTCGATCTTTGTCGGTGCAGCCATCGGTTTACGTCAGCTGATTACGGGATTTGCTCCGGCGGAATGATTTTGCGTGCCCGGGTATGGAGTTGCGTAGGTGTTGTCTGGGGTCTGTAGCCTAAAACCTGTAACCGCGGAGTGATAGCCGCAGCGTCTCCCGTCACGCAGCTTCGGGGAAGAGATCTGCAACGAAGGCCGTTTCCCTGGCAACCCCTGTCTGACAGTCTTCGAACTGGCCCTTTCGGATCGTGCGGAAGGTCTAGTTTCCCGGCGAGCGCCGCGATGGCTCCGGCCATGGTCTGGAACCCGCGGATCGGGCGCAATCGCTGCATGATCGATGGCACAATAGACACGCCCGCGGATCTTGGGGCCGAACTTCCTGACGCAACGGTGGATCGCCGAGGCATCGACTGTCATCCCGCACTCGCCCACCATACCGCGAACGTCGCGACACGACAGCGGATAGCGGCAAGACCAGCACACCGTGCCAGTTTCCTATTTTTTGAAGGAAAACCTCTTTTCGCAAACGCCCACCGGCGGGCTTCGAACCGGCGACCGGACTGATCCAGCTGAAGCCACCGGGTTTGAATGTTCGTCAGTTCGTACAAAAACGCACCCGAACGGACTGGCCCAGTCGTGGTGCTTGCGCTGCGCGATAGCGACACGGCGGAACACCTGAATGACCCGCACTTCTTTTGCACTGACCATATCCACCCTGATGGCATGCGCCTTTGCAACCGCCGCCGCCGCTGGCGATGCCCCGGTCCTGACCGGGAAACTGGGTGATCAGACCTTTCTGATAGATGCCAACAAGATGACGCTGTACACGTTCGACAAGGACGAAACGGGCAAGTCCAACTGCTATGACCAATGCGCCGTGAACTGGCCGCCGCTGGCCGCAGCCGCCGGAACCGACCAGCCCAAGAACTATTCGTTGATCCAGCGCGATGACGGTACGATGCAGGTCGCCTACAAGGGCCAACCCCTGTATCTGTGGATCAAGAACAAGCAACCCGGAGACATGACCGGCGACGGCGTCAAGGGTGTCTGGCACACTGCGCGACCCTGACCCCGGACCAGAAGGGCGACCGGATCCGGTCGCCTTTCGTCAACGCGATAAGACAGACATTCCACAAACAAATCGAAGACGCTCTGCCCGATTTTTGGCGGTTTGCGTTCGCGCTGACCCGAAGCCACAACCAGGCCGATGACCTGGTGCAGGATGCCGTTCTGCGCGCGATAAGAAAAAAGGGGCTTAGATGGCCGGACCACCCGGTCAAACCTTGGGCGATGAAGATCCTGCTCAACTGCTATCGCAACGACAGCAGGCGCGCCGCCGGCGTCCCGGCCTCTGACCGCCAAGCGC
Source organism: Ruegeria sp. BHSC037 (assembly GCF_059613045.1). NCBI lineage: Bacteria > Pseudomonadati > Pseudomonadota > Alphaproteobacteria > Rhodobacterales > Roseobacteraceae > Ruegeria > Ruegeria sp. BHSC037. The sequence continues at coordinate 40,605 of NZ_JBXWRT010000001.1, forward strand.
TGGATCAGCTGGCCTCGCCCGAGGCCGCCGCCGAAGAGCGTTTGAAACTGCGCTAGCTGAGGCGTCAGATCGGTGCCTTGCCGGAGGATTAGAAACTTGTACTGCTGGCGGTCAAGGTTGCGGAGCAGACCTATGCCGAGACCGCCCGATTGCTGGGGATCCCGTAGGGCACCATCACGTCCCGTCTGTCGCGCGCGGGCACGACTGCAAGCCGCCGAAGAACCGCCGAAAACGTCACGATTGCGGAGCGTGAAATGACGACCGAACCGACCATTGAAACTCTGATGCAGGCCGCTTTCGACGGCCAGTTGACGCCATCTCAGCAGGACCGTCAGGATCGGCACCTGGCCGCGCATCCCGCCGACCGTGCGCGGCTTGCGACAATGATCCCGCAGCCGGGATGATCGGCGCCTTGGTGCCGCAGCCTGATCCCGCGCAACTGGACCGACTGATGCGCGGGGCACGTCAGAGTACCGGTCATGCCGGGTGCAGGCGGCTGGGCGCACCCGTGATCGCGCCGGAACTGGGGGACACCGGTTACCGGCTGATCGGTGGGGGGTTGTTGCCTCTGGGTCATGGCCTGGCAGCAGTCTTCCATTATGAAAACGAATCCGGCGACCGCCTCAGCCTGTTTGCCGACCTGGCCACGGGCCCGGCTCAACCCTCGTTTCAATACCGGCGCGACGGGGATTTGGGCATCGTGATCTGGCAGGATGGGCGGTGGGAATACTCCATGGTAGGCCGCTCCGGTCACCAGGTCATCGAAACCATCCCGCGCAAGGCCCATGAAGAACTGATCTGACCGAATTATTCCGCCGCGCGCACCCGGTCAGGCGCGGTCAGTCTTTGCCACGCGTCGTATTGTGACAGGAAGACCTGCCCGTTCAGTTCGTCAAGGAAGTGGGACTGTTTCAAGCGGTCCATGACGGGGCCCTTGACCTCGCTCAGATGCAGGCCGACGCCCATGTCGCGCAGGCGGTGATTGATCGCCTCGAGGCTTTCAAGCGCCGAGAAGTCGACCTCGTTCACCGCCGAGAACATCAGCACCACGTTGCGGATCTCGCAGCCCTCGGTCACGCGCGACTGGATTAGGTCCTCGAGGAATCGGGCGTTCACGAAATACAGGCTTTCATCCACCCGCAGCGTGACCAGCGTGGGGTCGGTTTCGACCTTGTGGCGCTTGATGTTGCGGAAGTGCTGGGTGCCCGGCACCAGCCCCACCTCGGCCACATGCGGGCGCGAGGTCTTGTACAGATGCAGCAGGATCGAGATTGCCACACCGCTGGCCACGCCGGTCTCGACCCCGGCCAGCAGGGTCAGCACGATGGTGGCGGCGACGGCTGCAAAATCGGCCCGCGAATAGCCCCAGGTCTTTTTCAGGATCGACAGGTCCACCAGGCTGAGCACCGCCACGATGATCGTCGCGGCCAGCGTCGCCTTGGGCAGGAAATAGACCAGCGGGGTCAGGAACAGCGCGGCGATCGCCAGCCCGCCGGCGGTATAGATGCCCGCCGCCGGGGTCTCGGCGCCCGCGTCGAAGTTCACCACCGAGCGCGAGAACCCGCCGGTGACCGGAAAGCCCCCGGTGAATGCGGCACCCAGGTTGGCCGCGCCCAAGCCGATCAGTTCCTGATCGGGGTCGACGCGCTGGCGTTTCTTGGCGGCCAGCGTCTGCGCGACCGAGATACTTTCGACAAACCCGATGATCGAGATCAAGATGGCGGGCACCAGCAGCGCGCCGATCAGATCCGAGGACACCCCCGGCAGGGTCAGCGGCGGCAGGCTCTGGGGCACCTCGCCCACGATCTTGACGCCTCGCGCGTCCAGCCCGAAGGCCCAGACCGACAGGGTTGTGGCCACCACCGCCGCCACCGGCCCGGCCTTGGTCAGCACATCCGCCAGCAGCGGTGGCACCCCCATACGCCGCAGCGCGGGTTTGAGATTATTGCGCACCCAGAACAGGAACGCTGTGGCCAGCACGCCAATCACCACGGTGATCGGGTTGGTCTGGTTCAGATGCGCAAGGATCGAGCCCAGCATCTCCGGCAGGGTATGCCCATGCGCGCTGACCCCCAGGATATGTTTCAGCTGGCTGGTGGCGATCAGGATGCCTGAGGCGGTGATGAAGCCGGCGATCACCGGATGGCTGAGGAAGTTGGCCAGAAAGCCCAGCCGCAACACGCCCAGCAGCACCAGGAACCCGCCCGACAGAAAGGCCAGCGTCAGCGCCGCCACCGCATATCCGGCGGTGCCCTGTTCAGCCACCTGCCCCACCGCACTTGCCGTCAGCAACGACACCACCGCGACCGGACCCACCGCCAGCGCCCGGCTGGTGCCAAAAATTGCATAGAGGATGATCGGCAAGATCGAGGCGTAGATCCCCGCCTCGGGCGGCAGCCCCGCCAGCAGCGCATAGGCCAGCGATTGCGGGATCAACATGATCGTCACGATCACCGCCGCGATCATGTCATTGGACAGCGCCGCCCGGTCGTACCGGCGGCCCCAGTCGAGAATGGGAAGGTAGCGATAAAGGCTCTGCATGGGGTCTCGTCCTGGAAAGGCGGCGGTCAGAGCGAGGAGGCTCTGACCGCCAGGTCTTGGCCGGACATCCGCAGCGTCAGGCCAGAACTTGCACCGGTTCGGCCGGCATCGGGTTCGGAGGCGGCAGGTTGTTTATTCGGCCGCCACCTTCAGCGGTTCGGGCTTGGCCATCCATTCCTTGCCCTTCAGCATCGCCGACCAATAGACCGGCGGCAGCAGCTTTTCCTTCAAGAACCAGGCCGCGCGGCTAGGTTTGGTGCCGTCAATAAGGAACTTTGGGAAGCTGGGCTTCAGGACACCGCCATAGCCGAACTCGGCCAGCACGATCTTGCCGCGTTCCACTGTCAACGGGCACGAGCCGTATCCGTCATAGGCCGCCACCGGGGCGCGGCCCTCGATATCGGCCACGATGTTGTCGGCCACCACCGGCGCCTGCTTGCGCGCCGCCGCCGCGGTCTTGGCGTTTGGCGCGTTCATCACGTCGCCCAGCGACCAGATGTTGTCATAGCTCTTATGGCGCAGCGTCGCCTGATCGACATCGACCCAGCCCACCGCATCCGCCAGCGGCGAGACCCGGATGAAGTCTGGCGCCACCTGCGGCGGGCAGACATGCATCATGTCGAATTCGACCGTCACCTGCTCGGGCTGCTCGTTGGGCTTGGCCACCTTGAACGTGGCGGTCTTCGCCGCCCCGTCCACCGCCACCAGATTGTGGAAGAAATTGAGCGTGGCGTCATATTTCTTTACGTATTCCATCAACGCCGGGACATAGTCGTTGACCCCGAACAGCACTCCGCCCGCGTTCATGAACTGGATGTCGATATCCTTGAGAACCCCGCGCCGGACCCACGCATCTCCCGACAGATACATCGCCTTCTGCGGCGCGCCCGCGCATTTGATCGGCATCGGCGGCTGGGTGAACAGAGCCCGGCCCGCCTTCAGCCCTTCGACCAACTGCCAGGTATAGGGCGCCAAGTCATAGCGATAATTCGAGGTCACGCCGTTGCGGCCCAGCGTTTCTTCCAGCCCTTCGACCGCGCCCCAGTCCAGCTTGAGCCCCGGAGACACCACCAGACGGTCGTATTTGACCACCCGGCAGCCATCCAGAATGACGGCATTGTTCTGCGGCTCGAACGCGGCAACGGCGGCCTTGATCCATTTGACCCCGCGTGGGATCAGCGAACCCATGGTCTTGGCCGTCTGTTCCGGCGTGAACACGCCGCCGCCCACCAGGGTCCAGCCGGGTTGATAATAGTGCACGTCCGACGGGTCGATGATGGCGATCGACAGGTCGGATTTGCGCGCATGCAGGCTAGCGGCGGTGGCGATGCCCCCTGCCCCGCCGCCCACGATCACCACGTCAAAGGACGCATCGCCGGTGTCGGTGGGCGTCTTGCCGCCATTGGCGATACGGCGGGCGACACCGCTCATGTCGTACCCGGCAACCTTGGTCGCGGTCAGGATCTCCGAAACAGGGCGTTTGTGCGCGGCCTCGTGCAGCGACCACAGGGTGGCCGAACGCGTGCCCGTCCGGCAATAGGCCAGGATCGGACCCGGCAGCTCGGTCAGGGCCTGACCGAAGGCGCGGGCATCTTCGTCGCGGACCAGGCCAGATTGGACCGGAACGTACCGGGCTTCGATACCCAGCCTTTCTGCAGCGGCCTCGATTTCCTCGAAAGTGGGCTGGTCGGCGCCTTCACCGTCGGGCCGGTTGCAGATAATGGCGCGGAACCCCGCCGCCTTGATGGCGGCAAGGTCGTCCGACGTGATCTGCGGCGAGACCGACAACTTGTCGGAGATTTTCCTGATTTCCATCGTCGCCTCCCGCGATCAGAGCTTGTTGACCGGCACCTTCAGCATCTGATTGCCGTCTTGGTCGGTCGGAATTTCGCCCGCCCGGATATTGACCTGGATCGACGGGATGATCAGCGTCGGCATCGCCAGCGTCGCGTCACGCTCGGTGCGCATCTTGATGAACTCGTCCCGCGACTTGCCGCCGCCCACATGGATGTTGTGCGCCTTTTCCTCGGCCACCGTGGTCTCCCACTTCACCTCGCGCCCGCCGGGCATGTAGTCGTGGCACATGAACAGCCGGGTCTCGTCCGGCAGGCTCAGCACCTTCTGGATCGAGTCATAGAGCGTACCGGCATCCCCGCCCGGGAAATCGGCGCGCGCCGAGCCACCATCGGGCATGAACAGTGTATCACCCACAAAGGCCCCATCGCCGATCACATGGGTCATGCAGGCCGGCGTATGGCCCGGCGTGTGCATGGCAAAAGCGGTCATGTTGCCGATCTTGTAGGTCATGCCATCGGTGAACAGCGCATCAAACTGGCTGCCGTCGCGCTGGAACTCGGTGCCTTCGTTGAAGATTTTGCCGAAGACCTCCTGCACGATCTTGATGTTCTCGCCGATACCGATCTTGCCGCCCAGCTTCTGCTGGATGTAGGGCGCCGCCGACAGGTGGTCGGCATGCGCATGCGTCTCGATGATCCACTCCAACTTCAGCCCCTGCTTTTCGATCTCGGCGATCAGCAGATCGGCATGTTCAAAGGTGATCCGGCCGGCGGCATAGTCGATGTCCATCACGCTGTCGATGATCGCGCAAGCGTTCGACGTGGGGTCCTTGACGATATAGCTGATCGTCGCCGTCGCCTCGTCGTAGAAGCCCTGAACCTCGGGCTTGACGCTCAGATCGACCGGATACTCGGCAATCGGCGTTGCAATCGCATCCGCCATCCGCTGGTTGTGGGCGTCGATTGATTTCTGATCGTTCATGATTGTGTCTCCTCTTGGGCGCTCAGGCCTTGGCCGAGCGCGAAAACAATGGTTTGCCCTGCAGGATCCGGGCCAGGACCAGGCCCACGGCGACGGCCCCCAGGAACAACACCACCTCCCACCGTCCGGTACCCAGGGCCGGGAGGGCCGCTCCGGGGCAGAACCCGGCAATACCCCACCCGATGCCGAACAGGGCCGAACCACCGATCAGCTTGCCGTCGATGACGGTCGAGGTCGGAATCTGGAACCGCGCGGCGAACAGGGGCGCGTCCCGGCGCCAAATCAGCCGATAGCCGATGAAGGTCACCACAAGCGCACCGCCCATCACGAAGGCAAGGCTGGGGTCCCAGGTGCCGGCAATGTCAAAGAAGTTCAGGACCTTGGCCGGGTTCATCATGCCCGAGATGGCAATCCCAACGCCGAAGACGAGGCCGGTCAGGAAGGTATGAAACAGTTTCATCGGCTTACCCTCCGATCACATGGCGAATGATGAAAACGGTGATGGCCGCGGTCGCCATGAAGGTCGGTACCGCCACCAGCGACCGCACCGACAGGCGCGACAGGCCGCAGACACCGTGGCCCGACGTACACCCGGACCCGAGGCTGGCACCGAGTCCGACGATGACACCTCCGACGGCAATCATCAGCGGGCTGACCGGTACGTCAATCGCGGGCATCGTGCCGGTGACCGCGAAGATCAGCCCCGGCGCCACGATCATGCCTGCCACCAGAGCCAGACGCCATGAGAACTCCGAGACGTTCTCGGGAAAAACCAGCCCCGACATGATCCCGGTCGCCCCCATGATGCGACCCAGCCCTAGCATCAGAAGAACGGCCCCCAGGCCGATCAGCAAACCGCCCCCGAAAGAAGCGAAAGGTGTAAATACAGTCTCCATGTCAGGTCCTCTTACAGGTTTTGATGCCGAAGGCACCGTAAAGCGGGCAGATCCGCAGCGCCGAAGTGATCAGCATCACTACGCCGACAATTACTGCACCCCATTTTCCGATGCCGCCGTCGAAAAACGGCAGTTTGCTGGCAAATGCCAAGTACAACAGGACCAGCCCCAGCGTAGCACGCAGAATTCGGTCGAGCGTTCCCACATTGGTGGCCATTATGCCCTCTACATTCCAAGTCTTGAATAACACATAGGGCAGGTTTCCGGCCCCTTCAGTGACAATGTCACGAAAGCCGGTGGATTTCAGGAAAAACTCAGCCGCTTTGCGCCAGCGACTGCAATGCAGCCTTGTCGGCAAGGGTGACTCGCCCGCGCGACTGGGTGATCAACTCGCGCTTCTGAAAATCGTTCAGGACACGAGAGATCACTTCACGGGCGGTTCCAAGCTCGTCGGCCAGTTGCTGGTGGGTCACCTGTATCTCGGACGCCTCGCCTGCCAGCGCCAGCAACCGTTCCGCCAACCGCACATCGATGCGCCCGAAGGCGACATCATCAACCACCCGCAACAGATCGATCAACCGGCGCGAATAGGCCTCGAAGACAAAGCTGCGAAACGCGTCTTCTTCGGCCGCCAGCCGGTCGAACTCGGCCTTTGGCAGAACAACGGCCGTCACGTCCGTTTCCGCGATCCCCTGGGCATTGTATGCCTCCTCGGCCAGCATGCAGGCCGTGGTCAGAACGCAGCTGTCGCCGGCCTCGACGCGATACAGCACGATTTCGCGCCCCGTATCGGACCGCTGGGACACCCGAATTCGACCAGCGTAAAGAAACAACAGGCTTTCGGGCACATTGTCCGGGCCAAACACCTGCGCACCCTTCGCAACCCGCACCATACGCGCCGCCTTGCGCAGCCGGTCGCGGACCCGGTCCGGCAAGCGGCGAGTTCCATTGAACCGGTCGGTCCAGTCCGGCTGCGTCATGTTGGCGTTCGCATCTATATACCGATGCTCCTATCCATCGTTGGCCCCACCGGCCACCATGTTGCGGACCCAACTTGCGGGCCGGATCCGCGAACGTCAAGCAATCGCCGCCGGGGTTTCAAGTGGCCCGGCGTTGCGCTTACAGCGCCGCGCGGAACAGCTGGGTCAGGTTGTCCTCGGTCAACTCGATCGGGTTTCCGCCGCAGGACGGATCGACGATCGCACCCTTGACCAGGTCGGGGATCGCATCCTCGGTCACGCCCAGATCGGACAGGTTGCGCGGGATGCCCAGCGAGTCGTTGAATTCCTGCACGAAGGCCCGAAATCCGTCGAACCCACCCGAAATGCCCAGATAGGCTGCGGCCGCGTCGAACCGGTCGGCAATCGCAGCGGCATTGAACTCCAGAACCGCGGGCATGCAGACCGCGTTGGTGGTGCCATGATGGGTGTTGAACACCGCGCCGATCGGGTGGCTCATGGCGTGGACTGCACCCAGCCCCTTCTGGAAAGCCGTCGCTCCCATGGCGGCCGCACTCATCATCTGGGCGCGGGCCTCAATGTCGGTGCCGTCCGCATAGGCGCGCGGCAGATAGTCCTTGACCAACCGCATCCCCTCCAGCGCGATGCCCTGGCTCATCGGATGGTAATGCGGGCTGGAATAGGCCTCGACACAATGCGCAAAGGCATCCAGGCCGGTGCCGGCGGTGATGAATTTCGGCATGCCCACGGTCAGTTCAGGGTCGCAGATCACCACGGTCGGCAGCACCTTGGGGTGGAAGATGATCTTCTTGGCATGGGTTTCCGAGTTGGTGATGACGCTAGCACGGCCCACTTCCGAGCCGGTGCCGGCCGTCGTCGGCACCGCGATGATCGGCGCGATCGCGTCGGCGTCCGCGCGGGTCCACCAATCGCCAATATCCTCGAAATCCCAGACCGGCCGGATCTGACCGGCCATGAAGGCGACCATTTTGCCCAGATCCAGCCCCGAGCCGCCACCAAACGCGATCACACCGTCATGTTCCCCCGCCTTGTAGGCGGCCACACCGGCCTCGAGATTCTTTTCGTTCGGGTTCGGGTCGACCTCGCTGAACAGGCTCCGGCCCAGGCCTGCGGCCTCGAGAATGTCCAGCGTTGTCGCGGTGATCGGCAGATCGGCCAGACCGCGGTCGGTCACCAACAGCGGGCGCTTGATCCCCGCCGCCGCGCAGGCCTCGGGCAGTTCCTTGATGCGGCCAGCACCGAATTTGATCGTGGTCGGATAGGACCAGTTTCCAACAAGACTCATGTCAGCTTTCCTTGTGTCTAAGGCCTGCCCCGGCGAGGGGGTCGGTCCGGGGCAGGCAAATCGCCCTCAGCCCGTCACCTTCTTCAGGTGGTAGGATTTGGGACGTGTCAGGTTGTGATATCCGATGACCGACAAGCCGCCGCCACGGCCGGTATTCTTGCACCCGGTCCAGCACAGGCCCGGGTCCAGATAGTCGGCCCGGTTCATGAACACGGTTCCGGTCTCGATCCGGTCGCCGATGCGTTCGGCCCGCGCCACGTCGCGCGTCCACAGCGAGGCGGTCAGGCCGAATTCGCTGTCATTCATCAGGGCAATGGCCTCGTCATCCGAGGACACTTTCATGATCCCCACGACCGGGCCGAAGCTTTCGTCGCGCATCACGCGCATGTCGTGGGTGACATTGGTCAGGATCTGCGGCGTCAGATAGGCGCCGCCGTCATCCTCGGCAAAGGTCTCGATATGCGCCACGGCGCCGGCGGCCACGGCCTCGGCGATCTGCGCGCGCACCTCGTCTGCAAAGCGCACGTTGGCCATCGGTCCCAGCGTCGTCTCAGGGTCCAGCGGATTGCCCAGCTTGTAGCCCTTGACGATCTCGATCGCCTTGGCAACGAAATCGTCATACAGGCTCTCATGCACATAGATACGCTCGATCCCGCAGCAGCACTGGCCCGAGTTGAACATGGCCCCGTCGATCAGCGTCTCGACCGCCGCATCCAGATCGGCGTCGTCCATGACATAGCCAGGATCCTTGCCCCCCAACTCGGTGCTGACGGGGGTAAAGGTGCCGGCAGCCGCCCGTTCCATCGCCTGCCCTCCGGCAACCGAGCCTGTGAAGTTCACGAAATCGAACGCCTTGCCAGCGATCAATTCGTTGGTCACGTCATGGCTCAGAAACAGGTTCTGGAACACATCCTCGGGCACGCCTGCCGAATGGAAGGCCCGCGCCATCCGCTCACCCACCAACAGGGTCTGCGTGGCATGTTTCAGCACAACCGTGTTGCCCGCGATCAAGGCGGGCGCCACCGTGTTGATCGCCGTCATGTACGGATAGTTCCAGGGCGCCACAACGAACACCACTCCATGCGGCACGCGCTTGATGTAGCGCTTGAATGTTTCGTCCTCACCCACGGCAATATCGGCCAGCGCATCGCTCGCGATGCCCGCCATATAGGTCGCGCGTTCGTTGAAACCGCCGAACTCGCCGCCATAACGCACCGGCCGGCCCATCATCCGCGCCAGTTCCGGCACGATCTCGTCATTCATCGCCCCCACGGCTGCAACGCCGGCCATCACCAGATCGATCCGCTCCTGCAAGGGCCGCGCCGCCCAATCCGCCTGCGCTGCACGTGCCCGGCCCGCTGCGGCGAATGCCGTGTCACGATCCAGCGCAGTCCGCTCGGCAAACACCGATCCGTCGATCGGCGAGATACATTTCAACACCTGACCCATGGTCACTCCATCCTCAAGCAAAACAGGCCCGCTGCTTCATCTGGCCAAAAATATCACGGGGAGCGTGAGGGGCTGGCCCCTCACATCCGCCCTTTATGCCCGCTCGAACCCGCGGGCAATCTCCCAATCGGTCACCACGCGCTCGAATTCCTCGATCTCGACCTCGGCGGCACGCACATAGTGGTCCACCACGTCATCGCCCATGGCCGCCCGCAGCATGGACGACCCATGCAACGCATCCCGCGCCGCGCGCAGGTTGCCCGGAATCATGCCCGTATCCCCCTGATAGACATCGCCCTTGGTCGGCGGCTGCAGCTCCAGCCCCTCCTCGATGCCCGCGATCCCTGCGGCCAGCATTCCGGCGATGGCCAGATAGGGGTTCATGTCCGAACCCGGAATCCGGCACTCCACCCGCACCGCCTTGGTGCCATCGCCGCACAGCCGGAACCCCGCAGTGCGGTTGTCCACCGACCAGATGATCCGCGTCGGCGCGAAGGTGCCTTTCATGAACCGCTTGTAGCTGTTGATGTAGGGCGCCATGAAATAGGTATAATCAGCCGCGTATTTCAGCACGCCCGCCATGTAGCTCTTCATAAGGTCCGACATGCCCAGCGGGTCGGCCTTGTCAAAAAATGCCGGCTGCCCGTCCGCCCAAAGCGACTGATGCACATGCGACGAACTTCCGACCCGGTCATGATGCCATTTCGGCAGGAAGGTCGCCGCATGGCCCTGCTGGAATGCAATCTCCTTGACCGCGTTCTTGGCGATCGAGTGATACTCGGCCGTCTGCATGGCCGGGGCGTATTTGATGTTCAATTCTTCCTGGCCGGCCTCGGCCTCGCCCTTTGAATTCTCGACGGGAATGCCCGCGTTCCACAGGTGATTGCGGATCGGCCGCATCACATGCTCTTCCTTGGTGGTCTGAAGGATGTGGTAATCCTCGTTGTAGCCCGAGATCGGCTGCAGGTCGCGGAATCCCTCCTTGCGGATCTGGTCGAAGCTCTTCTCGAACAGGAAAAACTCCAACTCGGTCGCGCACATCGCCTCATAGCCCATGGCCTTCAGGCGATTGACCTGCTTCTTCAGAATGGCGCGCGGAGAATGCGGCACCTCTTCATGCGTGTGGTGATCCAGCACGTCGCACATCACCATCACCGTGCCCTCTAGCCACGGCACCGGGCGCAGGGTGCTCAGGTCGGGCTTCATGACATAGTCGCCATAGCCGCGCTCCCAGCTGGTCGAGGCATAGCCGTCCGGCGTCGCCATCTCAAGATCGGTGGCCAGCAGGTAGTTGCAGCAATGGGTCTCGCGCCACGCGCCGGCCACGAAATGCCCCGCATGAAAGCGCTTGCCCATCAGGCGGCCCTGCATGTCCACCATGCAGACAAGCACGGTATCCACATCGCCTTCATCGACCTGGACCTTCAGATCCGCCAAAATCGCGTCAATGCCCATTGTTCTCATTCCTCGTCACTTCCAAGACCCCGGCCTAGTCTCACACTGGCGAACTTGCTCTTGCGGTCACCCGCGCCCGAACGGGCACCGGCCAGAACCCCCGGCGCACGATTGAACCCGCGCGCCGGAGTATCAGATTTAGCTATAGCGATATGGACGCCCGGCCTTCTGCATGTCGGCGTTGTAGCGCTTGATGATCTCGACGACCTTGGCCTTGGTCTCGGACTCGGCGGCGATCTCATCCCAGAAGGCAACGGCGGCCGCTTCGACCTGCGCCCATTCCTCGTCGGGGATGGTGGTCAGCTTCAGCTTGTCACCATTCACGCGCAGCGATGCCTCGCCGCCCCAGTACCACCACTGACGGTAGTAGTGCGACTGGTCGGTGCAGACACGGAACAGGGTCTGCAGGTCTTCGGGCAATTCGTTCCAGCGGTCCATGTTGGCAAAGAACGACCCGGCCCAGGCGCCCGAGATGTTGTTGGTCAGGAAGTAGTTGGTCACATCCGCCCAGCCGACGGTGTAATCCTCGGTGATGCCCGACCAGGCGATGCCGTCCAGCTCGCCGGTCTGCACGGCAACCTCGATGTCCTCCCACGGCAGGGTCACGGGGACCACGCCAAACTGCGACAGGAACCGGCCCGCCGTCGGGAAGGTGAAGACCCGCTTGCCCTTCAGGTCCTCAAGACTGTTGATCGGGTCCTTGGTGGCGAAATGGCACGGGTCCCAGGCGCCGGCCGAGATGTGCTTGACGCCCACCTTGGAATATTCTTCGTCCCAGATCTCGTTCAGACCGTACTGGTTGAACAGGACCGGAACGTCCAGCGAATAGCGCGAGGCAAACGGGAAATAGCCGCCGAACACGGTTACCTCAGTGGGAGAGGCCATCGAGTCATCATCCGACTGCACCGCGTCGATCGTGCCGCGCTGCATGGCGCGGAACAGTTCGCCCGTGGGCACCAGCTGGTCGGCATAGAACAGCTCGATCTGCATCCGGTCGCCGGCGATCTGGTTGAACATCTTGATGGCCGGATCGATCACATGCTCGGCCAGCGCGGGGCCGGCATATGTCTGCATGCGCCAGCGGATCGTGGATTGCGCCAGTGCGGGCGTGGCCAGCGCGGCTGCCGGGGCCGCGGCGGCCCCTTTCAGGAATGTGCGTCTGTTCGTCATCTTCTCTCTCCGTTGTCGGTTTCTATGGGCGAGAGACCATCCTCTCGCATGTGCCCCGGTGTGTCCGGGGTCATTTGTTGTAGATGTAGTCGGGCAGCCACAGCGCGATCTGCGGGAAGGTCATGATGATGGCCAGCGCCAACGTCATCACCATCACGAAGGGCAGAATCGAGCCGTAGATGTCGCGCAGCGAAATCTCGGGCGGGGCCATGGCCCGCATCAGGAACAGGTTATAGCCGAAGGGCGGCGTCATATAGGCGATCTGCGTGGTGATCGTGTACAGCACCCCGTACCAGATCAGGTCGAACCCCAGTTCCCCCACCAGCGGCACGTACAGCGGCGCAACGATCACCAGCATCGCGGTGTCGTCCAGGAAGGTGCCCATCACGATGAAGCTTAGCTGCATCAGGATCAGGATCACCCACGGGTTCAGGCCCAGCCGTTCGGTGAACAGCGTCTCGATCGCGCGCACGGCGCCCAGCCCATCGAACACCGCGCCAAAGGCCAGGGCGGCCAGGATGATCCACATGAACATGCAGGTGATGCCCAGGGTCGAACGGACCGAGACCTCGAACACCTTGCGCGTCATCCGCCCTTTCAGAACCGCGGCGGCAAAGGCCGTCAGCGCACCGATGGCCGAGCTTTCGACCAGCGAGGTCCAGCCATTGACGAAGGGCACCATCATCGCTGCGAAGATCGCCAGCGGCAGCAGACCCGCGCGCAGCAGCCGTAGCTTCTCCGCCATTGGCACGTCGCGCTCTTCCTTGGACAGGGCCGGGCCGAGTTCCGGGTTTATCCGGCAGCGGATCACGATGTACAGGATGAACATCCCCGCCATCATCAGGCCCGGCAGGATACCCGCCAGCCACAGCTGCCCCACCGGCTGACGCGCGATCATCGCATAGAGAACCAGCACCACCGACGGCGGCACGAGAATGCCCAGCGATGACCCGGCCTGGATAACCCCGGTCACCATCTTCTTATCATAGCCGCGTTTGAGCAGCTCGGGCAGCGCAATCGTGGCCCCGATCGCCATGCCTGCCACGCTCAGCCCGTTCATTGCCGAAATCAGCACCATCAACCCGATCGTGCCGATAGCCAGCCCGCCATTCAGCCCGCCCATCCAGACATGGAACATCTTGTACAGGTCGTCGGCGATTTTGGACTCGGCCAAAACGTAACCCATGAAGATGAACATCGGCAGCGTCAGCAGCGGGTACCATTTCATCAGCTTCATCGCGGCCGAAAACCCGATATCATAGCCGCCGCGGTCTCCCCACAGCAGCAGCGCAGCCACCACAGCCACAAAGCCGATGGCACCGAACACGCGCTGACCGGTCAGCAGCATCAGCATCATGGTCGAGAACATCAGAATGGCGATCAATTCATATGACATCAGATCACCTCGCGCGGGATGTCATCGCCCTTGAGGCGCAGAATATCTTTGAAAAGCTCACAAATGGCCTGCAGCAGCATCAGGATCAGCCCCACGACCATGATCACCTTGATTGGCCACAAATAGGGGCGCCACGCGGTCGGGCTGCGCTCACCATACTGCAGGGAGTAGCTGAGCGAGTCGAAGCCGCCATAGATCATCACACCCAGGTAGAAGATCAGGAACAGCACGGTAATGGCGTCGGTCCAGGCCCGGCGCCGGTGCGACCATTCGCTGTAGAGAAGGTCCATCCGCACGTTCGAGCCCATCTGGATCGAATACGGCCCGCCCAGGATGTAATAGGCCACCATCGCGAACTGCGCGACTTCGAGCGTCCAGAGCGACGGAAGGAAAAAGGTCTTCGAGATCGACGACCACAACAGGATACCCATCATCACGAAGATGCCGTACATCACGACCCGCCCGATCCAGCGGTTCATGCGGTCGATGACCGCAACATATCCCCGCATGAAATTCATACCTGCTCCTCTGTTCCGGTTGGCGAAAATGCCGCGATGGTCCGGGTCAGAACCGGGGACAGAATGCCAGCCATACGGTTGACCCCAGCGGGCGTGTCGATCAGGTCGTTGCGGACCTCGATCATCACGTTCGGAAGGCCGCGGGCGACGCCGTGCTTGCTCAGGGTGTGGGTCACGCCATCGGCGGCCGAATAGGGTTCGTTCAAAGCGGTCCTCAGGCCGCAGCCTGCGACATGGTCCAGCATCACCCGAGCCGCGCGCTCGTCCTGATCGTGCAGGATGCCCAGTTCGACGTCGCGCCTTTGTCCTTTGTAGACCGGGGTGAAACTGTGGATCGTGATCAGAACCGGTGGTTCCGGGCGCGCGTCCAGCGTCTTGGACAACAGATCCCGGAACGGTTCGTAGATTTCACGCACCCGTTGGGCACGTTGGGCCGGGGTCAGGTTCCGGTTGCCCGGCACCTCGAACACTTCGCTGACCTCGGGCATGGAATCGGCGCGTTCGGGCGGGCGGTTGCAGTCATAGACCAGCCGGCTGACCCGGGCCTGCACCAGCGGCGCATCCAGGGCGCCCATCAACTCGACCGCAAGCTCCAACGCGCCGATATCCCAGGCGGCGTGAGAGCGGGCCGCCTCCGCTTCGAGCCCCAAACCGTCCAGCGCCGCCGGAATGAACCGGCTGGCATGCTCGCACACCAGCACTGCCGGGGCGCGGCCAAGCGCGTTCAACACCCGTGCGGCGGGTGCTTCGATCGGTGACAGCAAAGGAGACTCGGGCGCGGCAATCATGAGTAGCATTTGTTACAGCGAAATTCAGCCTGTCAAGAAAATTTCTGTAGACAAAATTACATTCGATCATATTCTGTAACGAATTGAATAATACGAGGGCGCCGATGGCCTCTGTCGCCAAGACCGTCAAGCAACGCATCCAGGACGAGCTTGATGACCTGACCCGATCCGAACGTCAGCTGGGCTCGATCCTGCTGCAGGATTATCCGATGGCCGGGTTGCAATCGATCACCAAGCTGGCCGCGGCGGCGCAGGTCTCGACCCCGACGGTGATCCGCATGGCGCGCAAACTGGGCTTTGACGGCTTTCCCGCCCTTCAGGACGCCCTGCGCGAGGAGGTCGCCGCGCAGATCAAGAAGCCGATCTCGAAACGCGACGCCTGGATCGTCGACGACGAGACCGAGCACCCGATCACCCGTTTCGCGCAGGCCGTCTGGACCAACATGCGGCACACGCTGGAGCGGCTGGACAAGTCCATGTTCGACGCCGTGGCCCAGTTGCTGGCCGATACCGAGCGGCATCTCTATGTCGTGGGCGGCCGCATCACCCGCTCGAACGCCGACTACCTGTTCAACCACATGCAGATCATCCGGCCCAACGTGACGATGCTGGGCAACTCGGCCAACGTGTGGCCGCAATACCTGCTGGACATGGATGACAGCTCGGTCCTTGTGATCTTCGACATCCGCCGCTACGAAGCGCATCTGGAGAAGCTGGCGCAGGTGGCATCGGATCGGGGTGTGACGGTCGTTCTGTTCACCGACCAGTGGGGCTCACCCATCGGGCGGACGGCGGACTACACGTTCCACGCACTGGTCGAGGCCCCGTCGAGCTGGGATTCCACCATCGCACTTCAGCTGATTTCCGAGACCCTGATCGCCGAGGTGCAGGAAGCCCGCTGGGAAGAAAGCAAGGAACGGATCGAAGAACTGGAGCGGTATTTCTCGACCACGCGGATTTTCCGTAGCCTCGACAACTGACCGCTCACGAGCCTTGGCAACCGGTGGACAAAACTGTTGTTCCGCCGATGTCACCCATATATCGTAGCTGCGACGAGGCTCGCTGCAACATCGGGTAGCCGCACCCCCAGAGTGCCTGAGTGAGGCGGAATCCGGCCGGTCGATCTGGCAAGAAACCGCCACACATTGCACTCCGGCGCCCCTTGCGACTTCAGAAGGCCGGGCGAGGCTGGTAAATCCCGGGTTTGGCTGCGGCCCAAGCTTGTCACAGCCCCGGATCCGCGCATGAATGACAAAGGTTGACCGATCGTGAGCCCGAAGCACCCCGAAAATCTCCGCCCGGACCCCGAGCTTCAATCCGCACGCAGGCAGGGATCGACCTTCCTGTTGCTGACCTTCCTGTTCAGCGTCTTCGTCAACATCCTGATGTTGACCGGGCCGCTGTTCATGCTTCAGGTCTATGACCGCGTCCTGTCCTCGCGCGCGGTCGAGACGCTGACGGCGCTGTTTCTGCTGGTCGCCCTGCTCTATGGCCTGATGGCAATGCTGGACTATGCCCGCGGGCGGATCATTGCCCGGTTCGGCGCCAGGTTTCAGTCCGACCTGGACGAACGTGTGTTCGACGCGACCCTGCGCCATGCTCTTTATCCTCAGGCCCGGGCCACACCCGCCCGGTCGCTGCGCGACCTCGAGACCATTCAGACCCTGTGTGCCTCGCCCGTATTTCTGGCGATGATGGACCTGCCTTGGACGCCGGTGTTTCTGGCCGCCATCTTCATTTTCCACCCTCTTCTGGGCTGGCTCGCGGTGGGGGGCGGGATTCTTCTGATCGTCATTGCGGTCGTGAACCAGATCCTGACCCACCATAAGGTCGCCGAAGCCCAGGTCGCGTCGGCCAAGGCCAACGCCTTTTCCGAAAGTGCCCGTCAGGCGGTCGAAGTGGTGCGATCGCAGGGCATGCAGCGGGACGTTACCGACCGGTGGCTGCAACAGAGATCGCAGGCCTTGTCGCAGAGCATTTCGGCCAGCGACTGGACCGGCAGCTTCAGCGCGCTGACGAAATCCCTGCGGCTGTTTCTGCAGTCGGCCATGCTGGCACTGGGCGCCTGGCTGGTGCTGCAGAACGAGATGACGGCGGGCGCGATGATCGCGGGGTCAATTCTGCTGGGACGGGCGCTGGCACCTGTGGAACAGATCGTGGGCCAATGGGCGATGGTCGAACGGGCGCGCATGGCGTGGAAGGGCCTGAACCAGTTTTTGGCCCGAACACCCAGGGAGCCGTCGCGCACCAAGTTGCCGGTTCCCGCCGCGCGGCTGGTGGCCAAGAACCTGACGGTGATCCCTCCGGGCACCAAGACACCGACCCTGCGTGGGGCGTCTCTGGTGCTGGAGCCCGGCAAGGCGCTTGGCGTGATCGGCAAGAGCGGATCGGGCAAGACCACTCTGGCCAAGGCGCTGCTGGGACTGTGGGCGCCGGCGGCGGGCGAGGTTCGCCTGGGCGGCGCAACCCTCAGCCAGTATGACCCGGACGATCTGGGCCGTCACATCGGCTATCTGCCGCAGCAGGTCACCCTGTTCAACGGAACCGTGGCCGAGAATATCGCTCGGATGTCCCTGTCGCCTGACGCCGAGGCCGTCGTGGCCGCCGCCAAGAAGGCCAATGCGCATGAACTGATCCTGAGCCTCGAGAAAGGGTATGACACGTTTCTGGAAGGCAATGACAGCCAACTGTCGGGCGGTCAGAAACAGCGGATCGCCTTGGCGCGCGCTCTGTATGGCGACCCGGTCGTGCTGATCCTGGACGAGCCCAATTCGGCGTTGGATGCCGACGGAACGGACGCGCTGAACGCGGCCATCCGCAATCTCAAAGCCGAAGGCAAGGCGGCCATCATCATGACGCACCGGCCCCAGGCCATTTCAGAGTGCGACGACCTGGCTGTGGTAGAACGGGGCCAGATCGTTAAATTCGGACCGCGCGACGATGTTCTGAGCGCAATGGTGCAGAACGCGGGCGTCATCAAGCGACAGCTCAAGAAGGTGGGTGAATAGACATGGCCAACCAAGTTTCGCGCCCGGCCTGGCGGATCACCGTTCCGGCCCTAGTGGGTTTTGCCGCACTGACGATCCTGATCGGCGGCGTCGGCGTTTGGAGCACGCGGACCAGACTGGCCGGGGCGATCGTCTCGCCCGGCGTCGTCGAAGTCCAGAGCAACCGGCAGGTGATCGAGCACCCTGACGGCGGGGTCGTGGGCGAATTGTACGCCCGCGATGGCGACCATGTCGCCCAGGGAGACCTTCTGTTGCAGTTGGACGGCACCTTCCTGACGTCCGAGAAGGCCATCATCGAATCTCAGTTGTTCGAGTTGCTGGCGCGGAAGGTGCGGCTGGAAGCGGAACGCGATGGCGCCAAGGTCGACGAACTGGACGCGCGCATGCGCTATCTTGCGCGGATGGAACCGATCGACCCGGATTTGATCGCCGGACAAAGAAGCCTGTTCCTGGCGCGATCCGATACCTTGGCCCAGAAGATCGACCAGCTGGGCAAGCAACGGAATCAAATCGAAAGCGAAATCGCCGGAACCGAGGCCCAACTGGTGTCACTGACCAAACAGGTCGATCTGATCCGGCAAGAGCTGGAGGATCAGAACGACCTTTTTGCCAAGGGCCTGACCCAGGCCAGCCGGGTGCTGGCCCTGCAGCGCGAAGAGGCCAGCCTGACCGGTGAAATCGGGCGGCTGGAGGCAACGGTGGCCCGCCTGAAGGGACAGATCGCCGCGACCGAAATCCAGATCGTCGAGCTGGCGTCCGCACGGCGCGAGCAGGCGATCACCGAGTTGCGGGAAGTGCAGGCGCAGATCGTGGAGCTGTCGCAGCGTCGCCTGTCGCTGACCGAGCGCCTGTCGCGCCTGGACATTCGCGCCCCGGTCGCTGGTACGGTCTTCGGTAGCCAGGTCTTTGCAGCGCAATCCGTGGTTCAGCCCGGCGAACCCATGATGTACATCGTCCCCGACGATACGCCCTTGCTGGTGGCCGCGCGCGTGGACGCGATCCATGTCGACCAGCTGCACGTGGGACAACCCGTCACCCTGCGGTTTCCGGCCTTCAACCAGAGGGAAACCCCCCAGATCGACGGCCATGTAATCAACGTGTCAGCCGACGCGCTGACCAATGAAAAGACCGGGCAGGCCTATTATCGGACCGAGGTGGCCCTGGACGATGGCCAGACCGAACGGCTGAATGGCCAGACCCTGCTGCCCGGCATGCCGGTCGAAACTCTGATCAAGACCGACGAGCGCACGCCGCTGTCCTATCTGGTCAAGCCCATGACCGACTATTTCAACCGGGCCTTCCGCGAATAGCGCGTCACGGGCCTTCGAGGTTGCCCAGCAAGATGGATGTCATGTCAGTGGCGATCACGCCATCGACGGCCGCCACGGAAACTCCGGTGTCATACGAAACGTTGTGCCGCGTGATGCCGGACAGGTCGGCGTTCTGATCCAGAAAGACCCACTCGGGCTCGTGCAATGACGGCATGCCGACGGCCACTTGCAGGATCACCAGTGCATCCATAGCCGTCACCTTGCCATCACCCGTGATATCGGCGGCGATCAGATCTTCGGGGCTTGCTGGACCCCATGTCGGATCCATGCCGACCGAGATTCGCAGAACCTGCAGGGAATCCAGCGCGGTGATTTCGCGCGTGGCATTGGAGTAGGTTTTGATGATGTCCAGATGGCCGTTCAGGGTTCCGTCCGGAAGGCCCAGATCGAACTGCCCCTGCCCGTCCGCCTGCGCCGTGATCGTCGCGTTGCCGGAGGGCGTGAACCGGATTTCGGCATCGGTGAGGCCCGGATTCGCGGTTCGCGAGTCGATCGAAACGAGACCGACCACCCCACCCGAGGATTGCGGGCTGGCAAACACGCCGTAGTCGACCGGCATGTGATCGGGACCCTGAAACCCTGCACCGAACATAGCCGCACCGTCCAGCGGCGACCCGTCGGCCGAGACGACATGAATCGTCTCGTTGCGATAGTCAATCTGCGCACCCTGCGCGGTCGAGGCCACGGTCAACTGGCCGGGATTGCGCAGCAGCAGATAGTCGAACAGGTCCAGGCGGTCGGTGCCAGCCTGGAAATCGGTGATCGTGGTTGGCCCGCTGCCGGACCGCATGACGAAGATGTCGGCACCCGATCCGCCGGTCAGGGTTGTCGCGCCACGCCCGGCAATCAGGATGTCGTCTCCGGCCCCGCCCTGCACGACAGTATCCAGAACGCCACCGCTCAGCATGTCGTCCTGCGCGGTGCCGGTCACGGTGCCATAGCCTTCGGCAACCACGCCCAAATCCTGCAGAGACACGCTCAGTTGGGTCAAGCCCGGCTCCTGCTGCGAGCCGGCAAAGATCTGCAACTCGTTTCCGACATGGGCAACTTCGATCACCTCGACATTCTGAAGGCCGCTGGCCAGCGTATCGGCAAAGCTGTCTAGATAGACCAGCTTGCCATCCGGCGTCATCGTCAGCAGCGTGACCCCGTCGTCGCCGCCACCGGCCACCACGAAAACATGGCCGCCTGCTTCGACGACCTTCATGTCCTGAACCGATCCGAACCGGGTGCCAAGCGTGTCGAGGGCATGGTCGGTTGGAACCAGGCTGCCATCCGCGCCCAACCGCATGACGCTGATCGAGTTGCTGCCCGACCCCGCAACCAGAACCCAGGTCTGGCCATGGGCCTGCACGATCTCGAGCGCCGTGGGCGTATGGATGCCCAAAGTCGCGAGCGATGCGCCCGTATCGGTCAGGCTCAGACTGCCCGTCATCGGGTCGACTCCGAAGACCCGAACCGTGCTGTCGGCTGCATTGGCCGCAACCACGAATGAACTCGGGCCAACCTGTGCGGCCTGCATCGAATCAGCCTGACCGGCGAGGGACCCAACCTCGAAAAGCGCTCCGTTCGTTTCGATCCGGTATGTCGTGACCTGCGCAGTATCTTGATGGGAAACCGTTACGAATTCGCTTGCCCCGGCGGAGTACTGAACCAGGCTCGTCACGTCCCCACCTCCCGAAACCGCGGCGGCTTCGCCCAAGGCCCCGATCGTGCCGTTCCCGTTCAGCTGATAGCCGACAAGCCCCGTCGCGGTGTCGATATCCAGCACGATCCAGTCTTGGGCGCCAAAGGTTACGGGCTGCCCGAACCGCCCGGCCTGAAGGGCAATCGTACTGCCGAAATACTGATCATCATGGAACACGGGCGCGCCGCCCGCTGTCAGTTCCCAAACCGAAATCCCGCCTGTCGCGCCAGTCACGCCGTATAGGTACGTGACACCGTTAAACGTTTTTAAAGCCGTATCGCCGATACCGGAATCGAGCGCCGGGCTTCCCGTTGCCACCACTCTTTCGAACTGAAGATTCACTTTCGATTTCCCCCACGCCACTTGCGGCACACGTCAAGGGTCATCCGAAAGAGAAGCAGGGATCAGAACGAAAATGTGGTGAAAACGAGGATTTCGGTTCCAGTTTTAAACAACTTTTTGGGTTCGACCGCATGAGGAAACAGGCGACAGGAACGAAGATCGAAACACGCTGCGTCTCTACCTGCCGACCTGCTGTTTGTGGCCACCGATCGTGAGGGCATCATGACGATGAAACAAGGTTCGCAAAAGGCCTCTTTGGCTGACAAGGCACCGGAAACGGGCAACGATATCACAGCCCGCCACCTGATTGAAAAACAGCTGCGCAAATGGGCCGGTCGCGGCTTTGCGGGCGGTCTCGTTTCGACCTTGCTGGCCCTCCCTGCATTGGCCCAGGCCAGCCGAGAGGAACTGGACTCGTTTCAGTTCGCCGAAGTGTTGCCCGGCGTCCGGTCGGTAAAACTGCTTGAGAATGGCGACGTCCAACTCAAGATGCTTGACGGCCGAACTGTTGTCGTGGCGGCCGAAGACGTGCGCGTACTGGACGGCGGCGCGATCATGATCGCCGAGGGCGTCGCCGTCGAGATTGCCCAGTTCGCCGCCGCAGCCGAAGCCGCAGCCGCTGGGGCCGCAGCCGGAGGCGGAGTCGGCGCAGCCGGCGCGGTGTTAGGCGGCATAGGCCTTGCCGGCGCGGCTGCCGCCGGCGGGGGTGGCGGCGGGGATGAAACGCCCGAGCCAAGCCCGATCCCGGCCCCCGAACCGGCACCCGTCACACCTTCTGTCCCTGCGCCCCCCAGCCTGAACCTTGCCGAACTTCAAGGCGCGTCGCTCAACAGTGTCAGCACAGGGGCAGAGGCAGCGGCGGGGGCTGCCGCCGTGGAGGTAACAATCGGCTCGGTCACCACAATCGCCGCGCCCGCGCCCGATGGCACATGGAGCGTATCGCTGACGCAGGCCGAGGCCGCGGGGCTGCCACAGGGGGTGACGACCGTTACGGTCCGCAGCTTGGACAGTGATGGAAACGAAATATCGGTCGCCACGGCGGATTTCACGGTCGACACGATTGCCCCGACGATCTCGATCACCGGGTTTTCAGACGGTGCGGTCATGAACGCCGCCGAAAGCGGTACGGATCTGACTGTCACCGGAGTCACAAACGCCGAAGACGGGCAGACCGTCTCTGTGAACCTCAATGGCCAGAACTATTCCGGAACGGTGTCAGGCGGCACCTGGAACGTCACCATCCCGGCCGCGGATCTCTCGTCCTTGCCCGACGGAGCGGTCATTTCCGTAACTGCAGATGTCGAAGATCGCGCCGGGAACCCAGCTCTTCAGGCGACAGGCAGTTTCAACACCGACTTCACCGATCCCACAGTGACCCTTGACCCCGTGGCCGGTGGGCAGATCGACCTTGCCGATGTCGGCGCGGACCTGACCCTGACCGGCACGTCTACAGCGGAAGACGGACAGGCCGTCACTGTCACCTTCGCCGGAAACAAGTATTCCGGCACCGTCTCTGGCGGTGCGTGGTCAGTTACCGTCCCCGTCGCGGATCTGGCGACCTTGTCCACCGGAGTTCCGGTAGACGTCAGCGTCACCGTCGACGACGCCGCCGGCAATCCGGCACCGCCGGTGTCGGCCTCGGTTCCAGTCGATTTGACCGGCCCGTCCATATCCATCGCTCCTCTGTCGGTCGGAGCAGTCATAAATGCCACGGAAGCCGGCTCGGATCTTGTGATCTCGGGAACCACGGGCAACGTGACCGACGGCCAAACCGTAACGGTGACCCTGGACGGACAACCCTATGTCGGTACGGTCGCGTCCGGAAGTTGGAGCGTCACCGTCCCAAGCACTGATCTGATGGCGCTGGCGGATGGTGGCAGTTTCACCATCACCGCCGACGTGATTGATGCGGACGGCCTGTCTGCGCCTCAGGCCAGCATCGGGTTGTCCAAGGACGCCACCGCGCCCGTGGTCACCATCGACGCGCTTTCCGACGGCGCCGTCATGAATGCGGCCGAGCAGGCCACGGACCTCACCGTCTCCGGCTCGACGACCGCCGATGATGGGCAGGCCGTGACCGTCAACCTGAACGGACAGAATTATTCCGCGTCCGCAACCGGTGGAAGCTGGGCAGTGACCGTTCCGACGGCTGACCTGGCCGCGCTCGCCGACGGGTCCACGATCTCTGTCACGGCGGATGTCTCGGATGCTGCCGGCAACCCTGCTACTCAGGCATCTACCAGTTTCGACACGGATTTCACGGCCCCGACGCTGGCGATTTCGGGCATTTCGACCGGAGCGGTGATGAATGCAACCGAACGGGCTGGCGGTCTTTCGGTCAACGGAACGACGGATGCGCCGGACGGATCGATCGTATCCATCAGCATCGCCCGGGCCGATGGCACGGTCGACGCGACCGGCTCCGCAACCGTCAGCGGCGGCGCCTGGAGCTTCGTGGCGACCAGTGTGGACATCTCCTCGTTGCAGGACGCCGAAGCGTACAACGTTACCGCGACAGTAACCGATCCAGCCGGAAACACCCAAAGCGCGACCACCGGCTTCGCAACCGACTATTCGGCGCCGACGATCACGGTGGACCCGCTACTTGTGGGCGCGACACTTGATGTCGTCGAGAGAGGTTCAGACCTGCCGGTTTCGGGTTCGACCACAGCCGAAGACGGGCAGACGGTCACTGTATCGTTGAACGGTCAGACCTACACGGCCACCGCCAATGGTGGAAGCTGGACAGCGACGATTCCGGCGTCGGACCTTTCAGGTCTTTCGGATGGCGGAAACTACACGATCACGGCCACGGTCGCAGACGCTGCAGGGAACCCGGCCTCGGCCACGCCCGCGAATTTCGCGACCGATTTCCGTCCGATCCTTTTGCTGGACCCGGTGGGCACAAACGACAGCATCGCTCTGGCCGACGCGCAAGCGAACGGCACTGTGATCAGAGGAACGTCGTACGGCCTCGCCCCCGGCCAGTCGGTGGATGTAACCGTCAACTCCAACGTAGTGGGCGCCGCTACCATCGCAGCAGACGGGTCATGGAGCATCTCGGTCCCGGCCGCGTCTTTCGCAGGGCTCGACGGCGGCGACGCCATCGACGTTCAGGCTACGGCAAGCGTCGCAACAGGGCCTGACCCCGTGCCCGTCAGTGACCAGGTTTTCGCGCATGTACCCTCGGCTTACACGATCGCCGAAATCGGCCGAACCGGGTCCGAAGTCACACTGGCCGTCTACGCCGACGCAGACCGCGATATCTCCAGCGGCATCGATTACAATGTCGACGCGACCTTCGACCCGACGGTCGTCACCTTCAACGCCGGATCGACGGTTCCAAACCCCGAACTCTTTTCGGAGCTCACTTATTCACCCGGTCCGGGCGCCGTCAACTTTGCCGGTACAGCCCTGACCTTCACCGACCTGTCGCAACCGCTGTTCACCTTCACGATGACGGTGCAAGATCCTTCTCAGCCCATCGCTCTGGCAATAACGACACCGAATGGCGGACCAGCCAAATGGCAAATGGGAACCGATGGCGCCGATATCCTGTCGACCTCGAATGTGGACGACGTCGTTCGAGGCGGCGGCGGCGACGACGCAATTAACCTGACGGGCGCCGGGCGCGATCTGGTCGTGTTTGAAGCGGACCCCGCGATCAACGGCACGGATACAATCACCGGCTTCAATCTTGGTCCGGCGACGGATGTGACCGATGCATTGCTCTTCAGCGGGCTTGATGCTTCGACCTTGCGCGGAAGCGGGACAGATATCGAGATTGTGGAGCTGGGAGGTTCTCTTGGCGCGAACACCGGCTTTGTCGGACTGAACACCCAACTGGCCGATCTCGATGTGGGAACCTTGACGACCGCAGCCGAAGGCTTGGGTGGCGCTCAGTCTGGCGATGAGATCTATCTGATGGCCACCGACGGAACCGACAGCGTGCTGGCCAAGGTGGACTATACAGCCCCGGGAACGGCCTCTGTCGACATGATCGCGCACTTCCAGGGGGTTGGCGATCTCGGAAGCCTCAGCAGCGACAACATCCTGCACACGGATCCCACCGGCGCGACCGCCTGATCCAGCGAAAGAGCATGCAACATCCCCAAGGGGGTGTTGCCCATAGCGAGCATCGAGAGGGAAAATGGTTCAGAACGACCGGGTCGCAGTGACCACACAGAGACATTCCAAATGCTCTTGGCATCGGTTCACATCCTATGATTTCGCCCGAACCATGGCAGTTTGCGAGGTCGTTGCCTCAGAAATCCCGATCGTCGCAGCTTCGTTTCCGATCGGGTTTCTCTCCGACGGCGAATCGCTGCGACCGGTCTGCATCATGTCTGTCTTGGAAGGGGAACCAAACCCCTTCGTCGCAAACGACGGCCGATGGTTGGCACCATATGTGCCGTCTGTCCTGCGGTGTCACCCCTTTTTCGCGGCGCCGGCCGACCCTCGGAAAGCCGGGCACGAGAGCACCTTTACCTTGCTTGTGGACGAAACGACGGGCCTTGTCACACCAGATTCGACAGGACTGCCGTTTTTCACGTCCGACATGGCGCCCTCGCAAGAGCTTGGGACAGTCGTCGACTTCATGCGACACTATTTGGCGGAGCAGAGAGCGGCTGAGTCCGCCTGCGCCGTCCTTGCCGAGCTCAAGCTGTTTGCACCCTTGCAATCAGGTGTGCCGCTGAGCCTGGATTTGCCTCTTTGCGGCATCGATTTCACGCGTTTGGCCGAGTTGTCACCGCCCGAAACCTCGCTGATGATGACGAGTGGCGCAATGCAGATCGCATACAGCCATCGGGTTTCGCTCGCTCATTGTGAATGGTTGGGCAAGTTGCAGATGGCCGCCGGCCGAACTCAATCAGCTTGCGCAACCTCCCAGCCGTCGGAACTGGACGGGTTCCTCACTGCGCTCGCTACGGCACAATCCAAGGCCGAAAACGAGGCTTCCCATGCATTTGTTTGAACGGTCTGCGCAGAAAGTACTTGGCTGCATTCTTTTGGCTCTTGTCTCCGCGTGCGAACCCGTGCCGGATCTGGCGCCAGTCGAAATGGCCTTCTCGGCCGGCACGGCCGGAGCGGGCGCTACCGAACCGTCTGAGCGACTGACCAGCAGCGAGTTCGGCCGCCGCATCCGCCAGGCGGTGGAATCCAGTCCGACGCTTGCGAAGTCAAATACGGAAATCGACCTGGCACGCGCGAACCGGGACGTCGCCGAAGGTGCATTTCTGCCGCAGCTGTCCTTGGGATTGAATGCGCGTTCCGAGCGCGTGGATTCGAATGTTTCTGACCTATCGCCCTATCTACGCGTCTCTCAATTAGTCTATGACGGCGGCGCGGCCTCTAGCAATCTGGCCGCTGCTCGGGCCAGGATTTTGGAAAGCCGCGGCAGCCAATTGCAGACGGCTTCCGCGACCGCATTGGCCGCAATCGAGGCCTATGTTTCGGTTCTGAACCGGCGCGAGCTTGTTGACATTGCTCGGCAGAATGTAGCGGCGCACGAACAGATCGAACGGCAGATTTCCGAGAGGACCGACATCGGAGCCGGATCGACTGCCGACCTTCTGACCGCCCGGTCCAGGATTGCAGATGCCCGTACGAAACTGGCCAACGCGCAGGCACAGGCTGATCGGTCCATCGCCCGTTTCCGGGAGATATTCGGCTATGACCCCGGTGCTCTACCCGCTCCGCTTCCCGCGCCCGTTTTAAACAGAAGCGACAGCCAGATCGTGCTGAACAGCCCACAGGTTCGACGCACGGATGCGGCGCTTCTTGCCGCTAGGGCCGAGCAGTCGGCGGCCTTGTCCAGGCGCCAACCGGATATTCGCGTATCCGCCTTCGCCAACCAGGACGACAACCATGACGCGAATTTCGGAGTGGACCTGTCCGTCAATTACGAGATTGACAGCACCGGCAAACGGCGAGCCGAAATCGCCGCTGCCTCGGCGCGCATCAAGCAGGCGGAATTCGAGCGGGAAACGCTGATCCGCGAAATCGGCCGCGAACTTGGCTTCATTCGGTCAGACCAGAAAGCCGGTGCGGAACGACTGAAAGAGGCGCGCCGCGCCGTTCAGGCAAACATCCAGAATGTTTCGGCGATGCAAGAGCAGTTCAAGATCGGCCGCAGCAGCCTGATCGAAATTCTGGATGCACAACGCGATCTGGTCGCCGCGCAGGAGCGGATGATCCTCGCCGAGCAGAACTTTTTCCTGACCAATTACGCCGCCATCAGCCTGACCGGCGACATCCTCGACCTGTTTGATATCCAACTGGAAAACTGGAACGGCATGCCATGACCTCGGAGCGCCCGGAACCCACAAAGCCGAACTTCAAAGCACTGGAGCGTTGCCTTCTGCACATCGCAGCCGAATTGGGGCGGCCACTGACGCCATCGCGGGTCATTGCGGCCCAGCACAACCCGGAAAAGGGGTTGAACGTCAAAGAGACATTGGCTCTCGCTCAGGATGCCGGCCTGCAAGCCGGTTTTGGTGCACGTCGACTGGAAGACTTCGACGATGTGCTGGCACCTGCCGTTCTCTTGATGCAGGGCGACAAGGCGGTCGTCTATCATGGACGGGGTCACGGCGGAGACCTGTTGATCTTTGACCCTGAACTGGACAATGGCGTTGCGGAAATGCCCCAAGAGACGGTTGCCTCGCTTTATTCCGGTTATGCCATATTGTTCCGTAAGGCCCACAGGGACGGTCCGAAGCCGGACACCAGGGACGACGGTCACTGGTTCTGGTCGGCCCTGATGGCGAACCGCTGGTCCTATGCGCAAGTGGCTCTGGCTGCCGCCATGACCAACTTTCTGGGTCTGGCCACATCGGTCTTCATCATGGTCGTCTACGACCGGGTACTTCCCAACGAGGCGACGGAATCCCTTGTCGCGCTGACGGTCGGCGTCGGTCTTGCGTTGCTGTTTGATTTCATCCTCAAGATCTTGCGGGCCGGGTTCATCGACAGGGCCGGCCAGAGGGCCGACATGTTGATGGGGCGACGGATCTTCAACCAGATTCTGAACATCCGGATGCAATCGCGCCCCGGGTCGATTGGCGCCATAGCGAGCACCGTCCGCGAATTCGAAACCTTGCGCGAGTTCTTTACGTCAGCCACGCTGGTTGCCGTCGTCGACCTGCCCTTCATCGCGTTGTTCATTTTCGCGATCTACATGGTGGGCGGTCAATTGGCGGCCATTCCGGCGCTGGCGGTGCCTGCGGTCCTGCTGGCGGGCTTGGTGGTGCAACCCTTTCTTTCCCGGCTCGCGGCACGGAATTTTGACGAAGGGCAGTCCAAGCAATCAGTATTGGTGGAAACTCTGGCCGGTCTAGAGACGATCAAGACCACGACGGCCTCGAACCGGATGCGCAAGCGCTGGGAAGAGGCGGTCGAGCGGCATTCGCAAAACGGGATCAAGAGCCGGGCGATCACCCAGTTCGCGCTTAGCCTGACCGGATTCGTGCAACAGGCCGCGCAGGTTCTCATCGTCTTCTACGGGGTATTCCTGATTGCCGACGGTCACGCCAGCATGGGTGCCCTCGTTGCATCGGTCATGTTGACCGGTCGGGCCCTGGCCCCGCTGGGGCAGGTGGCGCAAACACTGACGCGGGTCAATCAGGCGCGCAGCGCCTATCGCAACCTGCAATCTCTGATGTCGGCAGACTGCGAACAGCCAGCAGGACGAACCTGGATCAGCCGGCCCGGCTTTGCAGGCCGCGTTTCCTTCAATAACGTCTGCTTCGCCTATCCCGGTCAGGAAGAAGATACGCTGCGAAACGTGACCTTCACCATCGAACCCGGGGAAAAGGTCGCAATTCTTGGGCAGATCGGCTCGGGCAAGAGCACAATTGCCCGGTTGCTTCTGGGACTGTACCAGCCGCGATCGGGGTCGGTTCTTCTGGACAATATCGACATCCGGCAGATTGACCCGGGCGACCTGCGGAGAAGCATTGGATCGGTTCTGCAGGACATATGGCTGTTTTCAGGATCCGTGCGTGACAACATAGTCAGCGGCGCCTATCGGCCCAGCGAGGAAGACCTGATCCGCGCCGGCCACATCGCCGGAGTCGAAGATTTCGTGAACCGACACCCCAGCGGCTACGACCTGCAACTGGCAGAGCGCGGCGAAGGTCTGTCAGGGGGTCAGAGACAGGCCATCGCCTTGGCACGGGCCTTGATCGGGCGACCACCGGTCCTGATCCTGGATGAACCGACAAGCGCAATGGACGTAAAGTCAGAAGCCGAGATTATCCAGCGCCTCAAGACGGCCACAAAAGGAACCACGACCATCGTCGTCACCCACAGAACCAGCCTTCTAGAGATGGTGGAGCGGGTGATCGTCATCGAGAACGGCAGGATCGCCGCCGACGGCCCCAAGTCGATACTGACCCATCGCGCCCGCAGTACACGGAGGCATCTGAATGTCGCGGCATCCTGATTTTGCTTCCCTTGAGCGGGAACTGCGCGGCCGCCCGGGCGCGCGAGGTTCGGTTCTGCTGCTGGTGACCTTGAGCTGCATCCTGGTTGCGGGTGTCTGGGCGTATACCACCGAACTGGATGATGTCGTACGCGCCGATGGGCGCATTGTACCGTCGGCCGATGTTCAAGTCATCGAGGCCACCGAACCCGGCGTTCTGTTGGCCCTGCATGTTCGCGAGGGTCAGGTCGTCGACAAGAATGAGCTGTTGATGGAATTCGACGCCACGCAACTTGACAGCGACCTGGACCGCGAACGGCAAAAGGCCTTTGGGTTGATGGCAAAGGCACAAAGGCTACAGGCCGAGATCGATGGAACCGATCTGAGGTTTGAGGATGATCTGGTCCGGCAGGCGCCCGAAGTCGTCCAGTCCGAGACGGCCTTGTATCTGGGGCGGCAGGCGGAATTGGCCGATGAGATCGCGATTCTGGAGCGACAACGCGAACAACGCCAGCGCGAGTATGAAGAAGGTCTGGTCGACAAGGTCACGGCGGAGGAAACGCTCAAGGTCCTGGCGGAGGAACGTGCCCTGATCGAACCCCTGGTTAAACGCCAGATGGAGCCGGCGACGACCTTGATGGCCCTGCGCCGCAGCGAAGCCGAATGGAAAGGGCGCAAGGTCAGAGCCGAGGCGGCCACATTGCGGCTGAACACCGGGTTGAGCGAAATCGATGATCGGATCAAGGCCGCCCGCAGCCGGTTTCGTACGTCGGCCTTGACCGACCTTGCCTTGGTCACGGCCGAATTGGCCGCACTGGAGCCGACGCTGCCCGCGCTGGAAAACAGAGCTTCGCGGGCGCAGGTCCGGGCACCGGTCAAAGGAATCGTCAACCGATTGCACCGCAGCACACTGGGCGGCTTGGCCCGAAGCGGAGAGGAGTTGGTCGAGATCGTCCCCTTGGATGACAGCCTGCTGGTCGAAGCCTATGTCCGGCCCGAGGACATTGCGTTTCTGCGTGCAGGCCAGAAGGTCAGGGTCAAGATAACGGCCTATGATTTCGCGCGCTATGGCGCACTTGACGGTGAAATCATCCGCATCGGTGCCGACACGATCACCCGATCCGAGCGCAAAGACGAAGAGGTTTTCGTGGTCGAGGTGCGGACCGAAGACAAGCTGCTGGACGCGGCCGGGAACCCTGTCGAGATCATTCCGGGAATGATCGCCGAGGTCGACATTCTGTCCGGGCGGAAAACCGTCCTGGAATATCTGTTGCAGCCGGTTCTGAAGATCAAGAACCGCGCGTTCAGGGACTAGGGCACGCCAACTGCGTCAATTGGAGGACGTCTTGAACTGTTGGTCGAACAAACCCCGGAATCTGCCGTTCATTTCCAGCAATTCATCCAGATTGCCTTGTTCGACCACCTGCCCGTCTTGCACCACCATGATTTTGTCCGCGCCCAGCACCGTCGACAGCCGGTGCGCGATGACGATCGTGGTGACGTTTTCGGTCAATCTGTCCAAGGCGTCCTTGACCAGGGATTCGGAATCCGCATCCAAAGCACTGGTGGCTTCGTCCAGCAACAGAATCTCGGCCTTGCGCAGAATGGCCCGGGCGATGGCCAGGCGCTGTTTTTGCCCACCCGACAGGAAGGCTCCGTTTTCGCCAACCTGCGTATCATAACCTTTGGGCAGCGCCATGATGAAGTCATGCGCATGCGCAGCACGCGCCGCCTCGATGACCTCTTCGTCGGTGGCATCCGGTCGGGCAAAGCGCAAATTCTCCATCACGGATGTCGAAAACAGGAAAGTGTCCTGGCCTACAAACGAGATTTTGCGCCGCAACGATGCAAAGCTGACATCCTGCAAGTTCTGCCCGTCGATTTCGACGGTACCACTTTTGGGATCGTAGAACCGCATGATCAGGCCGAAGATGGTCGATTTTCCCCCGCCGGATTGCCCCACCAGCGCGGTCGTCTTGCCAGCCTCGAAGGTAGCGCTCAGCTTTCGGATGACCGGGTGCGAACCGCGATACCCGAACGTGACGTCCTTCAGGCGAATTTCACCGGGCCCCGGAGCAAGGTCGATTGCCCCCGGCTTTTCGCGCATCGGGTCTTCCTGATCCAGCAACTGAAACATCATACCGATCGGCACCAATGTGGTTTCGATCGCCACACGCATGCGCGACAGCCGTTTGGCCGGCTCGTAGGCCATCAGAAGAGCCGTGATGAACGACATCAACTGACCCGCCGATGGCGGCTCGCTGCCGGCGAGTCCCATCGTCGAAACCACGAGAACGCCCGCCACCGCCAATCCGGCCAAAAGCTCCATCAAGGGGCTTGCGATCGCCTGCAGCTTGGCGATCGAGTTGGCGCGGCGTTCGACCGAGCGAATGGCGCCATGCATCCGGTCGACCATCATGTCCTCGAGCGCAAAAACCTTGATCACCTTGATGCCGGCCGAAGTTTCCTGAAGCACCTTGATGATCTCTGCCAGCGATTTCAGCTCGGATTCCATGATGACGCGCACGCTTTTCAAAAGCGCCCTCACGCCCCACAGGGCCAATGGCCCCACCACAAAGAACATAACCGACAGAACCGGTTGCTGGTAGACCATCACAAAGACCAGGCCGACCAGCGTCAGGGCGTCTCGAACGAAACTGGTGACGATGACATCCACAAGACGCCGCGCGGCCTGGGCCCCATTGGTCACGCGCATCAAAAGACTGGACGACTCGGTCTTGGCAAAAAAACCGACCCCGCGGGTGATAAGCTTGTCGTAAAGCTTTTCCTGCTGCTCGGCGATGATGCGGTTACCGGCGCGTGCCAGAAACACGGCCTGAGCATAGGAGGCCACCGCCTTGGTGAAAAACAGCGCAACGACCCCGAGCGCAATCCAATAAACCTGCGATTGCATTTCGGGGGTGGTCATCGCGTCCACGATGCTTTCCATCATCCACGCGGTTCCGGCTGTCGTCGCGGCCACGATCGCCATGGCGACCATTGCGATGGCATAAAGCCGCCACTGCGCCCGCAGACTATCGCCCACCAGCCGGCCGATATGGCCGGAGCGCCACTTGGCCCAGGTCTTTCCGATCATCAGGGTCTCCAAACGTTCTGACGCCTTGTTGCGTGTCAGAACCGGATTTGCAAGTTGTCAAAGCGCCGACCGGCAAAGCCGTGCCACGACGCGCAGAAGCCTTCAGTTAGGGGCTGAGCTCGAAAATACCAGTGCCAATGCGGGTTTTCGTCAAAGCATTGGGTGACCAAGACCTGTCGGGCCGTTCGCTCCGAAACTCTATCACCGCCACTCGACGTCGCCCAGAAAGATGTAACCGGCGCCGTAGATGGTCTTGATCAGGCGCGGGTTCTTGGGGTCTTCTCCCAGTTTGGTACGCAGCCGCGATATGCGCACGTCCATCGCCCGGTCAAAGCTTTCGCCCGCAGCCCCGCCCAAAGCCTCCTGCATCTGCGCTCGACTGATCAGGCGTTTGGGGCTTTCCAGGAACAGCCGCAGAACTTCGCCCTCGGCATGGCTGAATGCGGCTTCCTCACCGGTATCAGACAGCAGAACATAGCGGTCGAAACACGCCGTCCAGCCATGGAACCTGGCCACCTGCGATTGCTGCACCTGGGATCTGGGCGCACGCAGACGGGCGCGGATGCGGGCCACCACCTCAGCTGGGTCAAAGGGTTTGGTGATGTAGTCATCGGCCCCCAACTCCAGCCCCGTCACCCGGTCCTGCACCTGTGCCCGACCCGAAATGATGATGACCGCCGCACCCTGTTCAAGCGCCAGCCGGTGCACCAGCGCCAATCCGTCGGTGTCGGGCAGCGACAGGTCCACGAGGCACACATCCGGCGTGACCCGTTTCAGAGACGCTTCGAATTCGCGGGCGCGGGCAAAGCTCTGGGTTCGAAATCCAGCGTCTTCAAGCGCTTCGGTCAGAATCCGGCGGATTTCCGGCTCGTCGTCCAGAATGGTCACCAGGGGTTGCGTCATGAGGCGGCCTCGGTTCGGATCAGCGCGGACAATTGCGCGCGGGTGAAGGGTTTGCGCAGGACCGGCGCCTTGGCAAGAGCTTGACGGTGCAGCGGGTCATCATAGGGCAACGAGGTCATCAGGATCACCGGAATTGGTAGAGCAAGTCGTTCGATCAGATCAATGCCGGTGGCAGTGCCCTCCAGCCGAATATCGGACAAGATCAGCGAGATGTCATTCAAACTGGCGGTCAGTGCCAGCGCCTCATCCGCCGAGGTCGCCTCGATCACCGAAAGACCCAGATCAACCAGCATGTCGCGGAACTGGTGGCGCAGATCGTCGCTGTCTTCGACCAGCAACGCCAGGCCCGACTGGACAGGCGGCGCGGGCCGATAGGGCAGCCGCAGCATTACGGATGCGCCCGAGGGCGTATTGCGCAGTTGCAGGTCTCCACCCGCCAGCTTGACCGTGTCATAGACCATCGGCAGGCCCAGCCCCGACCCCTTGCTGCCCTTGGTGGTGAAAAACGGGTTTAACGCCTTGTCCAGCGCATCGGGTGAAAACCCCGGGCCTGTATCGGACACGGTAATTTCCACCCAGATCCGACCGATCGCATGGGCGCTGATGGTGATCTGCCCGCTACTGCCGCAGGCGTCGCGGGCATTCAGCACAAGATTCAACAACGCGTCCTGAACCATGCCCGGGTCCAACATCAGCGCTTCATCCGGCAGAGTATTGACCACCGATAGCCCCACGCCACGCGGCAAGGAAGGCGAGGCCAGCACCCGCAGATCCTCGAGCAGGCCGCGCATGTCGGTGGCCTGCGGCTGCGGAGTGCGGTTGCCGGTCATGTCGGCGATGCGGTTCAGCAGCTGCCCGCCGCGCCGCGCGGTCTGCTGGGTTGCGACCACAAGCTCGGCGGCGTCTTCGGGCAGGTCCATCTTTTCCAGCTTGGCCTGCATCCCCAGGATGATGGTCAGCAGGTTCGAGAAATCATGCGCCAGCCCGCTGGTCATCTGCGCGGCCATAGCCCGGCGTCGGGTCTGCTGCAGGGCCACGCGGGCCTGAGTTTCCTCGGTGATGTCCACCGACATGATATAGACGCCGCCCGCGCCGTCGGGCGTGAACGAGACACGGATACGGCGTGAATCCTGATCCTCGGTGAATTCGAACACCGAGGCCTGCCCGTCATAGGCCTGTTTCAGATGCGGCCGGACCCGCTCGTAAGCGTGCGCGCCGAGGGCCTGCGAGATGTGCAGAC
Source organism: Ruegeria sp. BHSC037 (assembly GCF_059613045.1). Classification (NCBI taxonomy): domain Bacteria; kingdom Pseudomonadati; phylum Pseudomonadota; class Alphaproteobacteria; order Rhodobacterales; family Roseobacteraceae; genus Ruegeria; species Ruegeria sp. BHSC037. The sequence goes on from NZ_JBXWRT010000001.1 coordinate 75,894, forward strand.
CCAGGATGTCCGACGGCCGCCCCGGCAGGACCGAACTGAGCCGCCGGTTGGAATAATCATACCGCCCCTCGGCATCCAGATGGGCGATATGGGCGGGCATCATCTCGGTGGTCATGCGGGTGCGCGCTTCGATCTCGGTCAGCTGGCGCTTGGCCTCTTCCAGCGCGCTGATCGTGGCGGCCAATTGCCGGTTGGTGGCCGAAAGCTCTTCGGCATGGCTCAGCAACTGGTCCGACAGTTCTTCGGACCGGCTGCGCAGAAGCTCTTCGACCCGTTTGGTGCTGGTTATGTCTGTATAGACGGCAACCCAGCCACCGGTGGGCAGGGGTGCGCCCTCGATCGCGATCACCTGCCCGTTGGGGCGCACGCGTTCCATGTAGTGCGGCTCGAACGCCAAGGCCTGTTCGACCCGGACACTGACCAGATCCTCGACCGATTGGTCGTGACCATATTCCCCGCGGCTGGCCAGAAAATGGATCGTGTCGCTGAACAGCGCGCCCGGCTGCACCAGGCGTTCGGGCAGGTCGAACATTTCCTGAAAACGCTTGTTGCTGACCACAAGGCGCAACTGGTCGTCATAGATCGACAACGCCTGACCAATCAGGTTCAGCCCTGCGGTCGTCATCTCTTTGATGCGCTGTTCGGATATGTCCACGCCGATCCTCCCCTGGGCACAGGCCTATCACCAGTTTTCGGGCAGGTGTAGAGGGGCCGGATGCGACCGGTTGGCCCCTAGCCGGGTTTGCGGGCGATGATCCAGACGGGGTGATAGGTCAGGCGCACGCCTTTGGGGCCGGAAAACGCGGCGCGATAGCGCGTGCTGAAATCGGTCAGGTCGGAGCGGGTCCAGACCTGCGCCGCGCGGCCGTTCACCCCGGTCTCACGCAGGTGGCGCAGCACGTCCAACGGCGTTTCAAACCACAGCGGTTGCCGATCCTGCCACAGGTCGAGGATTTCAACATCGGGGCCGATCCCCGCGGCCAGATCCTCGGGGCCGCACAAACCGGGCGCGCGGGCGGCCGACCCCAGCGCGGAAAGTTCTGCGTACTGGTCGGGGCCAAATCCCGAAATGGCAACCCACCCGCCGGGTGCGACCTGATGCATCGCGCGGCGGACCACGGCAGCCGGATCGTCCAGCCATTGGACCGTCGAGGCCGAGGCAATCAGGTCGGGCCGCGCGGGCCATGTCACATTGCGGATATCGCCCGGCAGGAAATCCGCGCCCCATCGCCGCGCAGTCTCCTGGGCCTCGGCCATCAGGTCGTTGAGCGTGGACCGGGTGAACGAAAACTGCTGGTGCAGCGCCTCGGTCAGATGGCCGGTGCCGCAGCCGATTTCGAACAGGGTGCCAAACTGGCGGGGCGCCCCGAGATCGACCAGCCGCTGCGCCAATGCGCGGGCGATCCGGGCCTGCGGGCCAGCGGCGCAGTGATAGCTGCCGAAGCTGCGGCTGAAACTGCGCCGGATCCGGTCCGTGGGCATGGCGTTCATGCGAACCACTCCGCCCAAGTCTGCCCGGCCGCGAAAGGCTGGTGCGGGCCAGGGATGCGTCGCACGGTGTCCGATTGGCCCCAGGCCACCTCCTGCGCCGCCGTCGGCACGATGCGGTCCGAGGCAGAAATCCAGACCCGGTCGAACCCGGGATCGGGCGCAGGTCCACGCGCCGCGATGGCCCGCAGTTCCTCGGCCGCGACGGCAAAATCGATCCCGGGTGCCGGGCCTTCCAGCCCGCCCCGGCGGCAGAACCGTGCAAAGCTGGCCGCGCTCAGGCCATCGGCCGTGGCCGCGACCGTCTCGGGCGCGATGCCCCGGTCTGCATCAGCCGGAAACAGCGTGCCGTTGACCGCAACCTTGCGGACACAGGTCAGCCCGTGACCCGCCAGCCAATGCGCGGCCGACGCGACCCCGAAGGAATAGGCCAGCAGCCGGACCGTGTCATAGTCGCCGGTTTCGGGCAGGGCGTCGTCGAGGTTGCGATAGTCGTCAACCACCAGAACATCCGCCGCCCCGGTCAGGCGCGTAAACGGCGCAGGCCCCAGCGCCCACCCGCCGAACACCAGCGTCAACTGCGCTCCGCCGTCACGGTTCAGCCAGTGCCGCCTCATGCGTCGCCTCGCGCCAGTTCGGCCATGGCCGCCGTTACCCGGCTCAGCTCGTCGCCCGAGATCACATAGGGCGGCATGCAATAGATGTTGCGCGCAAAGGGGCGTAGCCAGACACCGGTTTCCGGCGCCCGCCGATGGGCGATGCGCGGATCGACCGTGTGCTCCATCTCGATCACGCCGATGGCGCCCAGCACCCGAACATCGGTGACGCCGCGCAGGCCGCGCGCCGGCTCCAGTTCGGCCTTCATCTGAGTCTCAATGGCCCGCACACGGGACTGCCAGCCGTTGTCTTCAAGCAGCCCCAGGCTGGCGCAGCCGGCGGCGCAGGCCAGCGGATTGGCCATGTAGGTTGGGCCGTGCATGAACACGCCGGCCTCGCTGTTGCCGATGCCATAAGCCACCTGTTCGGTGGTCACCGTTGCGGCGAACGAGATATGCCCGCCCGTCAGCGCCTTGCCCAGGCAGATGATGTCCGGCGTCACCCCCGCATAGGTGGTGGCAAACAGCTCTCCGGTCCGGCCGAACCCCGTGGCGATTTCATCGAAGATAACCAGAACGTCATGGGCCTGACACAATGCCTTGGCCCGGCGCAGCCACTTGGGGTGATAGAAATACATGCCGCCCGCGCCCTGCACGACCGGTTCAAGCACCAGCGCAGCCAGCCGGTGCGCCTTGTCCCGCAGCAACTGTTCCAAGGCGTCGAGCCCGTTCTGCGCGGAGTCCTCTGGCCAGTCATCGCCCAGACGGACGGACGGGCGCGGCAGAAAGTGCTGGATCGACAGCGCGCCGCGGAACAGCCCGTGCATGCCGTTGACCGGGTCGCAGACGCTCATCGCCTTCCAGGTGTCGCCGTGATAGCCGCCACGGATCGTGGCGAACTCGACCTTGTCGGTGCGGCCATGGGCCATCTGGAACTGCACCGCCATCTTCATCGCCACCTCGATCGAGACCGAGCCGCTGTCGCAATAGAAGATCCGGTCCAGCCCCTCGGGCAGCAGGGCCACCATCTTGCGGCCCAGATCAATGGCGGGCCGATGGGTCAGGCCTCCGAACATGACATGGGGCATCCGGTCCAGCTGCTGCTGCATGGCGGCTGTGATCGCCGGGTGACGGTGCCCATGGATGGCGCACCACCACGAGGACATGGCGTCGATCATCTTCACCCCATCCTCGCGGTACAGATACACGCCCTCGGCCCGGTCGATCAGATGCATCGGGCCCGGGTCGGCCACGTTCGTATAGGGGTGCCATAAGTGGCGGGCGTCAAACTCGAACGGGGTCACAGGGCACCTCGGATCGTGTCCATGTCGATCGCCTCGAACGCGCGGCGCAGGGTGGCGGGTGTCAGATTCTCGATCCGGCCGAGGCGTCCAACGTGGGGCACCTGCGACATCTGGGCGATGGTCTGTTCGACCTCGGGTTCGGGGTCTCCGATGAAGGCCACACCGACCACCGGGCAACCGGCGCCGCGCAGCGCCATCAGCGACAGGGTCGTGTGGTTGATCGTGCCCAAGGCCGTTCGGGCCACCAGAATCACGGGTGCTTGCCAGCGGGCGAACAGGTCAAGGTAATAGGCCTGCCGGGTCAGCGGCACCATGACACCCCCAGCCCCTTCGACCACCAGCGGGCCATTGGTCTGCGGCAGGGTCAGTCGGTTCAGGTCGATCTCGACCCCCTCGGCCTCGGCCGACAGGTGCGGCGAGGCGGGCAGGTTCAGCAGATACGCCTCGGGCAAGACCGGTTGGCCGGACAGGCGCGCCACGATCTGGCTGTCGGTCTCTTCCTCAAGCCCCGATTGCACGGGCTTCCAGTACTGCGCGCCAAGGGCCGCAGTCAGCCCGGCGGAAAACACGGTCTTGCCGACACCGGTGTCGGTTCCGGTCACGATCACTGTGGTCATGCGGTTCCTGCCTGTTGTTCGGCGATGGCCTGAAACACCGCCGTGATGTCCTGCGCGCCGACGTTGCCGGTGATCGAGACCCGCAGTCGCGAGCTGCCTCGTGGTACGGTGGGCGGGCGGATGCCGCGCACGTCAAACCCCATCTGCTGGAGTTCCGCCGCGCGATCCATCGTGGCCGCGTCCTCGCCCACGATGACGGGCATGATCTGGCTGTGAAATCCGGTCAGACCGCACAGGCGTGCGGCTTCGGCATGGGCATGGGCCATCCGGTCGCGCGCGGCCAATGTCAGGCCCGGGTCCTGTCCGACGGCCCGCAACGCGCCCCGCACGATGGCGGCGTCCAATGGCGACGGGGCTGTCGCAAAGATGAACGGCCGTGCCCGGTTGATCAGGGTGTCAATCATTTCACGCGGTCCGCAGATCAACCCGCCGCTGGCGCCCAGCCCCTTGCCGCAGGTGTGCAGTGTCAGCATCTCGGCGTCCAACCCATGGGCCAGTCCCTGCCCGTTCGGGCCGAAGACGCCCGTGGCGTGGGCCTCGTCCACCACCAGCACTGCCTGCTCGGCTCGGGCCAGTTCGGCCAGGGCGTTCAACGGGGCCAGATCGCCCTCCATCGAATAGACGCTTTCGACCGCGATCCAGACCTGGCCCGTGCCGCCTTGCGCACGCCAATCGGCCAGCACCGCGCGGGCCGCCGAAATGTCGTTATGCGCAAAGCCACGGGTGTCGGCCCGACCCAAGCGCATCCCTTCATGCGCGCTGGCATGGACCAACTCGTCATGCAGGATCAGATCCCCGGCCGCCGGCAGGGTCGAGAAAATGGCTTGATTGGCCTGAAACCCGCCGCCCATGTATAGCGCCGCCTCGGCGCCGAAAAAGGCGGCGGCCTCGGCTTCCAGCGCCTCATGCTCGGGGTGGTTGCCGCGCAACAGGCGCGATCCGCCGGAACCCAGCGGAACGCCCCGGTCCAGCGCGTTCTGCGCCGCACGTTTCAGAACATCGGACCCGGCCAGGCCCAGATAGTCGTTGGATGCGAAATCCAGCCCAGTGCGGGGCGCAAGCCTGCGCAGCCGATGGCGCGTTTCCAGCACCTTCAGCGCATTGCCCAGCCTTGCGATCGCTGTCATTCGGCCGCGTCCACGCGGGCCTCGGACTCCGCCTCCATCGGCTGGATGCCCAGCTTGGCGAACAGGATCGCGTCCTTGCTTTCCTCTGGATTCTCGGCGGTCAACAGCGTGTCGCCGGCAAAGATCGAGTTGGCACCGGCAAAAAAGCACATTGCCTGCATCTCGTCGCTCATGTCGCTGCGGCCAGCGGACAGGCGGACATGGGATTTCGGCATCATGATCCGCGCCAGCGCGATGATGCGCACGAAATCGATCGGATCGACCGGCTTGGCGTCGGCCAGCGGGGTATCGGGTTGCGGCATCAGCATGTTGATCGGCACCGAATCCGGCGGCTCGGGCAGGTTGGCCAGCGTGACCAGCATGTCGATCCGGTCCTCGCCGTTTTCGCCCATGCCCAGAATGCCGCCCGAGCAGACCTTCATCCCCGCCTCGCGCACGCGGTTCAGCGTGTCGATCCGGTCGGCAAAGGTGCGGGTGGTGATGACCTCGGGGTAGTAACGCTCGGACGTGTCGATGTTGTGGTTGTAATAATCCAGCCCGGCATCGCGCAGCTGCACCACCTGGGTGTCGTCCAGCATACCCAGAGTCATGCAGGTTTCCATGCCCATCGCCTTGACGCCCTGAATCATCGCCACCAGCGCATCCATGTCGCGCGCCTTGGGCTCACGCCAGGCGGCGCCCATACAGAACCGGGTCGAGCCGGACTCGCGGGCCTTGCGGGCCTCGGCCAGAACGCGTTCGACCTCGATCAGTTTCGAGGCGCTCAGCTTGGAGCCGTTGCGCGCGGATTGCGAGCAATAGGCGCAATCCTCGGCGCAGCCGCCGGTCTTGATCGACAGAAGCCGCGACATCTGCACCTTGTTGGGGTCAAAATTCTCGCGATGTACGGTCTGCGCCCGATACAGAAGATCCATCAGCGGCAGGTCATAGATGGCCTGAGCGGTTTCGCGGGTCCAGGTGTTCGATGTAGCCGACATTTTATAGATAATTTTTCCCGATGATTCAGATTTACTCGGGTTTATCAATAAAGCCGGAAAACGCAACATCCGCGATGTCACAGGGGGTGGAACTGGCGTGGGTCAGGAATAGCGCCACACCGATCTCGGCCCATCCGGCGTGATTGAATGCAACGAGAGTGTATGGTCCATGTTGCGCATCCGGTGGCGCAGCATCTGGCGCGTCAACCGCGCAAGGTCCGACGCGAATTCGGGCTTGTGCGCGACATTCTCGGCCTCGCCCTTGCCATGGTGATCGAACAGCAGGGGCGGCAGATCGGCGGCGAATTCCACCAATGTAAACCGCGCATCCCGCAGGATGCCCAGGCACGAGTCGCTGTGCCCTGTCCCCAGCCGCCTCTGCCAGACGGTCGGGTGTTCGGGGTCGGAAAAATCCAGCTCACTGAAAGAATGGCTGCGCCAGTCCGCCGGTGTCTGGCCGCGCAGAAGCGGCAGCAGGGAACGCCCGTCCATCGAATTCGGGATGGCCTGCCCCACCCAATCCAGAATGGTAGGCGCGATGTCGATGGATTCGGTCGGAACGTCGACGCGCAGCCCCGCATTCCTCGCGTTGCCCGGCGCGCGGATCACCAACGGCGTGTGATAGGCCGCGTCATAGACCGACATCTTGCCCCAGGCATGGTGGTCGCCCAGCATCTCGCCATGATCGGCGGTGATGACGATCAACGTGTCATCATATTGGCCGTTATCTTTCAAAAACCGCAGCACCCGACCGATGTGATAGTCGACCTCACTCGCCAGCCCCAGATAGACGGCGCGCAGTGTCTGGGTGTTCGGATCGGTCGGTGACACCTCGGCAAAGCCATGTACGCAGTCACCCGGCCCGCAGCTTTCCAGTGCCGGGCCAAAGAACGGATGAACGGCGGCTTCGGCATCGGGCGATTCAAGACGCGTCGGCAGGGGCAGCGACGCCGGATCATACATGCGGTTGTACGGCGCCGGCGCAACCAGCGGCGGGTGCGGGCGGATATAGGTCAAGTGCGCGAACCAGCCGGGCTTTCGATACGACGCGATCTCGTTCAAAAACGAGTCGGTCAGGAATGCCGTGTCACTGTCTTCGGCGCTGTAAGGGGCCGGATCATTCAACCGAGGCACGGACCCGTCCTGTGAAACCGGCTTGTAGAGGTCCCAATAGTTGTCGAACTCATATCCCTTGCGCAGCAGGTGCGATTGCCAGGGAAAAGATTCCTCGAGCCGCATTTCGACGACCTCGTGAAAGCCATTCATCGGGTTTTCGTAGGTCTTTACCGCCGGGTCGTTCGGGTGATGCACCCTGGGGTCGGCCGAGGTGTCGGTATAGCCGAACAGCTGCGGCAGGTATCCGGCCTTGCGCATTTCGGTGGCGATGTTTGGCGTATCATGCCGCAGCGGCGTGCCATTGCGCACCGATCGGTGGTTCATGGCATATTGTCCGGTCAGCAGCGACGCCCGCGACGGCCCGCACGGGTTGGTGACCGAGAAATGGCGGGTGAACGTGACGCCCTCGGCCATGAAGCCGCGCAGGTTCGGCAGATCGACATGGTCGGCCAGCGCCCCGGTCAGGCAGTCGGCACGCAACTGATCGATGATGATGAACAGGACATTTCCCCTTCGCCGCATTCCGAACCACCCTGTCTGGATCCCGTGTTCCGTCCGAAGGCGACTGTGTCTGCGATCCTTGGGCCGGGCAACCGATTCCGTCGGTCAGGCGAGATTTTACGACGGCGCGGCAGCCCCTGAAGGACACGCCCCACGCTCAGTTTCACCTCATGTGCAAGAAAGCCGTTGCAGCAGGGGGCCGTTTCCCATCTGATACCCACATGACACAGCCCTCGATTGCATTGGAGCAGGTCAACGACGACCTGCGGATCGCCGTTTCGGGTGAGATGGTGACCCAATCGCTGGAGTCGGTGGAAAAGGGATTTCGGTCTCTTCACCCCGACGCGAGAAGCATTATTTTCGATCTGTCCGGACTCAGGTCGCTGGACACCGGAGGCGCCTGGCTGATCTGCGATCTGGCGCGGCGCGCCTCGGCGGCGGGCGCAACCGTGACTTATGAAAACGTCTCGGCCACGCAATCGGCGCTGCTTGAGACCGTCGCGCATAACATCGCAACCGAGATACCGGCAGAGGCCCCGCCGCGCGGCTTCGTGCCCTGGCTGGAGTCGCTGGGCCGGAGGACGGTCGGGGCCGGGCGCGACACGGCGTCGATGCTGGGCTTTCTGGGCCTGACGCTGCATCGGCTGGCGCGCACGTTGGTCATGCCGTGGCGTCTGCGCCGGGCCGCGCTGGTGTCGCAGATGGAGGAAACCGGGCTCAAGGCGCTGCCCATCGTGGCGCTGATGGGGTTTCTGATCGGCGTGGTTCTGGCCTTTCAGGGGGCAACCCAGTTGAAACAGTTCGGCGCCGAGATCTTCGTGGTCGAGCTGATCTCGATCTCGGTTCTGCGCGAATTGGGCGTCCTGCTGACCGCGATCATCGTGGCGGGCCGGTCGGGCTCGGCCTTCACCGCCTCGATCGGCTCGATGAAGGTGCAGGAGGAGATCGACGCCATGCAGACGCTGGGCCTGGACCCGATCGAGGTTCTGGTTGTCCCGCGGGTGCTGGCGTTGCTGATCATGCTGCCGATCCTGGGCTTCGTCGCCGACATTGCCGGCCTGTTCGGCGGCGCCTTGATGAGCTGGATCGATCTGGGCGTCAGCCCCGGCATGTTCGTCACGCGCCTGAAGGAAAACACCGATGTCTGGCACCTGGCAGTCGGCCTGATCAAGGCTCCGTTCTTTGCCGTGGTCATCGCGGTGATCGCCTGTTGGCAGGCGATGCAGGTCAAGGGCTCTTCCCAGAGCGTGGGGCAGCGGACGACATCATCGGTGGTGCAGGCGATCTTCATGGTGATCGCCATCGATGCGCTGTTTTCCATCTTCTTCTCTGAGGTGGGCGTCTGACATGGATGGCGCAATCCAGCAGCAGGACACCAAGGCAGAGGCACAGCGCGAGGCGGTGATCCGGGTGCGTCACCTGCGCAACCAGTTCGGCCCGCAGGTGGTGCATGATGACCTGAACCTGGATGTCTGGCGCGGCGAGGTTCTGGGCATCGTCGGCGGGTCGGGCACCGGCAAATCGGTCCTGTTGCGCACCATCGTCGGGCTGAACAAGCCCGCCGCCGGCAGCATCGAGGTGCTAGGCGTTGACGTGCTGAACGGCCCCGAGGCGGACCGTCGCCGGATCGAGAAACGCTGGGGCGTGGCCTTTCAGGACGGCGCGCTGTTTTCATCGCTGACCGTGTTGCAGAACGTGATGGCGCCGCTGCGCGAACATACGGGCCTGAGCGAAAGCCTGATGCGCGCGCTCGGCAGCCTCAAGATCAGCCTTGTGGGCCTGCCACAGCTGAGTTGCGGCAAGTTTCCGTCCGAGCTGTCGGGCGGGATGCGCAAACGGGCGGCACTGGCGCGCGCGCTGGCGCTGGACCCCGAGATCGTGTTTCTGGACGAACCCACCGCCGGGTTGGACCCGATCGGGGCGGCGGCCTATGACGAACTGATCGGCGAATTGCAACAGGCCTTGGGGCTGACCGTTTTCATGGTCACCCATGACCTCGACAGTCTTTACGCCATCTGCGACCGCGTCGCGGTGCTTGCGGAAAAACGCGTTCTGGTCGAAGGTCCGATAGACGAGATGACCAAGGTCGATCATCCTTGGGTGCAGGAATACTTCACCGGCCCCCGGGCCCGCGCGGCGCAGCAGAAGGGGCACGACAGGTAGAGGCGATGGAAACCCGGGCGAACTACATCCTGATCGGCACTTTCACGCTTGTGGGTATCCTCAGCGCGTTCGGCTTTTTCCTGTGGCTGGCCAAGTTCGAGGTGACCCGGCAATACGCCTACTACGACGTGTTGTTCGACAATGTTTCGGGCCTGTCGGCGGCCGGGGGCGTCAACTACAACGGTCTGCCCGTGGGCCAGGTGATCTCGCTGGATCTGGACGATGACGACCCCTCGAAGGTGCGTGTGCGCCTTGAAATCGACGCCGATATTCCCGTCACCACGGATACCATCGCGCAATTGCAGTCGTTGGGGGTGACGGGCGTTAGCTATGTCGAACTGTCGGGGGGGTCGCCCGATGCAGAGCGCCTGCCGCAGTTCAGCGTCATCAAAAGCAAACGCAGCGCGATCCAGTCGCTGTTCGAAGGCGCGCCAAAGGTGCTGGACGAGGCGGTGACCCTGCTGGAAAACCTCAACGCCGTTGTCGATGACGACAACCGCAAGGCGGTGGCCGACATTCTGGACAACCTCGCCTCGGCCTCGGGGCGGCTGGACAAGACGCTGACCGATTTCGAAACCCTCTCGGGCGATCTGGGCGGAGCGGCAAAGGAGATTGGTGCCTTCACCCAGCGGCTGGACCAGCTGGCGGATACGGCCGAAACCACGCTGACCACCGGGACTGACACGCTCAACAGTGTCAAGACCGCCGCGGAATCCGCAAAAACCGCACTGGATGGTGTCAACAAGACGCTGGCCACGGCCGATCAGGTGCTGGAACAGGATATCCGGCCCTTCATCGCGCAGGGGTCTGAATTGGCGGACCGGCTGATCGGGCTGTCGGATGAGGCAGGGATGACCATGACAACCGTCAACAACACCTTCGCGAATGCCAACCAAACGCTCGACTCCGTCACCTCGGCGATGGAAACGGCCAAGGGCACGCTGACCTCGGCCGAACGCGCCTTCGACTCGGCCAATCGTGTCATGGACGAAGACGTGGCCGCCGTGGCCGCCGATATCCGCACCGCAGCCAACCAGGTGGCCGAGACCGTGTCGAACGTCACCGAGCGGATCGACGCGATTTCCGCCGATATCCTCAGCGCCTCGCAATCGGCGTCGGACCTGCTGGGCACGATCGACGGCATTGTGCAGCAGAACCGTCGCCAGGTGTCGGACTTTCTGCGGGTGGGCCTGCCCCAGTTCGTGCGCTTCGTCGAAGAATCCCAGCGCCTTGTCGTTGGCCTTGATCGGCTAGTGGACAAGCTGGAACGCGACCCGGCCCGGTTCCTGCTGGGCACACAGGCATCGGAGTTTCGCCAATGATCAGAGCAGCAATCGTCGCGTTGGGCCTGGCAGGGTTGACCGGCTGCACCGGGTTGGGAACGCTGAAGCAGGCCTCGAAACCCAACGATCTGTACCTGCTGACGCCCAAAAGCACGTTCTCCAGTTCGCTGCCACGTGTGGGTAAGCAGATCGTCGTGCAGGAGCCGACGGCCACAGCCGCGGTCAACACCGACCAGATCGCGGTGCAGCCGACACGCCTGCAGGTGCAATACCTGCCGCGCGCGCGCTGGGTGGACAGGGCACCGCTGATCGTGCAGGCCCTGCTGGTCGAGAGCTTTGAAAACAGCAACCGTGTTGCGGCCGTGGGCCGCTCGACCGTCGGTCTGCGGGCGGACTATGTGATCGTTCCAGACCTGCGCGAATTCCAAGGCATCGTCGTCGGAGACACCGAAGATTCCGCCTCGGTCAAAATCGAAGTTCGCCTCAACATCAAGATCATCGACGAGTTCGAAGACAAAATCATCGCCTCGAACTCGTTCCAGCGCGACGTGATTGCTGCCAGCGACCAGACACCCGACCTGGTCGCTGCCTTCGATCAGGCCCTCGGCAGCACGATGCGGAACGCTGTTGAATGGAGCATCCGCAAGATCCACACCCATGCCGCCAGCAACCCGCGGCCGTCGCTGAACTAGGCCCGGGTGTCAGAACTGCGCGGGTGAGGCACGGGCCCAATCATCGGCGAATTCGGCAGGAATGTCGGCACCCAACAAGGCGCCGTCTTCGAGAAAGGTATAAAGCTGGGCATAGGACCACTCGCGTTCGTCCGCCGTCCGGCGAAAGATGTCGGACGGGCGCAGATCCGACACCCGTTCCTTGCCCATGGCGCCCAGGATCTCACGGAAGCTTTCCAGCGTCGCATCGTGGAACCGGTGCACGCGCTTGCGCTTTTGCGGGACATTGACCGCGCGGCCGCGCACCGGGTCCTGCGTGGCCACCCCCGAGGGGCAGCGGTTGGTGTTGCAATGTAGCGCCTGGATGCAGCCCACCGCGAACATCATCGCCCGCGCCGCGTTGCACATGTCGGCCCCCAGGGCGCATTTCTCGATCATGTCATACCCGGTGGCCACCTTGCCCGAGGCTATCACCCGGATCTTGTCACGCAGCCCCACGCCACGCAGGCTGTTGTCGACGAAGATCAACGCCTCGTTCAGTGGGGTTCCCAGGCGATTTGTAAATTCCACTGGGGCAGCGCCGGTGCCGCCTTCGGCCCCGTCCACGGTGATAAAATCGGGCAGGATGCCGGTTTCCAGCATGGCCTTGCAGATCGAAAGGAATTCGGATCGCGCCCCGATGCACAGCTTGAAGCCGACGGGCTTGCCGCCGGACAGGTCACGGAGCTGTTGGACGAAATTCAGCAACCCGGTCGGGCCGTCGAAGGCCGAATGAACCGGCGGCGAGATCACGTCCTGGTGCACCGGCACGCCGCGGATCACGGCGATTTCGGCATCCACCTTGGCCGCAGGCAGCACGCCGCCATGCGAGGGCTTGGCCCCTTGCGACAGCTTGATCTCGATCGCCTTGACGACCTCCATCCGCGCCCGTTCGGCGAACTTGTCCTTGTCGAACCCGCCCTCAGGGGTGCGGCAGCCGAAATAGCCGGTGCCGATCTGCCAGATGATGTCACCGCCCTCGGCCAGGTGATGGGGCGACAGGCCGCCCTCGCCCGTGTTGTGGGCAAAACCGCCGTCGCGCGCGCCGCCGTTCAGCGCCCGGATCGCATTGGCGCTGAGCGCACCGAAGCTCATGGCCGAGACGTTCAGACGCGACGCCAGATAGGGTTTTTCACATTGAGGCCCGCCAAGCAGGAGGCGTTCCTCGCTTTCCGGCACCTCCTTGGGGACCAGCGAATGGTTGGCGCGGTGGTACCCGACCTTGAGGATGTCGTACTGCGTACCGAAGGCCTGCGTATCGACCTGCCCCTTGGCTCGGGAATAGACCAGAGACCGCACGATGCGGTTGAAGGGACGGCCGCTTTCGTTGGTTTCCACGAAATATTGCCGGATCTCGGGGCTGACGAATTCCAGCATATAGCGGAAGTGCCCCAGAACCGGATAGTTGTTCAGCACGTTGTGCCGCGTGGTTAGCAGGTCATAGAGACCAACCAGCGCATAAGGCACCAACAGGACCAGCAGCCAGAAAGCAGGCGGCCAGAACAGCCCCAGAATGACCGTCAGCGGCAACGCGACAAAGGTCACGGCAAAGTAGATCCTGCGTACGATCATCCTGCTCTCCCTCATGATCTTCGGCCGATCGTGGAAAGCTTGTCACGCGATTGCAAGCCTTTGTGCGGATAGCGCGGCCTGTCTTGCGCCATCGTGATCGCCCTTGAGCCTGATGGGCACGCCCTTTATCCATGCGCAGACACGCAGGAACAGGGACAGACGTCTTGGCCAGAGCGCAGGCTGCCATAGCGGGACGACCGCTGATGTATGCCGCCGTCTTCATCGGCGGCGCGGCGGGGTCGATCCTGCGCGAACTGTTTGCGCTGGAGATCCCCGGTGCGCCACTGCTGACGGCCACGTTCGGCATCAACGTGGCAGCCTGTTTCGTGCTGGGCTGGCTGTATGCGATCCGCACCCGTGTGCATGCCCATGTGCTGCATCTGGGCGCTGTGGGTTTCTGCGGCGGGCTGTCGACCTTTTCCTCGTTCGTCGCCGAGCTGGAGCGCTTCGCCGAAACCTCGGGCTGGGTGGTGCTGATACCGCTGGCGGCCGAGATCTCCGCCGGACTGGGCGCGGCGATTCTGGGCGAGGCCATCGGCCGTCGCAGGTCGGCCCGAGGGTTCGGCGGATGACCGATCTGCACTTGCACTTGATGTTCGGGCTGGGCGGCGGGCTGGGCGCCGTGCTGCGCCATTGGGTTACACGCGCGGTTACCCATGACCTGCCCGTGGCAACTCTGATGGTGAACGTGGGCGGCAGCCTGCTGTTGGGGCTTTGGATCGGGTATCTGGGCGGCACCGTCGATCTGGCCGAAGATCAAAGGCGCCTTGTCTTCGGCTTCTGCGGCGGTTTCACGACCTTTTCCAGCTTTGCCTGGCAGTCGCTGGAACTGCGGCGCGAGCGCACCATCGCGACCGCAGCCGCCAACATCCTGCTGAGCGTAGGCCTGTGCTGGCTGGCCCTGTGGCTGGGCCTGTGGGCAACGCGCTGAGCGCGCTCACATGACGGGCATGTGCATCCGCATCGCCAGATTGCCCAGAATCCAGACCGTTCCCCCGATTATGATCAGAAGAACCAGCGTCGAGAACAACACCAGATCGAGATCCTCGCGGCTGCTGCGGCGACGGTCGATATGCAGGAAATAGATCAGCTGCACGATCAGCTGCGCCAGCCCGAGCAGGCCGATCGTCAGATAGACGCCGGGGGTTTCGATGCCGAACCAATGCGCCGTGCCAAACATGCCCAGCGTCAACAAAAGCGAGCCACCATAGCCGATCACATAGCGCCGCCGCTCGCGCCGGTGCAGTTCGGAATGTCTATCCATAAGTCAGCCCTCCGAAATAGACGATGGTGATGATGCCGATCCAGATCAGGTCGAGAAAATGCCAAAACAGCGCCAGCCGGACCATGCGCGAGATCACCAGGTCGGTCATCCCCATGACCCGCAGTTGAATGCCCAGCACCACCAACCACACGCAGCCCGCGGCCACATGCAGACCGTGCAGAGGCACCAGCCCGTAGTAGGCGGACAGGAAACCGCTGCGCTGTGGGATGCCGCCCTTTTCCACCATCGACATGAAATCGCGGATCTCGAGAACCAGAAAACTCAGCCCCAGCAGTAGCGTGACCCCGAACCACAAAACGATCCGGCCGCGCGGCAGGTTGTATTTCAGCGCCAGCATGGCCAGTCCAACGGTCAGGCTGCTGGTCAGCAGGATCAGCGTCTGGGCAAAGATGCTGTACAGATCAAACATCGCGTGCGGGCCCGGACCACCGGCCTGTGCGTCTATCATGGTGATGTAGACGCCGAACATCAGCCCGAAATAGACCAGATCGCTCATCAGAAAGACCCAGAAACCGAAGGTCACAACCTCGGTCGCCTTGTGGGCCCCGGGCCTGCCTCGGCCCAGGTTCAGGCCCGGATAGCTGTGGGTTGGTGCAGGCCTCATGTCGTCGCCTCCAGATCCGGTCGGGCAAGCCCGGTGTTTTCTGGCGCGCCTTCATGATCCCTGTTTACAGGGGTCGCGTTGCGGACCAAGTCCAGCCAGGCCTCGTGCTGCCTGCGCACGTCTTCGGCCGCAACAACCTCTTCGGTATCGGTCTGAAAGGTCCAAAGGATGAACGACAGGATCATCATCACGGTCATCAGCGCCGCCAGCCACCAGATCCACCAAACCAGCGCAAACATCCACACGCCGCTGAGCACGCAGAGCACGAAACCGATGCTGGTGTTGCGCGGCATAGTGATGTCCTCGTATCGGTCGGGGTGCGGGTAGGCCTCGCCGCGTTCTTTCGCGGCGGCGAAATCGTCACGGTCCGTGACAAGCGGGATGATCGCGAAATTGTAACGCGGCGGCGGGGCCGCGATCGACCACTCCAGCGTGCGGGCGTCCCAGGGGTCGCCAACCGGAACGCGGCTCTGTTCGCGGTTGCGGATGCTGACCCACAGTTGCACGACGATCGACAACAGCGCGGCCAGAATGACCAGCGCTCCGATGACGGCCGCGATCATGTAAGGATGAAAGTTCGGGTCCTCCCAGCTGTAGGACCTGCGCGGCATACCCATCAGACCCACCACATACAGCGGCAGGAAGGTCAGCATAAAGCCCACCGTCCACAGGACGACTGAAATCCGCCCCCAGGCTTCATCCAGGCGGAAGCCGAAGGCTTTGGGGAACCAATAGTTGTAGCCCGCCAGCAAGCCGAACAGGACACCCGGCAGCAGCACGTTGTGAAAATGCGCGACCAGGAACAGCGTATTGTGCACCTGATAGTCGACGGTCGGATTGGCCAGGATCACCCCGCTGAGCCCCCCGATCACGAACAGCATCAGAAAGGCCAGCCCGTACAGCATCGGCACCGAGAACCGGATGCGGCCACGATAAAGTGTGGCCATCCAGTCATAGACCTTAACGCCGGTGGGAATTGCGATCAGCATCGTGGCAATGCCGAAGACCGCGTTGATCAGGGCGTTTTGGCCCATGGTGAAGAAATGGTGCAGCCAGACGGTGAACGACAGCACCGCGATCGACATGGTCGCGATCACCAGCGAAGTGTAGCCATAGAGCCGCTTGGCCGAGAAGGTCGCGAAGACTTCGGAAAAGATGCCATAGGCCGGCAGAACCAGCAGATAGACCTCGGGGTGGCCGAACAGCCAGAACAGGTTGGCATAGTTCATCATGTTGCCGCCCAGGTCATTGGTGAAGAAATGGAAATCAAGATACCGGTCAGCGGCCAGCAGCAGCGCCGCTACCCCCAAAGGCGGCATTGCGAACACGATCAGGATCGAGCTGCAGATGATCGTCCAACAATACATCGGCAGCCGCATGAATTTCATCCCGGGCGCGCGCAGCTTGTAGATCGTGACGGCAAAGTTGATCCCCGTCAGCGTGGTGCCGATACCCGACACCACGATCGCCCAGATCCAGTAATCCGGCCCCACACCCGGATTGAAGGCCGCTCCGGTATAGGGCGGATAGGCCGTCCAGCCGCCGGTGGAAAACTCGCCCACCACCAAGCTGACCATCAGCATCATCCCCGCCGAAACCGTCAGGCCGAGGCTGATCTGGTTCATCACCGGAAAGGCCACGTCGCGCGCGCCGATCATCAGCGGGACAAGGAAATTCGCCAGTCCGAACACGAAGGGCACCGCCACGAAGAAGATCATGATCGTGCCGTGGGTGCTGAACAGCTCGGCAAAGTGTTCGGCCTCGAGGAATCCCTCGCCCGGCCCGGCCGCCTGTTGGGCACGCATCACGACGCCTTCCAGAACGCCGCGCGCCAGCATGACGATGGCAAAGACGATATACATGATGCCGATTTTCTTGTGATCCGCGCTGGTCAGCCAGTCGCGCCACAGCGGCCCCCACAGGCGAAACCACGTGAGTAGCCCCAGAACCAAGACCACACCGACGATCACCACGCCCGCCGCCGCGTTGGCGACGATCTCGTTCGTGTTGGGATCTTGAATCAGCCCGGCGATGGGGAATGCTTCCCAGGTCAGACGACCGAAGAAACCGGACTCGGCAGCTGTCATGGCTTGCCCTCCTGCCCGTACTGGGCGGTTCCCGGTTGCTGATCCTCAGGCAATGGTTGCCCGTTGTGATACCGGTCCAGAACGCTGTGGAACAGATCGCCATCATCCAGACGAAAGTACAGCGCATTGTCCGGCATCTGCGCGGTGCCAAGCGCGGCCTGAACTTCGTCCCGGTCGGTCCGCATGGCCAACGTCCGATAGGTTGCCGGGTCCAGAACGATTCCGTTCTGCCCAACCCGGTCAACCCATGCGTCGAAGTCCGGGGGCGACATCGCGACCGTCTGGAACTTCTGCTTGGTAAATCCGCGCCCGTTGTACTGGGTGTTCTCGCCCTGCATTTGTCCGGGGGCATCAGCCACAAGATGCAATTGGGTCGTCATGCCCGGCATGGCATAGATCTGCCCCGCCAGGGCAGGAACCATGAAGGATTGCATCACTGTGTCCGTCGTCAGCGTCAAGGCGACCTGACGCTGCGTGGGAATCCCGAATTCACCCACCGTCGCGATGCCCAGATCGGGGTAGATGAACAGCCATTTCCAATCCAGCCCCACCACCTGCACGCGCAGGGCCGGTTCATCGCCGAACGCGGCCGCGTAGGGGTCCAGCCGGTGGGTCGCCTTCCACAGATAGAAGGACAGCAGCGCCACGATTACCACTGGCACGCCCCACATCGCGGTTTCGAGCAGGGGCGAAAACTCCCATTTGGGCCGATAGGTAGCCGGGCTTTGCGCGCGACGGCGATAGCGCAGAGCGATCAGGGGAACCAGAACCAGAACCGGAATGACCGCAACCAGGATAAGCGCGGTGGCGCGCAACAGATGAACCCTCTGGGCCTGGGCTATCGGGCCTTGCGGGTCCAGAAAGCTATTACTGGCCAACCCAGGATGGGCGGCGACCGCCCAGACCGTGATCGCGATCAGCGTCGCTCGTACTGCCGGGGTCGTCGGTTCTCTGGCCACGTCAGATTGCCTTTTGTTCCCGCTGGTTTCGGCAACTATCGGCAGAGTTGACCGACTTCACAAGAAATTTCAGGCAAACTATCGGTATGAGTTGACTTGGGTCGCGGGGTGGAGACACTCGGAACCTGCCATGCGTGTGCTGTTCGTCATCCTCGGCCTGATCTGGGCCACCGCCGTTCCGGCGCTGGACAGGGCCGCCGTGGAACAACAATTCCAGGCTTGGCTGAGCACCGAACTCTGGCCCTTGGCCCGGGGCGAGGGCGTGTCGCGCCGCACGTTCCAAAACAGTCTGAACGGCGTCAGGATCAACTGGGATCTGCCGGATCTGGTGCCGCCCGGAACCACACCAAAGACGCCCAAGACGCAGCGCCAGGCCGAATTCGGCGCACCGGCGCGTTATTTCAACGCCAACACGGTGCAAGGCACCGCCGCGGCCGGGCGCAGGATGGCCAAACGCCATGCAGCGACCCTGCGTCGGGTCGAGGCGGACACAGGCGTGCCCGCACGCATCATCCTTGCGATCTGGGGCCGCGAAAGCGGGTTCGGGCAGGTGCCCATCCGGCATGATGCCTTTCAGGTGCTGGCCACCAAGGCGTTCATGAGCACGCGCGCGGCGTATTTCACCGACGAGTTGATCGCCGCCCTGCAGATCGTCGAGGCCGGCCACGTAAGCGGCCGGGCGATGAAAAGCAGTTGGGCCGGCGCTCTGGGCCAGCCGCAATTCATGCCCAGCAGTTTTCTGACCTATGCCACCGACGGCAATGGCGATGGGCGCGCCGATATCTGGAGGTCGGCCGAAGACACGATCGCCTCGATCGCTGCCTACCTTGAACGACATGGCTGGGTGCCCGGCCGCGACTGGGGGTTCGAGGTGACGGTGGATGCGTCAGTGTCCTGTGCGCTGGAGGGCCCCGATCAGGGTCGCCCGATCCGCGACTGGGCCGCGATGGGCATCACCCGCGTCTCGGGCCGACCCTTTCCCCCGCACGAGCTGCTCGGCGAAGGATACCTGATGATGCCAGCGGGCCGCCACGGGCCGGCCTTCATCGTGACACCCAATTTCTACGTTCTGAAGGACTACAACACCAGCGACCTCTATGCCCTGTTTGTGGGCCATGTAGGCGACCGCATCCAGTATGGCGTGGGCGATTTCAAGGGGCGCTGGGGCAAGATTGACGGCCTGTACCGGTCGGACATCGCAGCCATGCAGAAAGCCCTGATCGCCATGGGGCATGACGTGGGCGGTGCCGATGGCCTGCCGGGATACAAGACGCGCCGGTCGATCGGCCGCTGGCAAGAGGCGACAGGCCAGCGCCCCACATGCTTTCCCGACGCGCGGATGAAATCGCGGTTGCGCCCCTGACCGCGGGCGATTCGCCGAATTCGGCGAAAACGGGCCGCGATACTCTGCCGAAACAGGCCGCTTCACAGGCGGAATTCCGAGCAGCCTGGGCACGAAAATATCCCAGCGACAAACGCCATCGTTACAAAATTTCGGCGACCTCGCGTCACGAAGTTTCTTTCTACCTTTAGGCGATCCGGGTTCATGGGAAGGCTTTAACCCTGCCCAAAATAGTGGCACGGTCTTGCACAGCGAGAGGAAGCTCTTGCATCCACTTCACCGACTGCAATCCACAAAGCTGCGACGCAGTGTTCCTTGCGAATTGGCACAATCCAAAATCGAAAAGAACCGGGTCCCAGCGGATGTCGGGCAACCAGGGCCGCCGGACGCCATCCCACGGGGATGCGCAGACCGCCGCCACAATAAATGGGAGAAGATCATGAACACCATCCTTCGAAACTCGGTGGCGGGCCTGCTGTGCTCGACCTTCATCACCGGTGCCGCGCTGGCCGCAGGCACCCATCCGGTCACCGGCGAGCCGCTGGCCGACGACCAGACCTTTGTCTACCGCGTGCTGGACGAGCACAGCTCGGTCGACCCGCAGGTGGTCGAGGACGTGTCGGGCGCCGAGATTGTCCGCGACCTGTTCGAAGGTCTGATGAACCAGGACGAGAACGGCAACCTGGTTCCGGGCGTGGCGACCGGCTATACCACCAACGAAACCAAGGACGTGTACACCTTCACCCTGCGCGACAACGCCAAGTGGTCGAATGGTGACCCGGTCACCGCGCATGATTTCGTATACGCTTGGAAGCGCGCCGTCGATCCGGCGCTGTCCTCGCCCTATGCGTGGTTCATGGAACTGATGTCGATCGAGAACGCCGCCGAAATCATCGCGGGCGACAAGCCGGTCGACGATCTGGGCGTCAAGGCGATCGACGACCACACGCTGGAAGTGAAGCTGAGCGCGCCGCTGCCCTATTTCCCGCAGATGACCACGCATTCGACCACCTTCCCGGCCCCGCGGAAGGTTATCGAGCAGTTCGGCGATGAATGGACCAAGCCTGGCAACATCGTGTCGAACGGCGCCTATGTCCTGACCGAGCACCTGCCCAACGAACGCTCGGTGCGCGAGCGCAACCCGATGTACTGGGACAACGACAACACCATTATCGACAAGGTCGTGGCGCTGGTCATCAACGATGAAAACGTGGCCCTGACCCGCTATCTGGCCGGCGAGCTGGACCGCACCGAGGTGCCCGCAGGCCAGTTCCCGCGCTTGAAGAAGGAATACCCGAACGAGGCGATCAGCTTCCCGCGCCTGTGCAACTACTACTACACGTTCAACCTGTCCGACGGCGGCCCCGAGGCCTTCAAGGACCCGAACGTGCGTCAGGCTCTGTCGCTGGCGGTTGACCGCAAGATCATCACCGAGAACATCCTGGCCGGAGGTCAGCCCGAAGCCTACACCTTCGTGCCCGAAGCCACCGCAGGGTTCACCCCACCGGTCGTCGAAATGGCGACGATGACGCAAGCCGAGCGCGACGAGCTGGCCAAGGAACTGCTGGCCGAGGCCGGGTACGGCCCCGACAACCCGCTGACCTTCTCGATGGTCTACAACACCTCCGAGGCGCACAAGAAGGTCGCCGTGGCCCTCAGCCAGATGTGGAAGCAGAAGCTGGGCGCGCAGGTCGAGCTGGCCAACATGGAATGGAAGATCTTCCTGGAAGAGCGCGGCAACCAGAACTTCGAGCTGGCCCGCGGCGCATGGTGCGGCGACTACAACGAAGCCTCGACCTTCCTGGACCTGCTGCAGTCTGATTCCGGCTATAACGACGGCAAGTACAGCAACCCGAAGGTGGACGAGCTGCTGGCCCAGGCCAAGACCTCGGATGATCCGGCCCCGCTGTACACCGAGGTCGAGCGGATCATCGCACAGGAAAACCCTGTGATCCCGATCTACCACTATGCCGGCGTCTACATGATGGACAGCGACGTGGGGAACTGGCCGGTGAACAACGTCGAGCAGAACTGGTACTCGAAGAACCTCTACAAGATCGCCGAGTAATCATCATCCTTTGATCGCGCCCTGCCCCGGACATGCTCTGGGGCAGGGCCAATAATTGGGGGCATGAAATGCTTGCCTATGTCATCCGGCGACTGCTGATCGCCGTTCCGACGATCCTGTTGCTGATCGTCGCCAGTTTCTTTCTGATGCACTTCGCGCCCGGCGGGCCCTTCACCTCTGAGCGGCCGTTGCCGCCGCAGGTTCTGGCCAATATCGAGGCGCGCTACGGGCTGGACCAGCCGCTGTGGAAACAGCTTTGGGACTATCTGTACAACATCGTGGTGCATTTCGATTTCGGCCCGTCCTTCAAGTTCAAGGACCGCGACGTGAACGACATCATCGCGCAGGGCTTTCCGATTTCGCTGACCTACGGGATGCTGTCCTTCATCGTGGCTACGCTGGTGGGCGTCGGGCTGGGCATTGCCGCCGCGATCCGCCACAACAGCTGGATCGACTATTTCGCCGTGGGTCTGGGCATCGCCGCCCAGGCGCTGCCGAACTTCATCATGGGCCCGATCCTGATCCTGACTTTCACCCTGTGGCTGGGCTGGCTGCCGGGCGGCGGCTGGAACGGGGGTCAGTGGCAATACCTGATCATGCCCGTGATCGCGCTTGCGACCTCGTACATGGGCTCGATCGCGCGGATCACCCGGTCGTCTATGCTCGAGGTTCTGAATTCGAACTTCATCCGCACCGCTCGGGCCAAGGGCCTACCGACCCGCACTGTGATCTGGCGCCACGCGCTGAAACCCACGCTGCTGCCGGTGGTGTCCTATCTGGGCCCGGTCTTCGTTTATGTACTGACCGGATCGGTGTTTGTGGACATCTACTTCTCGACCGGCGGGCTGGGGCAGGCCTATGTGGGTTCGGCCCTGTCACGCGACTATGCGGTGCTGCTGGGGGTCACGATACTTTATGGCGTGCTGACCGTTCTAGTGAACCTGCTGACCGACCTGGCCTATGCCTGGTTCGATCCGAAAATCCGGTACTGAGGGGCAATCCATGCTTGGAAAATCACAAAAAGCCGCTCGGCTGGCCGAGACCATCACCGATCACACCGCCATCCAGGGCCGGTCGCTGTGGCAGGACGCGCGGATGCGTTTTGTCCGCAACAAGGCCGCCATGGCCAGCGTGTTCATCCTGGGCCTGATCGTTCTGTTCACGATCATCGGGCCTTACTTCGCCGTCTGGAACAACGAGGAAATCGACTGGGCCGTCATGGGCGACGTGGCCGGCATGGGGATGCCGTCCATCGAAACCGGTCACTATTTCGGCGTCGACGATCTGGGGCGCGACCTGTACAGCCGGGTCATCCAGGCCACCACCACCTCGTTGCTGGTGGGCCTGGTCGGGGCGGCCACCGCGCTGATCGTCGGCACCTGCTACGGCATCGCCGCCGGTTACATCGGCGGGCGCGTCGACAGCGTGATGATGCGCTTTGTCGACATCCTGCTGGCCATTCCGGCCACGCTGGTCATCATCCTGCTGCTGGTCGTGGCGGGGCGGTCGTTCTTCATGCTGTTCATCGCACTGGGTGCGGTGGGCTGGCTGACCATGGCACGGATCGTGCGCGGCCAGACCCTGACCCTGAAGAACCGTGAGTTCATCGAAGCCGCCCGCGCTGCCGGTGTCAGCGAGTTCACCATCATGTACCGCCACATCCTGCCCAACCTGCTGGGCGTGGTGATCGTCTATGCCTCGCTGCTGGTGCCCGAGATGATCCTGACGGAAAGCTTCATCTCGTTCCTGGGGCTGGGGATTTCCGAGCCCTATACCTCGTTGGGTCGTCTGATCGCCGAGGGCGCCGGAACCATGGGTTACGGCACGTTGTGGCAACTGATGTACCCCCTGGCATTTTACGTCACCATCATCATCACGATGTTCTTCATCGGCGATGGCCTGCGTGACGCACTGGATCCGAAGGACCGCTGACATGAGCCTGCTTTCCGTAAAGAACCTGAGCGTTCAGTTCGACACGCCCGATGGGGTGGTCGAGGCCGTCAAGAACATCAGCTTTGACATCGCCCCGGGCGAATGCCTGGGCATCGTCGGCGAAAGCGGGTCGGGCAAAAGCCAGACCTTCATGGCCGCGATGGGCCTGCTGCCGCCGGCGGGCCGGGCCACCGGGTCGGTGCTGCTGAACGGGCAGGAAATTCTGAACCTGCCCGTGAACAAGCTGAACCAGATCCGCGGTGCCGATGTGGGCATGATATTTCAGGACCCGCTGACCGCGCTGACCCCGCATCTGCGGATCGGCCAGCAGATGCGCGAAGTGCTGAGCGTACACGAAGGCCTGCAGGGTTCGGCCGCGCGGCAACGGTGCCTGGAATGGCTGGACCGCGTCCGCATCCCCGAGGCCGCGCGCCGTCTGGACCAGTTCCCGCACGAGCTGTCGGGCGGGATGCGCCAGCGGGTGATGATCGCCATGTCGATGCTGTGCAATCCCAAACTGCTGATCGCAGACGAACCGACCACCGCGCTGGACGTGACCGTTCAGGCCGACATCCTGGATCTGATGGTGCGTCTGCAAAAGGACGAAGGCACGGCCATCGCCCTGATCACCCATGACATGGGCGTCGTGGCCCGCATGTGCGACCGGGTGCAGGTCATGCGCCTGGGTGAGTTTGTCGAGGCCGGTGACACGCGCGAGATCTTTCACGCGCCCAAGCACGACTATACTCGCACCCTGATCGAGGCCATGCCCCGCATCGACGCGGGCGATGCGCCCAAGGCGGTGGAGACCGACGAGGCCCCGCTGCTGAGGGTCGATGACGTCAAGGTGCATTTCCCGATCCACGTTCCGGGCGGCATTTTTGGCCACAAGGTGCCGTTGAAGGCGGTGAATGGGGTCAGCTTTGACATCCGCAAGGGTGAAACCCTGGGCGTGGTCGGTGAATCGGGCTGCGGCAAGTCTACCCTCGCCCGTGCCGTGCTGCAGCTTATCGAGCCGAGCGCCGGCAATGTCAGCTGGCTGGGCCATCCGATCGTCGGGCTGAAACGGGCCGAGCTGAACAAGTACCGCAAGGACCTGCAGATCGTGTTCCAGGACCCGCTGGCCAGCCTGGACCCGCGGATGACGATTTCTGCCTCGATCGCGGAACCGCTGAAAACCTATCGCCCCGACCTGACCGAGCGCGAGCGCAAGCAGATG
Organism: Ruegeria sp. BHSC037; assembly: GCF_059613045.1. NCBI lineage: Bacteria > Pseudomonadati > Pseudomonadota > Alphaproteobacteria > Rhodobacterales > Roseobacteraceae > Ruegeria > Ruegeria sp. BHSC037. The sequence goes on from NZ_JBXWRT010000001.1 coordinate 100,844, forward strand.
GTCGCCGAGATGATGGAACGGGTCGGCCTGAACGCCAACATGATCAACCGCTACCCGCACGAGTTGTCGGGCGGGCAGAACCAACGCGTGGGCATCGCCCGGGCGATGATCAACAAACCCAAGCTGATCATCTGCGACGAGGCGGTCTCGGCGCTGGACGTGTCGATCCAGGCGCAAATCGTGCAGCTGCTGAAGGAACTGCAGCAGGAGTTCGGTCTGTCGATGATCTTCATCAGCCACGACCTGTCGGTGGTGCGCGCGGTGTCGAACCGCATCATGGTTCTGTATCTCGGCCGCATCGTCGAACTGGGCGATGGCGAGGTGATCTGCTCGAACCCGGTTCATCCCTATACGCAATCGCTGATCTCGGCGGTTCCGATCCCGGACCCGGATGTCGAGCGCAGCCGCCAGCGGTTGAAACTGCCGGGCGAGTTGCCCTCGCCGATGGATCCCAAGGCGGCGCTGCGGTTCCTGCCCAGCCGTCTGGCGGCGGGTCAGACCGACTATGTTCCCAAGCTTACCGAGGTTGCCCCCGGGCATCTGGTGGCCGAGCACGACCCGCTGGATGCCATTCTGGGCCAGACCTGATCGCCGCCCCCCAAAGCCGGAACTTCGGCTTTGGGGGTTCGTCCGCTTGCCTGGTTCCCGGGCCCATAGCGTTTCACGGGTCGATCACACCTATAAGGATGCTTTTGACACAGTTAATTTCAGATGGCACGGTTCGGAAAGTTTCCGCCGGGTCGCCCAAGAGTCATTGAATGCGCTGGCCTCCCGGCCTAAGAGGGATCCCCGGCGGCAGTTTGTTCGCCCGCAGCGTATTTGATTTGTGAGGTATCATGTCACGAAAGGTCACCAAGGCGATTTTTCCGGTCGCGGGATTGGGGACCCGGTTTCTTCCCGCTACGAAATCGGTTCCGAAAGAGATCATGACACTGGTTGACCGGCCATTAATACAATACGCCATCGACGAAGCCCGCGCGGCCGGGATCACGGAATTCATCTTCGTGACATCGCGCGGCAAGTCGGCGCTGGAAGACTATTTCGACCACAACCCCGTTCTCGAGGAAGAGTTGCGGGCCAAGGGCAAAGACAAGCTGCTGAAAACGCTGGATGCGACCAACATGGAAAGCGGTGCGATCGCCTATATCCGCCAATACAAGGCCCTGGGCCTGGGCCACGCGGTCTGGTGCGCGCGACGTTTGATCGGCGACGAACCTTTTGCCGTGATGCTGCCCGACGACGTCATCGCCGCCGAAAAGCCCTGTCTGCAACAAATGGTCGAAGCCTATGAAGAAACCGGCGGCAACATGGTCGCCACGATGGAGGTGGCGCCAGAGCGCACCAGCGCCTACGGCATTCTGGACGTGGCCGAAAACGCCGGCACGGTGGTCCGCGTGCGCGGAATGGTCGAGAAGCCCAAACCCGAAGAGGCGCCCTCGAACCTGGCGGTGATCGGACGCTACATCATGGGTCCTTCGGTGCTGTACAACCTCAACCACATGAAGAAAGGCAGCGGCGGTGAGATCCAGCTGACCGATGCCATCGCCGAGGACATCGGCAACGGCGTGCCGGTCTTCGGCTATCGGTTCAAGGGCCAGCGGTTCGATTGCGGCTCGAAGGCGGGGTTTCTGCAGGCGACGGTGTCCTTCGCGCTGGCCCGCGACGACCTGCGCGACGACTTGGCCCGATACCTGAACGATATCGTCGCCACAGGCAAAGCCGCGCAGTGATGCACCGCGCCATACCTAGCCGTCAAACGGTGTAACCACCCAAATCACATCAAAAAAAGAGTGTTTTTAAACATGAGCAACGTCCATCCCGTCATCTTGTGTGGAGGCTCCGGAACCCGGCTGTGGCCGTTGTCCCGCAAGAGCTATCCCAAGCAATTCGTGCCGCTGCTCGGTGAAACCAGCCTGTTGCAGGATTGCGCCGATCGGATGCGGGGTCCGGCCGAGGCACCTTTTTCCAAACCCCTGATTCTGACCAATGAGGCCTTCCGTTTTGTCGTCACCGAGCAGTTGGCCGCTGTCGGAATCGACCCCGGCCCGGTGCTGATCGAGCCCGAAGGACGCAACACGGCACCGGCTATTCTGGCGGCGGCCCTGTACCTGCAACAGCAGAACCCGGACGCGCTTATGCTGGTGGCTCCGTCGGATCATGTCGTCCCGGACAAGGCCGCCTTCTTCGCCGCCGTCGAAAAGGGCGTGCAGGCGGTCGCACAAGACCGGCATCTGGTTACGTTCGGCATCACGCCGGACCGGCCCGAGACCGGCTATGGCTATCTGAAGCTCGCCACGACGCCGGACGCTTCGGGCAATGCCGTCCCGCTGGACCATTTCGTTGAAAAACCCGATCTCGAACGCGCCCGCCAAATGGTCGCCGACGGGAATTATCTGTGGAATTCCGGGATCTTCCTGTTCGCCGTCGGCGACATCATTTCCGCCTTCGAAGCCCATGCACCCGATCTGATCGACCCGGTTCGAGTCGCCGTTGAAAAGGCCAAGGCCGATCTGGGTTTCCTTCGGTTGGACCGCGACGCATGGGAGCCGATCGAAGACATCTCGATCGACTATGCCGTTATGGAACGGGCCGACAACCTGAGCGTTGTGCCCTTCGCAGGCGGCTGGTCGGATGTGGGCAGCTGGTCTGCCGTGCAGGAACTGAGCAACCCGTCCGAGGATGGCGTGGCAACCGCCGGCGAGGTGACGGCGATCGACTGTCGCAACGTTCTGATCCGGTCGGAATCGCCGGCCCAGGAAGTCGTGGCGATGGGACTTGAGAATATGATCGCCGTGGCCATGCCCGATGCGGTTCTGGTAGCCAGCATGGACAAAGCACAGGACGTCAAGACAGCAGTCGCGGCCCTCAAGGCAAAGGGCTCCAAACAGGCTGAACAGCTGCCGGTGGACCATCGCCCGTGGGGCTGGTTCGAAAGCCTGGTCGTGGGCGACCGGTTCCAGGTCAAGCGGATCCATGTGCACCCCGGCGCCGCGCTGAGCCTGCAGTCGCACCACCATCGGGCCGAACATTGGATCGTCGTCGAAGGCACCGCAAAGGTTACGATCGACGACACGGTGCAGTTGGTCAGCGAAAACGAGTCGGTCTATATCCCGCTGGGCGCCGTGCACCGGATGGAAAACCCCGGCAAGGTGCCGATGGTTCTGATCGAAGTTCAGACCGGAAGCTATCTGGGCGAGGATGACATCATCCGGTACGAGGATGTCTATGCCCGCAGCTGAGCATCCCGGCGGATGACCCCAGGGGCGGCCCCATGGCGGCCCCTTTTTTTGTGCGGCCAACAGAATCACCTTGATGCGTCGCCGCCCTTAGATGGCAACAAACCACACCATCGCCCCGATTTGTTTCGCCATTGGAAATCACCACTTTCGAATTCGTTTCCGTACCGTTCGCACGGGAAAGCGCGCATTGACCACAGGCAGGGCAGAGTGACGCGCAAAGCACTCACTGACCCGACAGCCCAAGGAGGATGCCCGCCGTGTCACAAACCACTCCCCGCCTGAACCTGCCCTTTCTGCAACCGTCTCAGGCGCAAAAACATGTCACCCACAACGAGGCCCTGCGTGAGCTGGATCTGGTCGTGCAGCTCAGCGCGATTGCGCTGAACGAAAACACCCCGCCTGCGGTACCCGCGCAGGGGGCGGTCTATGGATTGGGATCCGCGCCCACCGGCGCCTGGGCCGGGCACGCGGGCAAGCTGGCGGCCTGGCTGGACAATGGCTGGTATTTCGTGACCCCCAGAACCGGTTGGCGGATCTGGGATGAAACCGCCGGGCGGTTGAAGTCGTGGGACGGGAACGGCTGGATCGATCCGCCGGTCGAAACGTCCAACCTTGCGGGCATCGGTATCGCAACCGGCTATGACGGCACGAACCGTCTGTCGGTCCGCAGCCCGGCCACGCTGCTGACCCATGACGGGGCCGGGCATCAACTGAAGATCAACAAGGCCGCTGCATCCGACACTGCATCCCTGCTGTTTCAGTCCAACTGGACCGGCCACGCCGAGATGGGTCTGGCGGGAAACACCGACTTCTCGATCAAGGTGTCGCCGGATGGCGGCAGCTGGACCGAGGCCCTTCGTTTGGACGCGGCCACGGGCACTGTGGCCGGGGCCGCAGTTCAGGCCAGCGCGACTGACGTGACCCCCGGCCGACTGATGCGGGCGGATTTTGGCTATGGGCCGGGCAACCTGCTGGGCGCAGTCAGCCAGTCCGGCGGCACACCGACCGGAGCGGTGATCGAACGCGGCGCCTCGGCTGACGGCGAATATGTCCGCTTTGCCGACGGCACCCAGATCTGCACAACAAGCCCTGCTGGGGTCGGCTGTATCGCCAATGCCGGCGCCCTATTTGCAAGCGCCACCCAAACCTGGACCTACCCGGTGCCCTTTGTCAGCGGCAGCACGCCTGCCGTCTCGGGCAGTGGCGGGGCCACGGGCCGGTTCCTCAGCCTTGGAGCCGCAACCGACAGTCAGGCCGACTGGCAGGTCTTGTCGACAATCTCGGACACAACGGAAATCGCGCCTGCACTGGTCGCAATCGGTCGGTGGATCTGACCTGCTCAGCCACCCGGTCTTCGGGCCGGGCCGCTACTTGGCGCGTAGGCCGTGCTCGGGCTGCTCAAGGAACCAGGCATAGGTCTGGCGAATGCCGTCCTCGAGCCCGATGCGCGCCGTCCAGCCCATCCTCGCCAGCCGCGAAACATCCATCAGCTTGCGCATCGTGCCGTCGGGTTTGCTGGGGTCCTGGGTGATCCTGCCCTGGAACCCCGTGACCTTGGCCACCAGCGCAGCCAGTTCCGCGATCGAGACGTCCTGCCCGCACCCGACATTGATGTGGCTCAGCATCGGCTGGGTGTTGGCCTCGTAGTCGGCTCGCGGCAAATCCAGCACGAACAGCGACGCCTCGGCCATGTCATCGACATGCAGGAATTCGCGCCTGGGTTTGCCGGTGCCCCAGATCACCACCTCGTCCAGCCCGTCGCGCGCGGCTTCGTGAAACCGGCGGATCAGAGCGGGCAGAACGTGGCTGTTTTCAGGGTGAAAGTTGTCGCCCGGTCCGTACAGGTTCGTCGGCATGACCGAGCGGTAGTCGACCCCGTGCTGGCGATTGTAGCTTTCGCACAGCTTGATCCCGGCGATCTTGGCAACGGCATAGGGCTCGTTCGTGGGTTCCAGCACACCGGTCAACAGCGCATCTTCGCGCATGGGCTGGGCGGCCTCGCGCGGGTAGATGCAAGAACTGCCCAATTGCAGCAGGCGCCGCACACCGGCGGCAAAGGCCTGATGGATCACGTTGCACTCGATCATCAGGTTGTCATAGATGAAATCCGCCGGATAGGTGTTGTTGGCGTGGATGCCGCCAACTTTGGCGGCGGCAAGGATCACCACATCGGGGCGTTCGGCCTGCATGAAGTCGCGCACCGCCGCCTGATCGGTCAGGTCCAGTTCTGCGTGGGTGCGCGTGATCAGCTGCAGGTCCTCGCCCTGGGCCTGACGCGCCTGAAGACGACGCAGAATCGCGCCTCCGACCATGCCGCGATGTCCGGCGATATAGACCTTTTGCATTTTCGCCCCCTCAGCCGTTTTCGAGGCTGACCGGCAGTTCATAGCCATGCTCTTTCAACAGGGCGTGGCGTTTGGCCGTTCTCAGATCTTCCCGGACCATTTCGGCGCACATTTCCCGCGCCGTCAGTTCCGGCTCCCAGCCCAGTTTTTCCTTTGCCTTGGTCGGGTCGCCCAGCAGGGTGTCCACCTCGGCCGGGCGGAAATACTGCGGGTCGATGCGCATGATCACGTCGCCCGGTTTCACAGCCGGAGCGTCCTCGCCTTCGATCGCCGTCACCGTTGCAACCTCGTCGACGCCGCTGCCGGAGAACTCGACCGAGATCCCCAGCTCGGCCGCCGACCATTCGATGAACTCGCGTACCGAGTACTGCTTGCCGGTGGCGATCACGAAATCCTCGGGCTGGTCCTGCTGCAGCATCATCCACTGCATGCGCACGTAATCCTTGGCATGGCCCCAGTCGCGCAGACTGTCGATATTGCCCATGTACAAACACTGTTCGAGGCCCTGGGCGATGTTGGCCAGTCCGCGGGTGATCTTGCGGGTCACGAAAGTTTCGCCCCGGCGCGGGCTTTCGTGATTGAACAGAATCCCGTTGCAGGCATACATCCCATAGGCCTCGCGGTAGTTCACGGTGATCCAGTAGGAATACAGCTTGGCGACGGCATAGGGCGACCGGGGGTGAAACGGCGTGGTCTCGCGCTGCGGGATTTCCTGGACCAGCCCGTACAGCTCGGAGGTCGAAGCCTGATAGAAGCGCGTCTTTTTCTCGAGCCCCAGAAAGCGGATCGCCTCGAGCAGCCGCAGGGTACCGATTGCATCGACATCGGCCGTATATTCCGGCGCCTCGAAACTGACCGCCACATGCGATTGCGCACCCAGGTTGTAGACTTCGTCGGGTTGAACCTCTTGGATGATCCGGGTCAGGTTCGACGTGTCGCTGAGGTCACCATAGTGCAGGCGCAGTTTGGGGTTGGGCTCGTGCGGGTCTTGATAGATATGGTCGATCCGCTGCGTGTTGAACGAAGAGGCCCGCCGCTTGATTCCGTGAACTTCATACCCCTTGGCCAAAAGAAACTCTGCCAGGTAAGAACCGTCCTGTCCGGTGATCCCGGTAATCAGCGCCGTTTTCGTCATCGAATGCCTCAAAAATCCTAGGGGTATTTGGGTTTCGCTCCTAAAACAGCAAGACGAACCAGATTGCAAGCCGGTCCGGCAGACAGCCATTGAAACCGGCGGAAGATTCTCAGAATGTGTGCCCGCCCGCCACGGTGGGTACCAGAAAGGGATAGTGGACAATGCGTATTGCGATGATCGGCACCGGTTACGTCGGCCTGGTGTCGGGGGTGTGTTTCTCGGATTTCGGCCATGACGTGATCTGCGTGGACAAGGCCGAAGACAAGATTCGGATGCTGCAGGCGGGTCAGGTTCCGATCTATGAGCCGGGGCTGGACATGCTGATGGCCAAGAACGTGGCCGCCGGACGGCTCAGCTTCACCTCCGATCTGGCCCGCGCGGTCGATGGGGCCGATGCGGTGTTCATCGCAGTTGGCACGCCGACCCGCCGCGGAGACGGGCATGCCGACCTGACCTATGTGATGGCCGCTGCCGACGAGATCGCCCGCGCCCTGACCGGCTATACCGTGGTCGTCACCAAATCGACCGTGCCCGTGGGCACCAACCGCAAGGTTCACGAGACCATTTCTGCCGCCAACCCCGTGGCCGATTTCGACGTCGCCTCGAACCCCGAATTTCTGCGCGAAGGCGCGGCGATCGACGATTTCATGCGTCCCGACCGGGTCGTGGTGGGCGTCGAGAGCGACCGCGCCGCTCAGGTGATGGCAGACATCTATCGCCCCCTGTACCTGCGGGACTTTCCGATCCTGACCACCGATCTGGAAAGCGCCGAGATGATCAAATACGCGGCCAATGCCTTTCTGGCGACCAAGATCACCTTCATCAACGAAATCGCCGGCCTGTGCGAGCGGGTCGGCGCCGACGTCAAGGAGGTGTCGCGGGGCATCGGTCTAGACGGGCGCATAGGCAACAAGTTCCTGCATGCCGGTCCCGGATATGGCGGGTCTTGCTTTCCCAAGGACACTGCCGCGCTGGCGCGGATCGGCCAGGATCACGCCTTTCCCATGCAGATCACCGAGACAGTCATGCGGGTGAATGACGAGGTCAAGAAGCGCATGATCGAAAAGATCCGCGACGCCTGCGGAGACAGCTTCAACGGCAAGACCATCGCGGTGCTGGGCGTGACCTTCAAGCCCAACACGGATGACATGCGCGATGCACCCTCGCTGACCATCGTACCGGCGCTGATAGGCGGCGGCGCTCAGGTGCGCGTGGTCGATCCGCAGGGCCGCGCCGAGGGCGAGGCCCTGCTGCCAGGCGTAGTATGGGAGGACGACCCCTATGCCGCCGTGCGCGATGCCGATGCAGTCGTGCTGCTGACCGAATGGAACGAGTTCCGCGCTCTGAACCTGTCCCAGATGGCCCGGGCGATGAAATCCCCGCGGATGGTCGATCTGCGCAACATCTACGCCCGCGAAATGGCGCTGAAATCGGGTTTCGACACCTATGTTGGCGTAGGCCGCTAGGCCCGCCGCATCACAGCGCCGCCGCCCAGACGCGGTACCGTCCCTGCCCAGTCACCTCGCGGATCAGCCCGCGGCTGGTGAACTTGTCGAGATTGCGCTGCACCGCCGCGCGCGAGGCCTGCGTCAGTTGCTCGGCCAGCGGCGCCGAAACCATGGGCCAGGCGGCCAGAACGTCGATCAGAACCGGCGGTGTCCGGCCGCTCAGATCATCGGTCGCGGCGCGAGCGCGCGACTCCCAGGCGCTGACGCGATCCAGGTGCAGCAGGGCGGCCAGCGCCGCCTGCCCCGCGCCGCGCACCCACGCGCCCAGCTTGTCTTCGGGCGCTCCTGCGCTGCGCAACGCCCCCGGCCCCGACAGCGCCAGCGGCATGAACAGCGCCCCGCCCCGCCCCATCGTGGCCGCGTGGCGAGCGGCGATGACAGCGGCCTCGGTGTCCTGACCCATCCCTTGCGACAGCGCGCGCCAAGCGTGAAAGGCGATGGCCGACTGGGTCACCGGGTGCAGATCGACGGCAGTGTCCATTACTTCGGCCAGATCGGCCACGGCCTCGGGCACCTCGTCGATGCCCTGCGCCATCCGGTCCAGAAACGCAGCCAGCCCGTGCTGCCAGCCCCCGTCGGACGGACCGGCCCCTGAGGTCAGCCGCCGCACCGCCCAGCCCGCCCGAAACAGGGCCTGTACGTCGTCGCCGGTGGCTCCGATGCGCAGCCCGGTCCACAGTGCCAGCCGGTCGACGCTGATCCGATCGCCGGTCCACCAACCCAGATCGGACACGTCCATCAGCGCCAGCCGATGCGTCCAGCCCGCCGGACCCGCCCGCAACCGTTCGTCCAACGCGCCGAAGGTCAGGGTCAACTCGGCCAGGTCCTGCGCCACGGCGGCCTGCGCCGCGCGCCACTCGCGCGGATCGAACAGCAGGCGCCGGTCCGCCCGGGGACCGGGCGGCAAAAGATCCTCGACGGCCGGGTCGCTGTCGGGGGGCAGAAACCACAGGTCCTCGTCTTCCGGGGGATCGACATCATAGATGCTGCGCGGGCCGGCAAAGGGCTCGTCCTCGTCGGGGTCGGGGGAATGCGGTCCTGACATCATGACCTGCATTCTTCGGCGATTTTCAACGCTTCACAAGAGGGCCGGCGGCATTTCCGCCCAGCGGTGCCGGTGCTGGCGGTTATCGGGTTGAACAGGTCCGAGCTTCCCCGTTACCCCTTGGGCGACCAAAATCAGCCCAAGGGGACAGAAGATGAGCGAAACGGTAGGGCTGACGCCCGAGGAAATGACCGATCTGAGCCTGAAGGTCCTGACCCATGTGGGCTATGGCCCCGACCACGCGCAGGCGATTGCGCGGATGCTGACCACCTGCCAGATGGATGATTGCCAGTCGCACGGGTTGTTTCGCCTGTTCATGTGCGCCCAGACCATGCAGGCCGGCAAGATCGACGGCCATGCACAGCCCGAGGTCACCTCCTCGGACAATGCCATCGTGCGCGTCGACGCGCGGGGCGGCATGTCGTTGCTGGCATTCCAGACCGGCATGCCGCATCTGGTGGACAAGACTCGCACCCACGGGATCGCGGCCATGGCGATCAACCGCTGTTTTCATTTCTCGGCCCTGTGGCCCGAGGTCGAGGCCCTGTCGGCCGAGGGGCTTGCGGCCATGGCGATGGTGCCCAGCCATTCCTGGGTGGCCCCGGCCGGGGGCACGCGCGGCAGCCTGGGCACCAACCCGCTGGCCTTCAGCTGGCCCCGCAGGGGCAAGGACCCGTTCACCTTCGACTTCGCCACCAGCGCCTTCGCCCGCGGCGAGATCGAGCTGTACAAGCGCGCGGGCAAACCCCTGCCCGAAGGCGTGGCGATCGACAAGGACGGCAACCCCACGACCGACCCGCAAGCGGCGCTGGACGGCGCGATGCTGACCTTCGGCGGCTACAAGGGCTCGGCCCTGTCAATCATGATCGAGCTTCTGGCCGGCCCTCTCATCGACGACCTGACCAGCCTGGAGAGCATGGAATTCGCCCAAGGAACAGGCGGCGCGCCATACCACGGCGACATCATCATCGCCTTCGACCCCGACCAGTTCAGCGGCGGGCGGCGACAGGCCAACGACGCGCGGGCCGAGCGCCTGTTTGCCGATATCCTCGATCAGGGCGCGCGCCTGCCGTCGCAGCGCCGCTTTGCCGCCCGGGCGCGTAACACCGCCCGGGGATATGCCGAGATTCCGACGCAACTTTACCGCGACCTGCTGGCCCTTCTGGACTAGGCGCCCCAGGTGTCGCGCAGGCGGTAACCTTGCGGCCAGGGATCGTCCGGGTCCAGCATGTGCTGGTGGATGCCAGTGATCCATCCGCGACCCGAGATCTCGGGCAGGATGGCGGCGCGGTCGCCAACATGGGTTGTGCCCAGTATACGGCCGGTAAACCGCGAACCGATGATCGAGACGGCCTCGAAGCTCTGGCCCGGCCGTATCTGCCCCCGCGCGGCCATCAGCGCCATGCGGGCCGAAACGGCGGTGCCGGTGGGTGAGCGGTCGACCTTGCCGGGCTGGATTGCCACCGCGGATCGGCCGGTCAGGCCGGTTTCGGTTTCGGCCAACGGTCCGCAGAAGGCGCAAAACGAAATGTGGTCCCAATCCGGGATCTCGGGATGCGCAAAGCCCAGCTGCGCATTGGCGGCATAGGTAATCGCCACCCCCAACCGGGCGATGTCGGCGGCCTCGTCCTCGGTGATGCGCAGCCCCAGCGCCGCGGCGTCGACCACCACGAAACTGTCCCCGCCATAGGCGGTGTCCACCGTCAGGGTTCCCAGCCCCTCGACCTCGAGCGGCGCGGCGAGGCGGTCGGCAAAGCTGGGCAGGTTCTGCACGAAGATCCGTTCGGCCTTGCCGCTGCGGCATTCGGCCCGCACCCGCACCAGCCCGCCCGGCGCTTCGAGCGTCAGGTGGGTCTCCGGCTCGGTCATCGGCAGGATGCCCCCGTCCAGCAGCACTGTCGCCACGCAGATCGCGTTCGAGCCGGACATGGGTGGCGTGTCTTCGGGTTCCATGATGATGAAGGCGGCGTCGGCCTTTGGGTGTTTGGGCGGCACCAGCATGTTGACATGGCGGAACACTCCGCCGCGCGGCTCGTTAAGTACGAAGTTGCGCAGGGTCTGGTCGCGGGCGATGAAGCTGCGTTGCTCCCAGATCGTGTCGCCGGGCGGCGGGGCGACGCCGCCGACGATCACATCCCCCACCTCGCCCTCGGCATGGGCCGAGATCACGTGGATGGTCTTGCTGCTGCGCATCCCACGCTCAGAACCGGGTGGCGGCGAAGGGATTGACCTGGATGGCCGGATCGGTGCCGTCGACCAGCGCGCCCACCAGCTCGGCTGTTCCGGCCGACTGGGTCAGGCCCAGATGGCCGTGCCCGAAGGCATAAACCAGGTGCCGCGATTTCGGAGACCGCCCGATCACCGGAATGCTGTCGGGCAGCGAGGGGCGGAATCCCATCCATTGCGTCCCGCCTTCGGTCTTCAACCCCGGCAGGAACTGGCGCGCCTTGTTCAACAGGGTATCGGCGCGTTTGAAATTGGGCGGCAGGTCAAGCCCGCCCAGTTCGACCGCACCACCAATGCGAACACCGCCGTTGATTTTGGTTGCCACGAAAGCATGCCGCGAGAACGCCAGGTGCAGCCGCAGGTCGAACGCGCCCGGCGGCAGGGTCGTGTTGTAGCCGCGCTCGGTCTCCAGCGGAATCCGGTCGCCCACCGTACGGGTCAGGTGGTGCGACCATGCGCCCGCGGCCACCACGACCTTGCTGGCATCCGCCGCCCCCTGATCGAAGCGCACCCAGACGCCCGTGTCCGACAGCTCCAGCGCGCGCACGGGGCGCGTCTCGATCACCCCGCCACGGTCGCGGAACACCTGCGCCAGATGCTCGACCCAGCGTTTGGGATCGACGGTATTCCACCAGTGCGGCGTGAACCCGGCATGGGTGAAACGCGGGCTGAGCCCGGGCTGGATCTCAGCGATCGCTTCGGGGCTTTCCAGCAAGTCGAAGGCGATGCCATGCTGGCGACGCAACTCCCACGTGGGCAAAGCGGCACGGAACTCGGCCGCGCTTTCGTACAACTGCAACTGCCCGTCACGCTGCATCATCGCCTCGCCACCCGTATCGGCGATCTGCCGTTCGGTCGCGGCCTGGCACAGGCGCATCAGGCTGGCCTGCGCGGCGACCAGCGCTTGATACCGGCTGGGGCGACTGGCCCGCCAGAACCGCCACATCCACGGCGCGATCTGCAGGGCATAAGCGGGCGGGATCGACAGCGGCCCCAACGGATCGAGCAGCCATTTTGGGGCCTTCTTCATGATCCCGGGGGTGGCCAACGGTTCGACTTCGGGGAAGGCGAACGCTCCGGCATTCCCCGCCGAACTGCCCGCGGCCACGCCTTCGCGGTCCAACACCTGCACGGCGTAACCCCGACGCTGCAGCTCAAGTGCCGCGCTGATGCCGACCACGCCGGCACCGATAACGATGACGTCTGTCTTCATGTGATCTCTATTTTTTCATGTGATCGCTATACCCGAACGGAATGCATCGGCGGGATCAAAAATCAAGCGGCTTTCGGCCATCACGAAAGCCTGACCGGTGATCGAGGGGATCACCCCGCCGTTCGGACCAGGCTGATAGGACAGCCGATAGGGGCTGCCGATGACACTGGCCTGCACGATTTCTTCACCGGGCGCCAAGCGCCCGTCGGCCGCCAGACACGCCAACCGCGCCGAACTGCCCGTGCCGCAGGGCGAGCGGTCATAGGCGTCATCGGGGCACAGAACGAAGTTTCGGCTGTGGACGTCGGGGGCCGGCGCGGCCTCCTGAAAAATCACATGGTCGATCGGCTCTCCGGCTTCGCCGCCGATACCCGCGGCATTGGCCGCACGGCGGATGGCGACGCCCAGGTCGGTCAGGGCTCGGATATTCGCGGGCTCGACCGGCACCGGGCTGGGATCGACGATGAAGAACCAGTTGCCGCCATAGGCGACGTCACCGGTCACCGTGCCGTGGCCCGGCACCTCGATCTCGACCGCGCGGGCCACGCGGCGGCTTTCGACATTCGTCACCGTCACCGTGTGCGCGTCGTGCAGCCGGACCGAGACCACCCCGGCCGGTGTCTCGATCCGATGCGTGCCAACCCCGATCCGGCCCAGATGCGCAAGCGTCACGGTCAGCCCGATCGTGCCGTGCCCGCACATGCCCAGCACCGCATCCGCGTCGAAATAAATTACCCCGGTCACGCAGTCCGGGTCGACCGGCGGCACCAGCAGCGCCCCCACCATCGCCGGCTGGCCGCGCGGCTCGCGCAGGACCGCGTGGTAGAAATCGGCGTGGTCGCGGGCTAGCCTCCCGGCCCGGTCGGCCAGCGAGCCGCTGCCCAGATCCGGCCCGCCCTCCAGGATCACCCGCGTGGGTTCGCCGCCGGTATGGCTGTCGATCACATGCATTCGGCGATCACCCCGCCCTGCCGCGACCAGTCCGCGAACCAGTTGCGGAACAGCGCATATTGTTGCTCGCAATAGCGGCGCTGCGCGTCGCTCAGCTCGTCGGTCTCGTTGAAATGCAGGCGGTATTCCTCTTCGCCGTTCAGCACCAGCAGGTATTTGTAGTACAGCACCAGGTCAGTGCCCTCGTCGAAACTAGACAGCACGCCAAGCGCCTCGTCCAGTTCGCGGGCGCGCAGGCGGGCCTCGGCATGGCCTTCGGCCGCCTTTTTCGACAGCGCCGCCAGCAACAGCGCCTCTTTCGGCAGCGCGGTGCCAATGCCGGTGATCGACCCGGTGGCCCCGCAGTTGACGAAGCCGTTGTAGACCTCGGTATCGACGCCGACCATCAGCGTCACCTCATCGTCGCGGCTGGTGATGTGCTCGGCCGCATAGCGCAGGTCGGCGCTGCCGCCGAATTCCTTGAAGCCCACCAGGTTGGGGTGTTCGGCCCGCAGCGCAAAGAACAGATCGGCGCGGGTGGCAAAGCCGTAGACCGGGCTGTTGTAGATAATCGCGGGCACGTCGGGCGCCGCCGACAGGATGGCCTTGAAATGGTTGCGCTGCGCCGCCAGCGAGCTGCCGCGCGACAGCACCCGCGGAATCACCATCAGCCCCACCGCACCGACTTTCTGCGCATGCGCCGCATGCGCCACCGCCGAGCGCGTGTTGATCGCCCCCGTGCCCACCACGACCGGAAGGTCCGCCTGCACCAGACGCTCGACACCTTCCATACGCTGGTCATCGGTCAGCAGCGGCCAGTCGCCCATCGACCCACAATAGACAACCGCGGACATCCCCGCCTCGATCATCTGCTGCCCTTTGCGAACCAGAGCGTCATAGTCAGGGGTTCGGTCGGCCTTGCACGGCGTCATCAAGGCCGGCATCGTGCCCGAGAAAACATTTGGTCGCATCGGCAGTCCTTTTCTTGCAGATCCTGCCTCTGCGTTAGCGGTTTTCGGGTTCGGAATCCACGGGAATCACAGCGCGCCCAGCCCCCGGCCCGGCGCGTGTGGACGTGGTTGTCGAGGACCGTTCAGCGCAGCCGCTGGCCGGTTTCGGAATCGAACAGCATTGCGCGTTCGGGCCGGACCGAAATCCCGATCCGCTCGCCCGTCTTGCTGCGCTGGTCGTCGCGCTCTTCGACGATCAACTTGTCGCCATTCGGCGCCAGAAGATAGCTGTAGGACACGCCGCCGAGCGCCTCGGTCAGATCGACGGTGCAGCTGTCGCTGGACCGATCGACGCCGATATGTTCCGGGCGGATCCCCAAGGTCACCTTCCTGGCATCAGCCGGCACCCCTTTTGTCACAGGAATCGTGTCCGTCAGGGCGGGATGGCGCACCGTTCCATCGACGACATCGCATTCCAGAAAGTTCATTGCGGGCGAGCCGATGAACCCCGCCACGAACCGGTTGTCGGGGTCGCGATACAGATCCATCGGAGCGCCCACCTGCTCGATCCGGCCATCGCGCAGCACGACAATCTTGTCGGCCATGGTCATCGCTTCGACCTGGTCGTGGGTGACGTAGATCATCGTCGCGCCGATCTCTTGGTGCAATCGAGCGATTTCGACACGCATTT
The DNA here is from genome assembly GCF_059613045.1 of Ruegeria sp. BHSC037. Taxonomy (NCBI): domain Bacteria; kingdom Pseudomonadati; phylum Pseudomonadota; class Alphaproteobacteria; order Rhodobacterales; family Roseobacteraceae; genus Ruegeria; species Ruegeria sp. BHSC037. The sequence continues at coordinate 116,126 of NZ_JBXWRT010000001.1, forward strand.
CTACGCGCAACTCGGCATCGAGGTTCGACAGCGGCTCGTCAAACAGGAAAACCTCGGGGCCGCGCACGATGGCCCGGCCGATGGCGACCCGCTGACGCTGCCCACCCGACAGGGCCTTGGGCTTGCGCTTGAGATACGGGTCCAGTTTGAGGATTTCTGACGCTTCGGCCACCTTCCGGTCGATCTCGGCCTTGGGCACGCCGTTCATGCGCAGGCCAAAGCCCATGTTCTCGGCCACGGTCATGTGCGGATACAAGGCATAGGTCTGGAACACCATCGCGACACCGCGCTTGGCCGGGTCCATGTGGGTCACGTCACGCTGACCGATGCGGATTTCGCCCTCGGTGGTTTCCTCCAGCCCGGCGATCATCCGCAACAGGGTGGATTTGCCACAGCCCGACGGCCCGACGAAAACGCAGAACTCTCCGTCCTCGATTTCCAGATCAATGCCGTGAATGACCTGGGTCTGGCCATACCGCTTGATTGCGCCCTTCAGGGTAACGCCTGTCATGATGCTTGCATCCTGTCCTTGCGGCCCTCGGGGAACCGCCATGCTTCGGCTTCGGCCCCGATCTGGTCGGCGGCACACCGCACCCGAGGGACCCATTTCTTCAACTGATCGAAATCCATGCGCTGGGTCGACCCGGTGATCGAGATCGCCCCCAGCATCCGTCCGCCCGATGTCAGAATCGGACAGGCCACGCAGATGATGCCGAGCTCGTGCTCTTCATCATCCATGGCAAAGCCCCGTTGGCGGATCCGGGCCAGATCGGCCCTCAATTCGGCCTCGGAGGTCAGCGTCCTGTCGGTGAAGCGGTGAAAGCTTTGCTGCGAAATCGCCTTGTCCAGCAGGTCGTCATCCAGATAGGCAAGCATCGCCTTGCCCACGCCGGTGCAATAGGCCGGGCCGACCTTTCCGGCTTCGGAATACATCTCGACCGGGTTCTTGGCATTGCGCTTGTCCACATACAGAACCTGACTGGAATCAAGCTGCGCAAGGTGCACCGTCTCGCCGGTTTCCAGGCTGAGCGCATCCAGGATCGGCCGCGCGATCGGCGCCAGAGAGCTTTGCGTCCAGGCCGAATGCGCCAGCCGCACCAGCCGCAGCCCCGGCGAATAGGTCTGCCGGTCTGGGTCGTAAGACAACATGCCTTGATTGGTCAGCGACTGCAGAAACCGGTACAGGGACGCCTTGGGAAAGCTGCTGCTTTCCAGCAATTCGGCAAACCGCACAGGCCGGCCGAACGCCGCGACCTGCTCCAGCACGTCACATGCCTTGCCGATGGTTCCGTCACCTGCCACGGGTCTGATTTCTCCTCCACTTCCCCTAGCGGACGGGCCGCGAGGGTATTGACAAGCCTAGCCGATTCGATGTGTAGTTTTCAATATATAAAACTTGGTTTCACTATTTGGAACCGCAAAATGGAAGCTAAGGGAGGAAACCATGCATTCCATGTTCAAGCGCACGACGGCGGCACTGGCTGTCAGCGTGGCAATTGCAGCCCCGGCCGCGGCGGAACTGACCGGCGAGCTGCGCATTTTCCTAGACACGTCGAACCCCGCGCCGCGCGCGACGATGGAGGCGATGATCGGCCGGTTCGCCGAGAAACACCCCGGGCTCGAGATCGAGACCACCGTGATCGACCGCGAAGCCTACAAGACCCAGATCCGCAACTTCCTGACCGCCGACACGCCTGACGTGGCCACTTGGTACGCGGCCAACCGCATGCGTCCCTATGTCGAGGCGGGTCTGTTCGAGGACGTATCGGACCTGTGGGCCGAGCCGGAAATCGCCGAAAACTTGGCCTCGACCAAGGGCGCGATGACCATCGACGGCAAGCAGTGGGGCGTGCCCTACACCTACTATCAGTGGGGCGTCTACTACCGCAAAGACATCTTTGACGAGCTGGGCCTGTCCGAGCCGACCACTTGGGAAGAAGAACTGGCCAACTGCCAGAAGATCGTCGACTCGGGTCGCGCCTGCTATACCATCGGCACCAAGTTCCTGTGGACGGCTGGCGGCTGGTTCGACTACCTGAACATGCGCACCAACGGCTTCGACTTCCACCAGCAACTGGCCAATGGCGAAGTCAGCTGGGAAGACGACCGGGTCAAGCAGACCTTCGCCAACTGGAAGCAGCTGATCGACATGGGCGCGTTCATCGACAACCACCAGACCTACAGCTGGCAAGAGGCCCTGCCCTTCATGGTTCAGGGTGATGCAGCGGCCTATCTGATGGGCAACTTCGCGGTGGCTCCGCTGCGCGAGGCCGGTCTGACCGACGACCAGTTGGACTTCTACCAGTTCGTCGCGATCAACCCCGATGTCGAGCTGGCCGAAGATGCGCCGACCGACACGTTCCACATCCCGGCGAACGCCTCGAACAAGGAAGCGGCCCGCGAATTCCTGCGCTTCGTCGTCTCGGCCAAGGAGCAGACCATCATCAACAATGGCCAGAACCTGGGCCAGCTGCCGATCAACGCCAAATCGTCAGTGGATGATGACAAGTTCCTGCAGGAAGGCTTCAAGATGCTGTCGACCAACAGCCCCGGCGGCGTCGCCCAGTTCTGGGATCGCGACGCACCGGCGGAAATGGCCAAGGTGTCGATGGAAGGCTTCCAGGAGTTCATGGTCAAGCCGGACAACCTGGACAAGATCCTGGCCAAGCTGGAACGAGCGCGCCAGCGCATCTACGACAATTGATCGGGTGGTGGCCGGGGCAACCCCGGCCACGCCTCAGCCAATCACAGGACGGGTCTGACCCCGTCCCGCCTTCTCCAAACCGGGATTGACCATGACCGCCGTCGACGTCACCGAACACGAAAGCTGGTTCCACAGAAATCAGCAACGTATCGCACCCTGGCTGTTTCTGGCTCCGGGCGTGCTGTTCTTCATGGTCTACGTGATCATCCCCGTTTTCCAGTCCTTCAACCTGTCGCTTTACGAATGGGACGGGCTGGGCGCCGCCGAATATGTCGGCATGCGCAACTATGAAGACCTGTATTGGGAATGGGTCGACCGCGACGCCTTCTATGTCTCGTTGAAGAACAACCTGATCTGGCTGGTCATGTACCTGCTGGCGATCCCGGCCGGCCTGTTCATCGCGCTTTTCCTCAACCAGACGGTCTGGGGCATCCGGCTGTACAAATCCCTGTTCTTCTTTCCCTTCGTCATCAGTCAGGTCGTAGTCGGGCTGGTCTTCACCTGGTTCTACGACCCCACTTTCGGACTGCTGAACGAGCTATTGGGCTTGGTCGGACTGGGTCCGCTGAACGTCCTGGGTGACGAACGGTTCGTAACCTACGGCATCATTTTCGCGGGCCTCTGGCCGCAGACCGCCTATTGCATGATCCTGTATCTGACCGGCCTGAACGCCGTGGACCCCGAACAGATCGAGGCCGGCCGGCTGGACGGCGCCAAGGGCGGGCGGATGCTGTGGCATATCATCCTGCCGCAACTGCGCCCCGCGACCTTCATCGCCTTTGTCGTGACCATCATCGGCGCGCTGCGGTCGTTCGACCTGATCTCGATCATGACACAGGGCGGGCCGTTCGGATCCTCGCGCGTGCTGGCCTATTACATGTTCGAGGTCGCCTTGTCGGAATACGGGTTCCGCATGGGCTATGGCGCGGCCATCGCCGTGATCCTGTTCCTGATCATGCTGTGCTTCATCGCCTACTTCCTGTGGTCGATGTACCGCGAAGAAAAGGGTTACTGAGATGTTTCCCAAACCGATCGAAAAACAACCCCGCGCGGCGCAGATTTCCTATCAGGCGATGCTGCCGATCGCCCTTCTGCTGTGGCTCGGCCCGCTGCTGGCCGTGGCCCTGTTCTCAATCAAGCCCGAGGCGGATTTCACCAACGCCAACTACTGGGGCCTGCCCTCCAGCTTTGAAGGCGCCAGGAACTACGGTCAGGTGTTCTTCAACTCGGACATGCCGCGCTATCTGCTGAACTCGTTCCTGATCACGGTTCCCACGGTGATCGGCGCGGTGGCGCTCAGCTGCATGACCGGGTTTGCGCTGGGGATTTACAAGTTCAAGTCGAACCTGTGGATCTTCTTCATGTTCGTGGCCGGCAACTTCGTACCCTTCCAGATCCTGATGGTGCCGGTGCGCGACCTGACGCTGGACTTGGGGCTCTACAACACGAAAACCGGCCTGGTGCTGTTCCACATCGCGTTCCAGACGGGGTTCTGCACTCTGTTCATGCGCAACTTCATCCGCGCCCTGCCGTTCGAGCTGATCGAGGCCGCCCGGGTCGAGGGCATCAGCGAATGGCGCATCTTCTGGTACGTCGTCCTGCCGCTGATGAAGCCCGCGATCGCCGCGCTCAGCGTGCTGATCTTCACCTTCATCTGGAACGACTATTTCTGGGCCGTCGTGCTGACCCAAGGGGCCGAGAGCCAACCCGTAACCGCCGGCATCACCAGCTTCAACGCGCAGTTCCGCGCCGCCTATCACTTGATGAGTGCCGGCTCGATCGTCGCGGCCCTGCCGCCGGTGGCCATGTTCTTTCTGATGCAGAAACACTTCATCGCGGGTCTGACCCTCGGTGCCGTAAAATAACGCCTAGTCAAGGTTTACAGTCATGACCAAGATCACCTTCATCGGTGCAGGTTCCACGATTTTCATGCAGAACATCGTGGGCGACGCCCTGCTGACCCCATCGCTGGCCGACAGCCATTTTGCCCTGATGGACATCGACCCCGAGCGTCTGGCCGAAAGCGAAACCGTCGCACGCGCCATGATCCGCTCGGTCGGGACCGGCGCGACCGTGTCCACCCACACCGACCGCCGCGCGGCGCTGGACGGGGCTGATTTCGTCATCACGGCTTTCCAGATCGGCGGCTACAGACCCTGCACCGTCACCGATTTCGAGATCCCCAAGCAATATGGCTTGCGCCAGACCATAGCCGACACGCTGGGCGTAGGCGGCATCATGCGCGGCCTGCGCACCGTGCCTGTCCTGTGGGATGTGGCCCGCGACATGGCGCAGCTGTGCCCGGATGCCACGCTGCTGCAATACGTCAACCCGATGGCCATCAACACCTGGGCGCTGGCCGAACGGTTCCCGGCGCTGAAACAGGTCGGTCTGTGCCACTCGGTCCAGAACACGGTCGAGGAACTGGCCCATGACCTCGACCTGCCCAAGGATAAAATCCGCTATCGCGTTGCCGGCGTGAACCACGTGGCCTTCTTCCTGCGGCTCGAACATCAGGGCCGCGACCTGTATCCGGCGCTGCGCCGGGGCTATCACGCGGGCCAATTGCCCAAGGCGCCGCTGCTGATGCCGCGCTGCCCGAACAAGGTGCGGTACGAGGTGATGGATCACCTGGGCTATTTCTGCACCGAAAGCTCGGAACACCTGGCCGAGTACGTCCCGTGGTTTATCAAGGATGGGCGTCAGGACCTGATCGACCAGTTCCAGATCCCGCTGGACGAATATCCCACCCGCTGCGAAGAGCAGGTCGCCAACTGGAAAGAACAGGCCAAGACCCTGACCGACGGGAGCGACATCGAGGTGATCCGCAGCCACGAGTTCGCTGCTGACCTGATGAACGCAATCGTCACCGACACGCCGTACGTCGCCTATGGCAACCTGCCCAATACCGGGCAGATCCCGCAGCTTCCGCTGGGCGCCGCGGTCGAAACGCCCTGTCTGGTCGACAGCAACGGCGTGCAGCCCTCGGTCGTCACCGACATTCCGCCGCAGCTGGTCGCCCTGATGCGCACCCAGATCAACGTGCAGGAACTGACCGTGCGCGCCTTGGTCGAGGAAAACCCCGAACACATCTATCACGCCGCCATGATGGACCCGCACACCGCCGCCGAACTGGACCTGCGCCAGATCCGCAACTTGGTCAGTGACCTGCTGACCGCCCATGCCGACTGGCTGCCCGACTGGTGCCAGCCCGCCAAAGCCGCTTGAAAGGGCCCCGCAAATGACCAAGAAACGCCGCTCACAGCATTGGTATGGCAAGCTCGACAAGGACGGGTTCATCCATCGGTCGTGGATGAAGAACCAGGGCTTTCCCGATCATGCGTTCGACGGTCGCCCGATCATCGGCATCTGCAACACCTGGTCCGAGCTGACGCCCTGCAATTCAGGCCTGCGCGACCTGGCCGAAGGCGTCAAGCGCGGCGTGTGGGAGGCGGGCGGCTTTCCCGTCGAATTCCCGGTGATGTCGCTGGGCGAAACCCAGATGAAGCCCACCGCCATGCTGTTCCGCAACCTGCTGGCGATGGATGTCGAAGAATCGATCCGCGCCTATGGCATCGACGGCGTGGTGCTGCTGGGTGGTTGCGACAAGACCACGCCGGGCCAGCTGATGGGCGCGGCCTCGGTCGATCTGCCTACGATCGTGGTCAGTTCCGGGCCGATGCTGAACGGCAAGTATCGCGGCAAGGATATCGGCTCGGGCACCGATGTATGGAAGTTCTCGGAAGCCGTGCGCGCCGGCGAGATGACCTTGCAGGATTTCATGAACGCCGAATCTGGCATGAGCCGGTCCAAGGGAGTCTGCATGACCATGGGTACGGCCTCGACCATGGCGTCGCTGGTCGAGGCGATGGGCATGAGCCTGCCTACAAACGCCGCCCTGCCCGCTGTCGATGCCCGTCGCATGGCGCTGGCGCACATGACCGGCAAGCGCATCGTCGAGATGGTGGACGAAGACCTCAAACCTTCGGACATTCTGACCAAGGCGGCGTTTGAGAACGCCATCCTGGCCAATGCCGCGGTGGGTGGATCCACCAACGCCGTGGTGCACCTGCTGGCGCTGGCCGGCCGGGTGGGCGTGGACCTGACTCTGAAGGATTTCGAGATCGGGTCGGACATTCCGCTGCTGGTCAACTGCATGCCCTCGGGCAAGTACCTGATGGAGGATTTCTGCTATGCCGGCGGGATGCCGGTGGTCCTGTCCGAGTTGAAATCGCATCTGCGCCCGGCCCGCACCGTTCTGAACAAGGACATCTCGGCCCACTATGAGGGCGCGGAATGCTTCAACCGCGACGTGATCCATTCCTTCGACGATCCGGTGAAACCGGCCGCCGGGCTGCGCGTTCTGCGCGGCAACCTCGCGCCGAACGGGGCGATCGTGAAACCCTCGGCCGCCACCGACAGCCTGCTGGAAACCGAAGGTGAGGCCTATGTCTTCGACAGCATCGAGGACCTGAAGGCCAATATCGACCGCGATGACCTGCCGGTGACGCCCGAGACCATCCTGGTGCTCAAGGGCTGCGGGCCAAAGGGCTATCCGGGCATGCCCGAGGTCGGCAACATGCCGATCCCCGCCAAGCTGGTGAAACAGGGCGTGCGTGACATGATCCGCGTTTCCGACGCACGCATGTCGGGCACCGCCTTCGGCACAGTGATCCTGCATGTCAGCCCCGAGGCGCAGGCGGGCGGCCCATTGGCGCTGGTGAAAACCGGCGACCGCATCCGCGTGTCCGCCAGCAAGGGCGAGCTGGAACTGCTGGTCGACGAACAGGAACTGGCGGCCCGCCGTGCGTCCTGGCGGCCCGACGATCCGCACTACACCCGCGGCTATGCCAAGCTGTATATCGACCACGTCCTGCAGGCCGATCAGGGGGCCGACCTTGATTTCCTGGTGGGCAAGGACACCCGCCTTGTGACCCGAGAGAGCCATTGATGACCCAGCCTGCCACCTTCCATGACCTGAACGGCGCGTCCGTCTTCATAACCGGCGGCGGGTCCGGCGTGGGCGCGGCCTTGACCGACGGGTTCTTGGCCCAGGGCGCCAAGGTCGCCTTTATCGGCCGGTCCGACGCCAGCGCGTTCGTCGAAGAGATGCGCGTCAAACACGGCCGCGCGCCCTTGTTCCTGCAGGGCGACATGACCGACACTGCGCTGCTGCACGAAACCATGACCAAGGCCGCCGAGGCCCACGGTCCGCTGAACGTGCTGGTCAACAATGCCGCGAACGACAAGCGCCACAGCCTCGAGGAAACCACGCCCGAGTTCTGGGACTGGATGATCGCGGTCAACCTCAAGGCCTATTACTTTGCCTGCCAGCAGGCCGCGCGGCAGATGGCCGAAACCGGCGGGTCGATCATCAACTTCAGTTCGATCAGCTACATGATGGGCAATGCGGGCTATCCGATCTATACGACGGCCAATGCCGGAATCACCGGTATGACCCGTTCGCTCGCGCGCGAGCTGGGACCGAAGAACATCCGCGTCAACGCGCTGGCGCCCGGCTGGGTGCTGACGCAGAAACAACTGGACATGTGGGCCACGCCCGAAGATCTGGCCGCGCATATGGATCGCCAATGCCTGAAGGAACATCTGAGCCCGGACGACATGATCGCGCCGACGCTGTTTCTGGCATCAACGGCCAGCCGCGCCATGACCGGGCAATGCATGGTCGTCGATGGCGGCGTGGTCACAACGGGGTGAGGACATGAACACCGAGTGGATCGCAGTAGACTGGGGCACCTCGCATCTGCGCGCCTGGGCGATGCAGGGCGATACGGTGCTGGACCACGCCCAATGCGACCGGGGCATGGCAACGCTGGGCCGGGATCAGTTCCAGGACGCGCTGCTGACGCTGGTCCAGGGCTGGCTGGGCGCGGCGCCCGTCGATGTGATTGCCTGCGGCATGGTCGGTGCCCGCCAGGGCTGGGTCGAGGCGCCCTATGTGGCTGTTCCCGCCAAGCCGATCTCGACCGTTCCGGTGCGCGTGCCCGGCACCGATCCACGCATCCGCGCCTTCGTGGTGCCAGGCCTGAAACAGGACGACCCCGCGGACGTGATGCGCGGCGAGGAAACCCAGATCGCCGGCTACCTGTCCACGCGACCGCATTGGGATGGCGTGATCTGCCTGCCCGGCACCCACACCAAATGGGTGCAGGTCAGCGCGGGCGAGGTCGTCAGCTTCCGCACCTTCATGACGGGTGAACTTTTCGATCTGCTGGGCCAGCACTCGGTACTGAAACACTCGGTGGGCGAAGGCTGGGACGACGACGCCTTCGCCACGGCCGTGGCGGACACGCTGTCAAAGCCCGAGCAACTGGCCGGGCGGCTGTTCGGGCTGCGTGCGGCCGACCTGCTGCACGGCCAGGACCCGGCCACCGCACGGGCCCGCCTGTCCGGTGCCCTGATCGGTGCCGAGCTGGCCGCCACCCGCCCCTATTGGCTGGGTCAGCAACTGGCCATCGTCGGCGCCGAGGCCTTGTCGCACATCTATGCCGCGGCGCTGCAGCAACAGGGTGCGTTCGTCGAAACCGCCGACGCGACCCAGGCCACGCTGGCCGGTCTGCTACAGGCCCGCACCCTCACGAGGCAAACCGCATGAGCCGCCCCATCATCGCCATTCTGCGCGGGCTTGACCCGGCGCAGGCCGAGGCCGTCGGCCAGGCCATTCTGGACGCAGGGATCGACCGGATCGAGGTACCGCTGAACTCGCCCGACCCGCTGGACAGCATCGGCCGTCTGGCCCGTTCGATCGGCGACCGCGCGCTGGTCGGGGCCGGAACCGTCCTGACCGTGGACGAGGTCGAACAGGTGGCTGCCGTGGGCGGCAAGCTGATCGTGTCGCCCAATTGCGATGCCGAGGTGATAGCGCGCACGGTGGATCTGGGCCTGCAAAGCTGGCCCGGTATCTATACCCCAACCGAGGCCTTCGTCGCCCTGCGGGCCGGGGCCACCGGGTTGAAACTGTTTCCCGGTGTGATGGCCGGACCGGCGGGGCTGGCTGCCATGCGCCCGATCCTGCCCAAGGGTACGCAGGTCTATGCCGTGGGCGGCGCGGGGCCGGAGGATTTCGGCGACTGGCTCAAGGTCGGGGCTGACGGGTTCGGCATTGGCTCGGCCCTGTTCAAACCCGGCATGTCCGTGGACCAGATCGCCGAAAACGCCCGCAGGATCGTAGCCGTCTATGACGAGGCCGCGAGATGAGCCAGGTCTTTGACGACCGCCCGTGCGAGTTGGGCGAGGGCCCGCTGTGGCACCCCGAACGGCAACAGCTGTTCTGGTTCGACATCGTCAACAAGCGCCTGATGACCCGCGACGCGGATGGTCCGCAAAGCTGGGATTTTGCCGAGCACGTCTCGGCCGCAGGCTGGATCGACCGCGACACGCTGCTGATCGCGTCGGAAACCGGGCTGTGGACGTTCGGGCTGGAGAGCGGTCGCAAGGACCGCATCATCGCGCTCGAGGCCGACAACCCGGTGACCCGCTCGAATGACGGGCGGGCTGATCCGTGGGGCGGATTCTGGATCGGCACCATGGGCAAGCGCGCGGAACGGGGCGCGGGGGCGATCTATCGCTTGTGGCGGGGTGAGCTGCGGCAGCTGGTGCCGGACGTAACCATCTCGAACGCGATCAGTTTCGCGCCCGACCGGTCCTGCGCCTATTTCTGCGACACGGCCACCGGGCAGGTGCGGCGCTGGGGTCTGAACCCCGAAACCGGCTGGCCCGAGGGCGACAGCGCGGTGTTTCTGGACCTGCGCGCCGAGGGTCTGAACCCCGATGGCGCGGTCGTCGACGCCGCGGGTAACCTGTGGCTCGCACAATGGGGCGCGGCGCGGGTTGCGACCTATGACGCCGGCGGAACCTTCCTGCGCGCGGTGTCCTTCGCGGCAACCCATACCTCATGCCCCGCTTTCGGCGGGCCGGATCTGACGACGCTGTTTTGCACCTCGGCCCGCGAAGGGCTGGATGCGGACACCATCGCGTCACACCCCACCAACGGAATGACCTTTGCCGCCGAAAACGCGGGCCAAGGTCAGGCGGAACACAGAGTTATCCTATGACCCCCGAACTTGGCGTTTGCTATTACCCTGAACACTGGCCGCAAGAAATGTGGGCCGAAGATGCCGCGCGCATGGTCGAGGCCGGTCTGCGCTGGGTCCGGATCGGCGAATTCGGATGGAGCCGGATGGAGCCGGAACCGGGCCGGCTGACATTCGACTGGCTGGATCAGGCCATCGAGACCCTTGGTGCGGCCGGGCTGAAAGTGGTGCTGGGAACCCCAACCGCCACGCCGCCGCGCTGGATGCTGGACCGGCACCCGGACATGCTGGCGGTGGACGAAAACGGGCAGCCGCGCAAGTTCGGCTCGCGCCGTCACTACTGTTTCAGCCATCCCGGATATATCGATGAGTGCGTCCGCATCGCCCGGATCATGGGCGAACGCTATGGCCGCAACCCGCACGTCGCCGCCTGGCAGATCGACAATGAATATGGCTGCCACGACACCACCGTCAGCTACAGCGAGCCTGCCCGGGAGGCCTTCCGCCGCTGGCTGGCCGAACGCTATGGCTCGGTCGAGGCGCTGAACGCGGCCTGGGGCAACGTGTTCTGGTCTATGGAATACAGCGATTTCGATCAGATCGACCTGCCCAACCTGACCGTAACCGAACCCAACCCGGCGCATGTTCTGGCCTTCCGCCGGTTCAGCTCGGACCAGGTGGTGGCCTTCAACCGGGCACAGGTTCAGGCGCTGCGGCCTCTGACCGACGCGCCGCTGCTGCACAACTACATGGGTCGGATTCTGGATTTCGACCATTTCGAGGTGGGCGCCGATCTGGATATCGCCACTTGGGACAGCTACCCGATCGGGTTCCTGTCCGACCGGCTCGAGGCCGACGCGGCGCACAAGACAGCCTTTCTGCAACAGGGCGATCCCGACATGCAGGCCTTTCACCACGATCTGTACCGCACCGTCGGACGCGGCCGCTGGTGGGTGATGGAACAACAGCCCGGACCGGTGAACTGGGCGCCCTACAACCCGGCCCCCCTGCCGGGCATGGTGCGGCTTTGGTCGCTTGAGGCTGTGGCCCACGGGGCCGAGGTGGTCAGCTATTTCCGCTGGCGGCAGGCGCCTTTTGCGCAGGAACAAATGCACGCGGGCTTGCTGACGCCGAACAACCGCCCTGCCCCCGGTCTGGCCGAGGCGCAGCAGACGGCCGCGGATTTGGCCGCGCTGGGACCGGTCGAACCGGTGCAGGCGCGGGTGGCCATCCTGTTCGACTACCCGTCGGACTGGGCCTGGGCGACCCAGCCTCAGGGCGCGGGGTTCAACTATTTCCGGCTGGTGTTTTCCGCTTATCGCGCCCTGCGCCGTGCCGGGCTGTCGGTCGATGTCGTGCCGGCCACGGGCATGGACGAAGCCGAGTATGATCTGATTCTCGCCCCCGGGCTGGCCACGCTGGACGACGCGCTGGCCGACCGGTTGCGCGCGGCGACCAAACTGACGGTTCTGGGCCCGCGCACCGGGGCAATCACGGCTGATTTCCAGATCCCGGCCCAAGGCCGCCCCGGCCTGCAAGCGCTGGACTGCGACGTGGCGCTGGTGGAATCTCTGCCGCCCGAGATCACCCGCCCGGTTCAGGGCGGCGGCGCCGCGCAACACTGGGTCGAGCGGCTGACCGGCACCGCGCCCGATCTGTTGACGTTTGCGGACGGGACCCCGGCGCTCAAGGGCAGTGACCAGCTTTGGTATCTGGCCGGATTCCCGGACGAAGACCTGTGGGACCGGATCGTTGAAATGGCCGCGCAGGAGGTCGGGCTGACCCTGCATCCGATGCTGCCCGGCCTGCGGCAGCGCGAGACCGCGACCCATCAGTTCCTGATCAACTACAACGCTCATTCCGTCGAATGGAACGGCCACACGATCGCGGCCTGCGACGTGGCCATTCTGAAACGCAATCCGCCCGGCTGGGGCTGACCTCAGGCCGGGCGGAAGCCTTGACCGGCGCGCCTATTGGTCGCCGCTCAGGCTGTTGGGATCGAACACGTTCCCAAAGCCGCTATTGCCCTTGGGCGGTGCTTCGGCTTCGGGCTCGGCGTCGCTGCCGCCACCCAGAGTGCCGGGCGCGAACACACCGCCAAAGCCGCTGTTGTTCGAGGGTTTGGGCGCCGATTGCGTGGCTCCGCCCTGCTCGGCCTCCTGGGCTTCGCGCTGCTTGCGCTGCTCCTCGCGCTGCTTGCGCAGCTCCTGGATACGGCGTTCGGCCTCCAGGCGTTTCTGCTCTTTCACGTTGGCGATGCACTGGTCGGGGCTGTAGACCGCCGCCGTGCCCACCACCGTGATCGTCGCCACCGCAAAGACCACCAGCAACACCGCCGCCATGTTCCCGGCAAAGAAGCTGGGCAGGCGGATCTTGCCGCCCAGGTCCTGCACCGTCGCGTTGCGGCGGGCGGCGGCGACCAGCTCCTGCCGGCGCAGCTTGGCCTCGTTCAGAAGGGCAAAGAACACCGTCAGCGCCACGATGATGAAGGCCAACGCCGAGATCGAGGGCGTGATGCCGTACCGCACCTTCTGCGCCAGCTCGATGGTCAGCGTCGGATACTCACCGAAGGTGAAGGTGGTGGTGTTGTAGTTCTCGAACGAGGCCAGAAACGCCAGCACCGCCGCCGACGCGATCGCCGGGCGCATGAACGGCAGCAGGATCTTGCGAAACGCCTGCGCATGGGTCGCACCCAGATCCAGCGCGGCCTCGGTCAGCGCCGTGTCATAGCGCTGCAACCGCGCCACCAGCACCAGCATGCAATAGCTGGCGATGAAGGTCGATTGGCCGATCACCGTCAGGAACACCCCGTTCGACAGGACGCTGTCCGCGCCCAGCCCCAGCATCCGGTTGATCCGGTCCCAGAACACCAGGGTCGAGATGCCCAGCACCACGCCCGGGATCAGGATCGGCGCGATGATGATCGTATAGTAGGTGGCGCGTAGCCGGGGCCAGATCTGGGTCAGCATCAGCGCGCCGGCCAGCCCCATCGCCACCGACAGAACCACCGTTCCCGCCCCGATGATCAACGAGTTCTTGATCCCGTTCAGGATGCGCTGATCTTGGAACAGTTCGGTGAACCACTGGAAGGTCAGGCATTCCCACGGGCTCATCCGCGGGAAGCTGGACGAGTTGAAGGCGGTGATCGACATGATCACCAGCGGGCCCAGCAGATAGGCGAAGAAGATCGCCAGATAGACCCAGATGCTTATGCGGAGGAAGGAATTGTTCATTTCCCGATATCCCCCATGTTCACCTTGAACAGGCGCATCATCGCCAGCACGAACAGGATGCAGGTCACCAGCAGCACCACCGCATAGGCTGCGCCCTGGGGCCAGTCATTGTTGTCGTTGAACTGCTGATAGATCAGCTGCGTGAACCACAGGCTTGACGGCCCTCCCAGGATCTGCGGCGCGGCCAGCGCACCGGCCGACAGCATGAACACCATGGTACAGCCCGAGCTGATCCCCGGCTTGGCGTATGGGATGACCACCCGCCAGTGGATCCGCCACCAGGGCGCCCCCAGATCCCGCGCCGCCTCGATCTGGTTCCGGTCGAGGCTTTCGATCACGTTGTAGATCGGGAAAATCATCAGCAGGATGTAGGCATAGCCCAGACCGGCATAGAGCGCGATGTCGTTGCGGATGAAATCGAAGGGCGTGTCCCAGATGCCCAGGCCTACGAACAGCGTGTTCAGAACGCCAGTTTCGCCAAAGATGATACGCAGCGCAAAGGCGCGCAGGATCTCGTTGATCCAATAGGGGATGATCAACATGACTGCGAAGATGCGAATGTGACTGCCCTTGGACTGGCCCAGGTAATAGGCGATCGGATAGCAGAGGATCAGGTTGAAGATCGTCACGCAGACCGCCGCCACCAGTGTGCGGAAGAACACCCGTAGATCGACGGTGTTGTAGTCCTGACTGCCGCCCTCGGGGCCGTAGATCAGGTATTTGTAGTTCTCCAGCGTGTACACGTCCTTGGGGCCGCCGATTTCCGGGGGCGGCAGGTTGGGACGGAAGGAGAAGTCCAGCATCGACAGCTGCGGCAGGATGATCAGGCCGATCGTCCAAAACAGGACCAGACCCAGAATCGTCAGCCCCATGCCGGTGCCGTTGCGGTTGAAGAAATCCTTCAGAAAGGAGGGCATGTCTCGGGCCTCCCTATTCCGCGGCCAGTTCACCGGCCGGAACCACGACCGCGTTGCGGGTGTCGTATTCCAGCGTGATGTACTGTCCCGTGTGATCCTTGAACGACTGGCCGTGGTTCGGGATCGAGACCTTGATCTCTTTCCCGCCATCGCCTTCGGTGAAGATGTTGAAGACGTTGCCCTCGAATTCCTCATGGGTCACGCGCGCGGTCACGAAGTGATCGCCGCTGGCGCCCTCGGGCGCGATCGAGAACGCCTCGGGCCGGATGAACATCATGGCGTCGTCGCCCTCGGCCAACTTGCCCCGGTTGGCCGTGGAAATACGCGCCACCAGCTCACCCGAACGGTTGGTCGCGATCAGCGCCTCATCCCCCATCACCCGCTTGACCTTGCCGCGGAACACGTTGTTTTCGCCCACGAAAGAGGCGGCAAACGCCGTGGCCGGATCGTTGTAGATGGTCTTTCCGTCGGCGATCTGATCGATCACCCCGGCGCGCATCACGGCGATGTTGTCCGACATGGTCAGAGCCTCGCCCTGGTCATGGGTGATGTAGATGAAGGTGATGCCCACCCGCTGCTGAATTTCGCGCAGCTCGGTGCGCATGTGCTGGCGCAGCTTGAGGTCCAGCGCCGACAGCGGTTCGTCCAGCAGCAGCACGTCCGGCTCGGCGCACAAGGCGCGCGCGATGGCCACCCGCTGGCGCTGGCCTCCCGACAATTCGCTGGGCAGCTTGTCGCCCTGACCCGGCAGCGCAATCATGTCCAGCAGTTCGTCCGCGCGTTTGCGCCGTTCGGCGGCGCTGGCGCCTTTTATCTCCATCGAAAAGGTGATGTTCTCCCACACCTTCATGAGCGGAAACAGCGCGAGGTTCTGAAAGATCAGCGCGGTCGGACGCTTGTTCGGCCCGATGCCCTTCATGTTCTTGCCGCCGATCAGGACATTGCCTTCGCTGGGCTCGAGGAACCCAGAGACCGCCCGCAGGATCGTGGTCTTGCCGCAGCCCGAAGGCCCAAGGAACGAAAAGAAGTCGCCGCCGTTTATGTGAACGTTCGCATCGCGTACGGCGACGAAATCGCCGAAGCGAATCCACAGGTTTTCCAGATCAACTCCGATCCCTGCACTCATGTTTAGTTTCTCCCTGTGATACAGCCTTGGGCCACACCGCATCGTTGTCCGTCACGCAGGTGCGCGTGCGGGGTCCTGTGGCCCCCCGCGACGGTGCGGGGGGCGCGATCGAGTTGCGATCAGGCGCTCTTGAACTTGTTGACGAACTCGGTCCGGGTTTCGGCGTACCAGGGGGCTTCGGCCGGCCAGGGGTTCAGATTGGCCAGCGAGTCGCCCGGATAGGCCTCGGCAAAGTTCTTCTTGTAGGTATCGCCGGAATATTGGTCGGCGCCCAGAACCGGCGAGTTGTAGCCGTGGCTGTCGATCGCCACGCCCGCGGGCTCGGGTTGATAGGCGAATTCGATGAACGCATAGATCTGGTCGATGTTCTGCGCGCCCACGGGCACCGACATGCCATCGACCCAGGCCATCGCGCCTTCGACCGGCGCCTGATAGTGCACCGGCTCGCCGGCAGATTTTAGCGCCAGCGGCGGACCGTCCCAGGTCTGGCCGACGACCACACCTTCGTTCAGCAGGCCATTCTTTTGGGTGTCGGCATCGTTCCACAGCAGCTTGATGCGGTCCTTGCGGGCGATGCACCAATCGGTGATCTGGCCCCAGACCTTGCGCATCGTTTCTTCGTCATTGTAGGCCGACCAGACCGAGCCGGGCTCCATCTCGCCCACACGCTCCATGTACAGGCCCGCGCCCAGCATCATCGAATGCGCGCGGCCCATGGTCTTGCCGGCGTTCTCCTCGGACCAGACATCGCCATAGGACGGCGCGTCGCCATCCGGCAGCCACAGGTCGGTGCGATAGGCGATGCCCTCGGTGCCCCAGATATGCGGCAGCCAGTGCACGCCTTTGCCGCCGAAGTTCCAGGCATCGGTGCCGATCTTGGCCATAGCCGGGTTCACCTTGTCGATCGGCACGCGGCTCATGTCAAACGGTTGCAGAAGTTCCAGCGGCTCCCACTGCAGCGACCGGTTGTTGGTGGGCGACACGATGTCGAAGCCCTGGCCTTTGGTCGCCTTCATCTTGTTGATGATTTCCTCGTTCGAGCCGATGCCGGTATAGTTCACCTTGATGCCGGTCTTGGCCTCAAATGCCTCAAGGAAGCTGGGCGGCAGGTAATCCGACCACATCAGGATGTTGACCTCGCCCGAGGATGCCAGAGCGCTTTTGCTGTAGAGCGGCGCTGCCAGAGCGGCCGCACCGGCCCCTTTCAACACCGTACGACGGTTCACATTCGACGATTTCGCCATTGGTTTTCTCCCGTGTTTGGACTGAGTTTTGTTGTTGTATGTGCGTCACGTTAGAGTTTTGCGGCCGCTGCGTCAGTCCAAAAAGCGACAGATTGCGAAATTCATAGGTCCAGATTGACGACCTCGACAGGCGACGGCGGCTCACCGCAGTCGGAAATTTCTCTTCATTCGCCCGCAAATCAGGCTTCAGATCATACTTCCCCGCAGACATCAGCTGCGCCGGCCCAACCCGGATCAGCGAACCCCTGTGTCTCGACCCGCGTGAATAGTTTACAAGAAAAAGGCCGCACCTGCCCCGCCATGGGGCCGGATGCAGCCTTTTTGTGCAGAATCAGAAGCGTCAGGCGCGCGGGCGCATCGACAGCCCGTCATAGAACAGGTGCACTTTTTCGGGCGCGGCAGTGACCGAGACCGTCTGCCCACGCAAACCGCGATGAATGCCCGGCAATTTGCCGATCACCGACTCGGCCCCCGGGGCCTTGGCGAAATAGAGCAGCGTCACCTCGCCCAAGGCTTCGGTGAAATCCACGACACCGGTCAGCAGGGGCGCGCCATCGGCCACCACCAGGTCCTCGGGCCGGACGCCCACATTGACCTTCTTGCCGACGTCCGCGTCTTGGGTTGGGATGGCCGAAACCGCCGTGCCGCCGGAATCCAGCGCGACGGTCGTGGTGGCACCGGTGCCGGTGATCGTTCCGGGCAGCAGGTTCATGGCGGGAGAGCCGATGAACTGGGCCACGAATTCGTTGTCGGGCGTCTCGTACAGTTCCAGCGGCGTGCCGACCTGTGCGATGCCCTTGTTGGCCAGAACCACGATCCGGCTGGCCAGGGTCATTGCCTCGACCTGGTCGTGGGTGACATAGATCATCGTGCTGTCGGGCATCGCCTCTTTCAGGCGCGCGATCTCGATCCGCGTGGCCACCCGCAGCGCAGCATCCAGGTTCGACAGCGGCTCGTCGAACAGATAGACCTTGGGGTCGCGCACGATGGCACGTCCGATGGCGACCCGCTGACGCTGACCGCCCGACAGAGCCTTGGGCAGCCGGTCCAGAAACGGTTCCAGCTGCAGGATCTGCGCCGCGCGGTTCACCGCCGCGTCGATCTGATCGGCGGGCATCTTGGCGATTTTCAGGGCAAAGGCCATATTCTCGCGCACGGTCATGTGCGGATACAGCGCATAGCTTTGGAACACCATGGCGATGCCGCGCTGTGCCGGGGGCACGTCGTTCATCACCTGCCCCTCGATCTCCAGCGTCCCGCCCGAAATGCGTTCCAGCCCCGCGATCATCCGCAGCAGGGTGGACTTGCCGCAGCCCGAGGGGCCGACGAACACGATCAACTCGCCGCGCTCGATCTCAAGGTTGATATCCTTCAGGACATCGACATTGCCATAGGTCTTGGCGACATCGGTCAGCTTGAGTTCGGACATGGGTTACCCTTTCTCTCGGACCATCAGGCAGAATTGCGACGGCGCCAGCGTGGCGCTTCCCTGCGCGTCGACTGCGCCAAGATCCTGACCGATGCAGCGCCAGTTGCCCTCGGGCAGGTCGATTTCCGCGGTGTCATCGCCCAGGTTGAAGGCACAGAACACCTGCTGGGTATCATCCTCACGCAGGAAGCTCAGGATCGGGCCGGTTTCGCGCATGTGCGACTGGGTGCCCGACATCAGCGCCGGATACTCATGGCGCAGAGCGATGGCGCGGCGATAGTGGTTCAGCACCGACTGCGTGTCGGCTTCCATCCGGTCCACGGCGCGTTCGGCCTGCGCGGTACTGACGGGCAGCCAGGGCGCACCTGTGGTAAAGCCCGACTGTTCGGCCTGTGCGGCCCAGACCATGGGCGTGCGGCAGCCGTCGCGGCCCTTGTATTCAGGCCAGAATTCGATGCCATAGGGGTCCTGCAGGTGCTCAAAGGCCACGTCTGCCTCGGGCAGGCCCAGCTCTTCGCCCTGATACAGGCAGGCCGAGCCGCGCAGGCACATCATCAGAACCGCGTGCTGCCGGATGCCGGCCTCGTCCAGATCCCAGCGCGAGGCGTGACGCTGCACGTCGTGGTTGGAGAACGCCCAGCACGGCCAGGCGTCGCCGGCCTTGGACAGAAGCTGGTCGAACACATGCTTGGTGTATTCTGCCGTCAGGCGGCGTTTCTCTAGAAATTCAAAGGCATAGCACATGTGCATGCGCTTGTCGCCACGGGTGTATTCGCCCATGATCTCAAGCCCGCGCTGTGCGTCGCCCACCTCACCCAGACAGGCGCGGCCGTCATATTGATCGGTCAGGGCGCGCAGCCGTTCCAGAAAGGCGATGTTTTCTGGTTGGCTCTTGGAATACAGGTGGTCCTGATGGTTGTAGGGGTTGACCATCGGCGCGATGGTGGCGTTGCGCTGATCCAGAGGCAGCGCCGGGTTGTCGCGCAGTTGCGCGTCGTGGAAGTAGAAGTTGATCGTGTCCAACCGGAACCCGTCAACGCCCATGTCCAACCAGAACCGCGCCACGTCCAGCAGCGCGTCCTGCACATCGGGGTTGTGGAAGTTCAGGTCCGGCTGCGAGGTCAGGAAATTGTGCAGATAATACTGCTGCCGGCGCGTATCCCACTGCCAGGCCGAGCCGCCGAAGATCGACAGCCAGTTGTTGGGCGGGGTCCCGTCAGGCTTGGGATCGGCCCAGACATACCAGTCGGCTTTGGGGTTCTCGCGGTTGCTGCGGCTTTCGACGAACCACGGATGCTGGTCCGAGGTATGCGACAGCACCAGGTCGATCATCACTCGCAGACCCAGACCATGGGCGCGGTCCAGCAACGTCTGGAAATCCTCCATCGTGCCGAACATCGGATCGATGGCGCGATAGTCGCTGACATCGTACCCGAAATCCTTCATCGGCGACTTGAAGAAGGGCGAGATCCAGATCGCATCGACCCCCAGACCGGCGATGTAGTCCAGCCGCTGGGTGATGCCCCGCAGGTCTCCGATGCCGTCGCCGTTGCTGTCCTGAAAGCTGCGCGGATAGATCTGATAGATCACCCCGCCGCGCCACCAGTCGGACGCCGTCTTGGTTGAGTGCTTGAGGTCCACGTTGTTCTGCACGTTCATCACACGCCCTTATTTGACTGAACCGGCCAGCAATCCGCGGACCAGGTATTTCTGCATTGCAAAGAAGACGACCAGCGGCACCGCGATCGACACGAATGCGGCCGTCGCCAGGATTTCCCAATTTCCGCCACGGGTGCCCAGAAGCTCGACGATACTGTTGGTCATCACGGTGGTTTCTCCGGATGCGTCGATCAGGAACACCTTGGCCACCAACAGGTCGTTCCATGTCCACAGGAACTGGAAGATCGCGAACGAGGCCAGCGCCGGAAAGCTCAGCGGGAGGATCAGCTTGGTGAAGATTTGAAACTCGGTGGCGCCGTCGACCCGCGCATTCTCGATCAGGTCGCGGGGCAGACCGGCCATGTAATTGCGCAAAAGATAGATCGCCAGCGGCATGCCAAAGCCAGTATGGGCCAGCCAGACGCCCAGATACCCTTTGCCGATGCCGATGTTCAGATGGAATTTCAGCAGCGGGATCAGCGCCAACTGCAAAGGCACAACCAGCAGACCGACCACCGCGGCGATCAACAGCGCACGGCCCGGAAAGTCCATCCAGGCCAGCGCATAGGCCGCAAAAGCCGCCACCAGGATCGGGATGATCGTGGCCGGAATCGTGACCGTCAACGTGTTGAAGAACGCCTTGGCCATGCTGTCGGTGCTGTCCTCGGCCAGCAGGACCTTGTGGTAATTGTCCAAAGTGAACTCGGGCGGCAGTTCGGCGGTCACGAAGACGCGCGACCCCCTGCTGCCGGTGAATTCCTCGGTGTTCTCCATCCGGTAATCGCCATTGACCTGAACGGTGATCGTGCCGCCCTTGCGCAGTTCGGCCGTCTGGCCCGGCTCAAATGCATCGATCTCGCGCGAGCTGATGCCCCATTTCGAGATGCGCGCGTTGGTGCCGGCGTCGAACAGATTGCCCTCGATCACATACAGGCCATTTTCCTGCACCTGGGTATCGGGCGCGGCGCTGCGCAGCGTCAGGTTCTGCTCGGACGGGAAAATCGCCCGCCACCAGCCGCTGGTTGCGATCTGGTCCGCCGTGCGAAACGACGAGATGAACAGGCCCAGCGTGGGCACCACCCATAGCACCACCAGAAACAGAACCGAGGCATGTACGGCCCATCTGAGCGCCGGGCGGGTTCCTGCGATCTCACTCATGGCGGACCCCCTATTCCATTTCCTTGCGCGCGTTGCGGACGTTCCAGACGAGGATCGGCGTCACCAGCAGCATGATCACCATGGCCGAGGCCGAGCCCACGCCCCAGTCGTTGGCGCGGAACAGCTTGTCGAACATGTAGTTGGCCAGCACCTGTGTCTCCCACTGGCCGTTGGTCATGGCGAACACGATGTCGAAGACCTTCAGCACGACGATGGTGATCGTTGTCCACACCACTAGGATCGTCGTCTTGATTTGCGGCACCTTGATCTTGAAGAAGATCTGGAGCGGGCTGGCGCCATCCAGAATGGCGGCCTCGACCGTTTCTTCGGGAATTCCACGAAGGGCCGCCGACAGGATCACCATGGCAAAGCCCGTTTGGATCCAGATCAGAACGATCATCAGGAAGAAATTGTTCCAGAACGGAATGGTCAGCCAGGTCTGCGGCTCGGTTCCGCCAAAGAAGATGTACAGGGCATTTAGCATGCCGATCTGGTCCTGCTCGATCGGGCGGGTGTCATAAACCAGCTTCCAGATCACCGAAGCGCCCACGAACGAGATCGCCATCGGCATGAAGATCAACGACTTGGCAATATTGCCCCAGCGGATGCGGTCGGTCAGCTGGGCCACCAACAGGCCGAATGCCGTCGACAGCGCCGGCACCACGATCAGCCACAGCATGTTGTTGCGCATCGCTTCCCAGAATTTCGGCTCGGCGACCATCTGGGCATAGTTGTCCAGACCAACCCACTCGTACCCGCCGCCGGGCACGCGGTCGGTCAGGGATAGGCGCATCGTTTCAACCACCGGATAGGCGAGGTACAGCCCCAGTGCGGCCAGGGCGGGGAGCAGAAACAGCCAGGGCCGGATCATGTTGGCCCTGTTGATGTTGCGCCCGGCATTCGGGCCGCGCGGCGGGAACAGAACCTTGTCCAGAAACTGGTTGGACAGGTAGAAATAGCCGACGCAGGCGGATACGCCGATGGCGATCGTCAACAGACCTTGGATTGCGGGATGCATGTCACCCTCCGTGGCGACGATGGGTCGGGCAACCCGCATGCACGGGTTGCCCCTGGTTCACGGGTTTACTGGATCGCGTCCCAGGACGCCTGGATCTCGCCGGCGACCTCTTGCGCGGATTTGCCACCGACATAATCGACCATGCCGGTCCAGAACGTACCAGCGCCCACCGCGCCCGGCATCAAGTCGGACCCGTCAAAGCGGAAGGTGGTCGCGCCCAGAAGAATGTCGTTCATCTTCTTCAGCGTCGGGTCCGAGAAGGCCGAGGTATCGACACCCTTGTGTGGGGTCAAAAAGCCGCTGAGCGCCATCCAGGTCTCATGCGCCTCGGGGGTCTGCAGATACGCGATCAGGTCGTGCGCGGCGGGGCTGTCGTTGGTGATCGCCCACAACGTGCCCGCGCCCAGAACCGGGCTGCCCAGATCCTTGCTTTCATAGGCCGGGAAGTAAAAGAAATCGGCATCTTCACCCACGACCGTGCCTTCGGGGAAGAAAGCCGGGATGAACGAGGCCTGACGGTGCATGTAGCACTGCGGCGGTGAGCTGAACAGACCCTTGGGGCTGTCGCGGAAATCGGTTGTTGCAACCGCCCCGGCCCCACCGGCCACATAGTCGTCATTGCGGGCGAATGCACCGAATTCCTCGATTGCGGCCACGACCTTGGGGTCGTTGAACTTCAGGTCGTTGGTGACCCAGGCGTCGTAGTCCGCCGGGGACAGGGTGCGCAGCATCATGTCCTCAACCCAGTCGGTCGCCGGCCATCCGGTCGCGCCGCCCGACCCCAGACCGATGCACCAAGGCGTGCCGCCATCGGCGACGATCTGGTCGGTCAGGGCCTTGAGCTCTTCCATCGTGGTCGGGACCTCATAACCCGCGTCCTCGAAATTCTCGGGCACGTACCAGACCAGCGATTTCACATCGACCTTGTAGAAGAAGCCGTAGAGATGCTCCTGACCGTCCGGGCCGGCATAGGTGCCCAGATCGACCCAGGACTGGCCCGCGGCATAGTTGTCGCGCACCCAATCCGCCGTTCCGTCCGCCAGCGGCGTCAGGAACCCGGCCTTGGCCATGTCGGCCGCCAGTCCCGGCTGGGGGAACACGGCGATGTTCGGTGCCGAACCGGCCTCGGCGTCGATGCGGATCTGCTGTTCGAAGCTGTCCGAGCCGACATAGGCATATTCATGCCCGGTGGCAGCGGCAAATCCGTCCAGAACCTTTTCGACATTCTCCTGGTCCGGGCCAAGCCAAGGGCCGAACACGGTGACCTTTTCGGCCTGGGCCGCGCCCGCCATCAGGGCAAACGTGGCCGCACCTGCCAAAAGCGAGTGTTGCATTGATTTTCCTCCCAACTGTATCTGGCGCATATGAGACTCGGTTTTCAAAGCGCTTTGGATGCCCGCTGTTATCCGTTAACGGAATGCGGCTGTCAATCGTCTGTTTTTTGAAAGCCCCATGTTTTATTGATACAGTCGCAGAAAAAATGAAACAGCTTGACGCAAGCAAAAATTGGCCACACAACAGGGACTGAACCGCAGATTTAAGGCGCTTTGACAGCCGCTATGAACCTCAAACAGCTCTCTCAGATCCTGGGCCTGTCACAGACGACGGTCAGCCGCGCGCTGAACGGCTACCCAGAGGTGAGCGAGGCAACACGCCTGCGGGTTCAGGCGGCGGCGGCCAGGCACGGCTATCGTCCGAACGCGCGCGCCAAGGGGCTGGCGACGGGTCGGTCGATGGTGATCGGCCACGTGATTCCCAGCTCGGCCCGGCACGAGATGGTAAACCCGATCTTCGGCGATTTCGTCGCCGGCGCGGTCAAGAAGTATGCCGAGCACGGCTATGACATGATGTTCACAAATGCCGACGACACCTCGATCGAGGACGCCTATCGCAGCCTCTTCCAGCGCGGCGCGGTCGATGGCGTGGTGCTGCAGGGCCCCAAAGTGGACGAACCGCGGATCGAGGTTCTGACCCGGATGCAGGTGCCGTTCATCGTGCATGGCCGCTCGACCGGCGTCAGCCTGCCCTATGACTGGATCGACGTGAACAACAAAAGTTCGTTCCAGCGCGCGACCCGCTTTCTGATCGACCTGGGTCACCGGCGGATCGCGCTGATCAACGGGCTGGAGGACATGGATTTTGCCCAAAGGCGCCGCGACGGGTATCTCGAGGCGCTGAAACAGGCCGGCCTGTCGCCCGACCCGGCCCTGATGCGCAGCGCCGAGATGACCGAAGTCTATGGCCACCACGAAACCCGAGACATGCTGCGGCTGGACGATCCACCGACCGCGATCCTGACCTCGTCTATGATCTCGGCCATCGGGGTGCGGCGCGCGCTGGACGAGGCCGGGCTGAAGATGGGCCGCGACGTATCGGTGATCGCCCATGACGACGACCTGTCCTATCTGAAGAACGGGCAGGACGTTCCGATCTTTACCGCCACCCGGTCTTCGGTGCGCCACGCCGGCGAACTGGCCGCCGAGATGCTGATCGAGCGCATCCGCGCGCCCCACGACCCGACCAAGACTAGATTGCTCGAGGCCGAACTGGTAGTCGGCGGCTCGACTGGTCCCGCCCCCAACAGGTTCTGAACATGAAATACACCCGTGCTGATTTCCCCAAAGACTTCCTCTTTGGTGTCGCAACCTCGGCCTATCAGATCGAAGGCCACGCACAGGGCGGCGCCGGCCCGACCCATTGGGACAGTTTCGCGGCCACGCCCGGCAACGTGGTGCGCGCCGAAAACGGCGATCTGGCCTGCGACCACCTGCACCGGTTCGAACAGGATTTCGACCTGATCCGCGAGGCCGGGTTCGACTGCTATCGCTTTTCCACCAGCTGGGCGCGCGTGCTGCCCGAAGGGCGCGGGCCGGTGAACCAGGCCGGGCTGGACTATTATGACCGGCTGGCCGACGCCCTGCTGGAACGCGGCATCCGCCCCTGCGCCACGCTGTACCATTGGGAGCTGCCCTCAGCCCTGGCCGACCTGGGCGGCTGGCGCAACCGCGACATCGCCAACTGGTTCGCCGATTTCACCGAGATCATCATGGGCCGCATCGGCGACCGCATGTACAGCGTCGCGCCGATCAACGAGCCCTGGTGCGTCAGTTGGCTGAGCCATTTCGAAGGCCACCACGCCCCCGGCCTGCGCGACATCCGCGCCACGGCCCGCGCCATGCATCACGTCCTTCTGGCCCATGGCCGCGCGATTCAGGCCATGCGGGGCCTTGGCATGTCGAACCTGGGCGCGGTGTTCAACCTGGAATGGGCCGAACCCGCCGATGAAACCCCCGAGGCCCGCGAAGCCGCCGATCTGTATGACAGCATCTACAACCGGTTCTTCCTGGGCGGCGTGTTCAACAAGGCCTACCCCGAGAACGTCCTGCAGGGGCTGCAGGCCCACCTGCCCGACGGGTGGCAGGATGATTTCGACACGATCGGCACGCCGGTCGACTGGTGCGGGTTGAACTACTATACCCGCAAGCTGATCGCACCCGCCGACACGCCCTGGCCCAGCCTGCAAGAAGTGCCCGGCCCCCTGCCCAAGACGCAGATGGGGTGGGAGATTGAGCCAAGCGCGCTGACCCGGTTCCTGACCCGTACGGCCCGGGACTACACAGGCGATCTGCCGATCTATGTCACCGAAAACGGCATGGCCAGCCCCGAGCGGCAGCAGGATGACGACCGTATCGACTATCTGAATCAGCATCTGGCTGCGGTGCAGGACGCGCTGGATCAGGGCGTTCCGGTCAAGGGCTATTTCATCTGGTCGCTGCTGGACAACTACGAATGGGCGCTGGGATACGAAAAGCGGTTCGGCTTGGTCGATGTCGATTTCGAAACGCTGGAACGGCGCCCCAAGGCGTCGTTCCGGGCGATGCAGGCCGCTTTGGCCCAGGGCGATCCGGTCTCGGTTCCGATGGCGCAGCCCAGGGGCGCAATGCACGACCACTGGAACCTCGTGGCCGATATCGGCGGCACCAACACGCGGCTGGGGGTCGTCACCAATGGCACGCTCACCGATCTGCGCAAATCGCCCACCGGCACCCTGCCCGAGTTTCTGGCCGCCCTGCACGACCTGTGCGCCGAGATCGGAACGCCGCCGCGCGCCGTGGTCGCCGCGGGCGCGGGCCCGGTGCGCAATGGCACGATCCGTCTGACCAATGCCAATCTGGACCTGTCCGAGGCCGACATCGCCACGGCCACCGGCGCGGACCACACCTTTGTCATCAACGACTTTACTGCCGCCGCGTGGTCGGTGGCCGAGATCACGGGCGATGACGTGCAGGCCCTGCAGGGCGAACCGACCCCGCCCAAAGGCACCCGATTGGTGGTCGGCCCCGGCACCGGGCTGGGCGTCGGCGCGCTTTTGTATTCCGAAGGCCACTATCACACCGTCTCGGGCGAGGGTGGCCATGTCGGCCTGTCGCCCCGCACCCGCGATGAAGTGGACGTGTTCGAAGCCGCCCGCCGGATCGCGCCCGAGTGTTTCTTTGGCGACAGCCTGACGCTCGAGGCCGAGATGTTCCTCAGCGGCACCGGCCTGCCGATCCTGTATCGCGCTATGGGCATGGCCGCAGGCCAGCCCGAAACGCCCGTCCTGCCCGCCAAGGACATCCTGCAGGCCGCGCGCGACGGATCCGACCCGCTGGCCGCGCGCGCCGCGCAGATGTTCACCACCCATCTGGGCGCTGTAATGGGCGACATGGCCGTGACCGTGATGCCCACCGGCGGCGTCTTCCTGGTGGGCGGCGTGGCCGACAAGAACCGCTGGCTGTTCGGTGACGACTTCCTGACGACCTTCAACGCCGGAGGCCGGTTCGACGCGCTGCGGCAGGGCTTTGGCGTTTATGTCTCGAAACAGGCCGAATTTGGCATTGTTGGCGCTAACAACTTCTGCAAAAATGCGCTCGCGCGGTAAATTCACCGCCTGATCTTTGCAGAAGGAAGGAGCCGGGACATGATCCTGTGCTGTGGCGAAGCCCTGATCGACATGATCGCGGAACCGACGGTTTCGGGCGCGCAAGGTTTCGTGCCACATTCGGGCGGCGCGGTGTTCAACACGGCCATCGCCCTGGGCCGGCTGGGTGCGCCTGCCGGAATGCTGACCGGGCTGTCGAGCGACATGTTCGGCCAGCAATTGGCGCAGGCTCTGAAAGACAGTCATGTGGATGGCTCGCAGGTTGTTCTTTCGGATCGTCCGACCACGCTGGCCTTCGTGCAACTGCAGGACGGGCACGCCACCTATTCCTTCGTCGATGAAAACTCGGCCGGGCGGATGCTGCGCCCCGAGGATATGCCGGACCAGTTGACCGCGACCTCGGCGCTGTATTTCGGCGGCATCAGCCTGGCCTGCGAGCCCTGCGCCGATGCCTATGCCGCCCTGCTGGACCGCCACGGGGCCGAGCGCGCAGTGATGATCGACCCCAACATCCGCCCCGGCTTCATCCAAGACCAGACCCGCTATCGCACCCGGCTGAACCGGATGATCGCGCAGGCCGATATCGTCAAGGTCTCGGACGAAGATCTGGACTGGATCGTCCCAGGCCCCGAAACGCTGGAAGAAAAGGTGCCGCTGCTGCTGCAGGCCGGCCCCGCCGTGGTGATCGTCACGCGCGGCAGCCAGGGCGCGACCGGGTATCTGGCCGATGGCCGCACGGTTACGGCGCCGGTCACGCCGGTTCAGGTCGTCGATACGGTGGGCGCGGGCGACACGTTCAACGCCGGGGTGTTGGCGCAACTGCACCGCGCCGGGCTGCTGACCAAACAGGC
Organism: Ruegeria sp. BHSC037; assembly: GCF_059613045.1. Taxonomy (NCBI): domain Bacteria; kingdom Pseudomonadati; phylum Pseudomonadota; class Alphaproteobacteria; order Rhodobacterales; family Roseobacteraceae; genus Ruegeria; species Ruegeria sp. BHSC037. Next base: position 144,440 of record NZ_JBXWRT010000001.1, read on the forward strand.
GCTCCGCGCGATCTCGCCCGACGACCTGCGCGCCGCGTTGGAACTGGGCGGCAAGGTCGCCGCCGTCACCGTATCCCGCGCCGGGGCCAACCCGCCTTGGGCGCACGAGCTGTAAGTCATCGAAAGCACCGATATGAAACGATCCGAGATCAACCGCATCAAGGCAGAGGCACAGGACTTCATCAATTCGTTCGGCTTTGCCCTGCCGCCTTTTGCCGACTGGACGCCCGAGCAGATGCGCAGCCCGCAGGCCGCCGGCATCCGCGCCCGCGGCCTTGGCTGGGACATCACCGATTACGGCCAGGGCAAGTTCGACGAGCTGGGCCTGTTCCTGTTCACCCTGCGCAATGGCGACGAAAAGGACCTGAGCGCAGGACGGGGCATGCTCTATGCCGAGAAGCTTTTGATTTCGCGTGACAAACAGCTGTCGCCGATGCATCGCCACATCGTCAAGGCCGAGGACATCATCAACCGCGGCGGCGGCGATCTGGTGATGGAGATCTACGCCTCGGCCCCCGATGGCAGCATCGACCGCGACACCCCTGTTACCGTACCCAGCGACGCCTGCCCGGTGACCATCCAGCCGGGCGAGCATCTGCGCCTGAAGCCGGGCGAAAGCGTCACGCTGATGCCCGGCATCTGGCACGCCTTCTGGGCGGAAAAGGGCGATTGTCTGATCGGCGAGGTCTCGACCGTCAATGACGACCGCACCGACAACGTGTTCGAACAGCCCATCCCGCGCTTTGCCACGATCGAGGAAGACACCGCGCCCGAATTCCTGCTGGTCGCCGATTACTGAGCGCGCGGGGCCGGGCCAAGGTGCGGGTCAGAGGCCAATGTCAACGCAACCCGGCCCCAAGGCTCAGCACTCCGTCGACCATCGCGGCCCGGGCCTCGACCCGCAGCAGATCGCTGGTCTTGCCGGTGCGGCGCCAGTTCCAGCGCTGATAGGCGAACAACGCCAGGCAGATCGCCGCCATCGCCCCGGCATAGATCAGGATCCATTCCAGAACCACCGGCACGGCTTCGCCCGTCTTGGCATAGGCCAGCAGACGATTCACCGCCGAACCGGCCGCCATCACGATGATCCCGAATAACAACAGGCTGCGGAACATCACGTAGACGGACTCGTCGATCTCGTATCCGAAGGCGCGGTTCTGGTCCGGGGCGCGCCGGATCGGGGCGGCGACCCATCCCGCCACCAGAGCCGTTGCGAAATTGAGCCCCGAGAACAGCCCGTTCAGCAACAGCGCGTCGGAGTTTGCCAGCAACCCGGCCGCACCCCCTGCGCCCGCCATGAACGGGCTGGCCCATTTTGTCGCGTTCAGCGACCGGTGTTCAAAAATCAATGTGCCCTGCGTCGGTTCAGCATTTCCGGTTGATGAGGCAGGCGCTCATTTATGTCCGGCGGGCCGTGGCGCATTCCCCATGTACCTTTATCATGCCCGTCCGCGGATCATGTCGGCAGCCTTTTCCGCGATCATGATCACGGGCGAGGCGGTATTGCCCGAGACGATCTTCGGCATAACCGAGGCATCGATCACCCGCAGCCCCTCCAGCCCCCGCACGCGCAACTGTGGATCGACCACCGCGGCGGCGTCACTGCCCATGCGGCAGGTGCCGACCGGGTGAAAGATCGTGGTGGCGATGTCGCCCACCGCATCCAGCAGACCCTGTTGATCGTTGATCTCGGGGCCGGGCAGAACCTCTTGCGGATTATAGGGTGCCAGAGCCCGCGCCGCCATCACCTGCCGTGCCTGCTGCACGGATTTGACGGCCACCTGCCGGTCACGCTCGGCCGAGAGGTAATTCAACCTGATCTCGGGCTGGGCCTTCGGATCGGGCGTGGTGATGTGGCAGTGCCCCCGGCTTTCGGGCCGCAGATTGCAGACCGAGACGGTGATCGCGGGGAACGGATGCAGCGGATCGCCCAGCCGGTCGGTCGACAGCGGCTGCACGTGATATTCCAGATCCGGCGTGGCCAGCATCGGGTCGGATTTGGTGAACATGCCGAACTGGCTGGGCGCCATCGCCATCGGACCCGACCGGGTCAGGGCGTATTGCGCTGCGATGCGCGCCTTGCCCCACAGGCTGTTGGCCATGGTGTTCAGAGTTTTGGCGTTCTGCACCTTGAACACGGTACGGATCTGCAGATGGTCCTGCAGGTTCGCCCCCACGCCCGGGCTTTCATGCTGGACCGCGATTCCGTGCGCCGCCAGCACCTGGGGGTCGCCGATCCCCGACAGTTCCAGCAGCTTGGGCGAGTTGATCGACCCCGCCGCCAACAGAACCTCTGCCCTGGCCAAGGCCCAGTATTCGGTGCCGCCAAGGGCAAAGCGTACGCCGCGCACGGTCTTGCCCTCGAGGATCAGGCCCAGCGTCTCGGCCTCGGTCAGGACCCGCAGGTTGGGCCGTTTCATCGCGGGTCGCAGAAATCCCTTGGCCGTGTTCCAGCGCACGCCGTTCTTCTGGTTGACCTCGAAAAACCCCGAGCCTTCGTTGTTGCCGTCATTGAAATCGGCGCGCGGCTGGATGCCGATCTCGCGCGCGCCATCCTGCACGGCCTTCAGAATCTCCCAGCTCAACCGCTGTTTCTGAACCTTCCATTCGCCGCCGGCCCGGTGCATTTCGCTGTCGCCGGCATGGTGATCTTCGGATTTCAGGAAATAGGGCAGCACGTCTTCCCAGCCCCAGCCCGCGTTGCCCAGTTGCCGCCAATGGTCATAGTCGGCCGCCTGCCCGCGCATGTAGATCATCCCGTTGACCGAGCTGCACCCGCCCAGCACCTTGCCGCGCGGATAGACCAGCGACCGCCCGTTCAGCCCCGGCTCGGGCGCGGTTTTCATCATCCAGTCGGTGCGCGGATTGCCGATGCAGTACAGATACCCCACCGGGATGTGGACCCAATGGTAATTGTCCGACTTGCCCGCCTCGAGCAGCAGAACCCGTGTTTTGGGGTCCTCGGTCAGCCGGTTGGCCAGCACGCAGCCCGCGGTACCCGCGCCTACGATGATATAGTCGTATTCACCCTCAAGCCGGGCGGTTTCAGATGTGGCGGAATTCATTCTCGGTCTGCTCTGTGCATTGTTCCTGATCCTGCGGAGCGCAGCTTAGCAGCTGTTGCAGGCAATGCACGGGTCAGATGTCGCATTCCGCAACAGTATTTCGCAATCCTGCAGGTCGCGCCCCCGGTCGGCGGTCAGACTGGTACCAAAGGAGGCCCAGAATGACCCAGACCGCAACCCGCGTCCGCAACGGAGGCCGCGCCGCCCGCCGCGCCCTGCGCACCGCACCCAGCTTTGACATGTTGCCGGGCCTGACCCGCAACATCCCGCTGTGCGAAGTGATGGACGGGTCACAGGTCGAGCGGATCGACGCGGCGTCGATGGATATCCTCGAAAACGTGGGCGTGCAGTTCCGCGACCCGATCGCGCTGGCCGACTGGAAGGCGGCTGGTGCCAAAGTCGACGGCGAGCGGGTGTATCTTGATCGCGGGCTGGTCCGCGAATTGATCGCGACCATCCCGACGGATTTCACCTATCACGCCCGCGACCCGAAAAAGAACGTGCGGCTGGGCGGGCGGCACGCGATTTTCGTGCCGATGACCGGGGCGCCCTTCCTGCGGGATCTGGATGACGTGCGGCGCAACCCGACGCTGGACGATCTGGCGATGTTCCACAAGCTCAGCCACATGCTTCCGGCGCTGCATTCCTCGGCCCACCACATCGTCGAGCCCTATGACCACCCGATCAGTCAGCGCCATCTGCGCATCACCTATTCGTCGATGAAATATTCCGACAAGACCTTCATGGGCATGACCACCTCGCCCAAGAACGCCGAAGACGTGATGGAGATGTGCGCCATCCTGTTCGGCGAGGAGTTCATGGAGGATCACCCGGTCACCACCGGCAATTGCAACGGCAACTCGCCGCTGGTCTGGGACGAGACCATGCTGGGGGCGATGCGCGCCTTCTGTCGCCGCAATCAGCCGGTGCTATGCTCGCCCTTCGTGCTGGGCGGGGCGAACACGCCGGCCAGCGTGCCGGCGACGGTCGCGCAGCTGAACGCCGAGGCGCTGAGCGCGCTGGCCTACACGCAGGTGATCCGGCGCGGCTGTCCGGCGATCTACGGCCATTACCTGTCGACCGTCAGCATGAAATCCGGCGCGCCGATGGCGGGCACGCCCGAGATCAGCCTGATGAACTTCATGATCGGCCAGATGGCCCGGCATTACGGCGTGCCGTGGCGCAGCTCGAACACGCTGGGCGGGGCCAAGACATTCGATGCGCAGGCGGGGTACGAATCCGCGACCACGCTGTCGGCGGTGATCCATGCCGGGGCAAACTACATCTGGCATTCGGCGGGCTGGAACGAGGCCGGGATGCATTGTTCCGTCGCAAAGTTCTTAGTGGATGCCGAACAATGCGCCATGGCCCATCGCATGGCCGAGGGGCCGAAATGGGACGATTTCGATCAGGCCGTCGCGGCGGTGTCGGATATCGGCCCGGGCGGGCACTACCTGGGCCACCCGCACACGCAGGAGAACTTCCAGGAGGCGTTCTTCATGCCCGAACTGTTCGACAACAACTCGATCGAGCAATGGGTGGCCGAGGGCGAGGTCGAGATCACCGAGCGCGCCCTGAACCACGCCCGCAAGCTGCTGGCCGAGTATCAAGAGCCCCGGCTGGACCCGGCCATCGACGAGGCGCTACGCGATTACATTGCCCGGCGCGAGCGGGAAATTCCCGCCGCCGACGAATTGAACCAGCATTATTAGGAAACACACCACGTGCCCGCCTGCCTGTCAGGCGGGCCTTTTTCATTCGTCGCGCGCGCGCCATTCCTTCCATCGCAGCACCATGTTGGCCCCGATCTCAGACAACGGCCGGGGCGGCAGGCGTCTGGGCCGATCCTCGGCTCCGAAATGCTCGCTGATCCCGGACCGCACGGCGCAGGCCATTTCGGCCGCGGCGATCCCGGTCAATGTGCCGCGCGCGGTGCCCAACCCGTTCTGGACGCAGGCTGAATAAACGCCGGTCTCGATCTCGCGGGTGACCGAGACGCCGTTCAGGCTAAGGCACAGATGACCGGCCCATTCGTACTCCATCGCGATGCCGCGCAACGGCGGGAAGCGCCGGTCGAATTTGCGCCGCATCACCGCAGCCGCGCGCCGCAGGTCAGATGCCCGCGCCTCCATGCCCGGGCGCAGCACCGCACAGGTGCGGGCAATGATCCGGTCGCCACCCTGCCCGGTGTCGATCCGGCGCATGGTGGTGCCCATCGGATCGGACGGGGTCACGCCCCAGCGCGGCTGACCACCCAGCCGGGCCAGTGCATCAGCGTCCAGTTCTCGCGTCATCGCCGCGAACAGAAACAGCTGCATCAGACGACCACGTTCGACACCGAAACTTTCCAGGTGACCGTTCACCGACAAGATCAGCCGGCCGGTCGAGACCTGCCCGCGCGCGGTCTGCACGCGCCAGCCCGCCCCGTCGCGCTGGAACCCCGTGACCGCGCCGTGTTCAAAAATCTGCACCCCATCGGCCGCCAGCCCCGCCGCCAAACCGCGCACATAGCCCGCCGGCTGCAGCATGACCGTGCCCGGCGTAAACAACCCCGATACATAGTGCCCGGACCCGGTGAGTTCCTGCATCTGATGCCGGTCCAGCATCTCGGACCGCTCGCCGAGGCTGTCCAGATGGCGGGCATAGCTTTGGTTGTGCGCATGTCCCGCCGGGCTGGCCGCGCCGTTCACTTTGCCCACTGGATCGAAATAGTTGGGGTCGATGCCGTACTCCTCGACCGCCGCGTGAGCGAAAGCGATTGCCTGCCGGTTCAACCCGATCATCGCCCGGTCATCGCCCGCCCCGGCATAGTCGTCCGAGGCCAGATCATGCGGCAGATCGATCATGAAGCCCGAGTTGCGCCCCGCCGCGCCTTCCGCCACGCGCCCGGCTTCAAGCACCACGATCCGCGCATCGGGCACCAGCTGCCGCAGACGCCGCGCCGCAGACAGGCCGGCAAAGCCTGCGCCCACGATGGTGAAATCTGAGGTGATATTGCCCGAAAGCTGCCGCGCGGGAGGTTGCGGGCCCAGCAGGGCATTCCACGCAGCCGGGCCGCGCTGCACCGGCAGGCGGCAAGCGCTGAACCGCGTCAATCCACCGCCTCGTCGGCATCATCCGACAGGTCGATCCACAGCGTCTTCAGCTGCGCGTACTGGTCATGCGCGTGCAGCCCGTTGTCCCGACCGCCAAAACCCGACTGCTTGTAGCCGCCGAACGGGGTCGAGATGTCGCCCTCGCCAAAACTGTTCACCGTCACGGTCCCGGCCCGGATCGCGCGGGCGCCGCGCAGCGCGCGCTTGGCGTTGGCGGTGAACAGCGACGCGCAGAGCCCATATGGCGTGTCATTGGCCATCGCGATGGCCTCGTCGAACCCCGCGACCTCGATCACCGACAGAACGGGCCCAAAGATTTCCTCGCGCGCCAGCGGCGCGTCATTGTCCGGCAGCTCGACCACGGTTGCCTCGACGAACCCATTTTCAGCCTTGCCGCCCAGAAGGACTGAAGGCGCCTTGTCCAGATAGCCGCAGACCTTGTTGAAATGGTCTTTGCTGACCAGCGCGCCCAGCCGGGTTGCAGGGTCCAGCGGATCGCCCACAGTCCACTGGCGGGCGTGGTGGGCGATGCGCTCCAGTAGGTCGGCCTTGACCGCGCGGTGCACGATCAGGCGCGACGTGGCCGAGCAATTCTCGCCCATGTTCCAGAACGCCCCGTTCACCACATGGGCGGCAACCCGATCGAGGTTCTCGGCATCCTCCATGACGATGGCCGGGTTCTTGCCGCCCATTTCCAGCACTACCTCCTTGGCGTTGCTTTCGGCGGCATAGGACAGGAATTTCTTGCCCGTCACGGTCGAGCCGGTGAAGGACACCATGTCGATATCCATGTGCCGCCCGATGGGTTCGCCCACCTCGGCGCCGCCACCCGGAACCACGTTCAAAACACCGCGCGGCAGCCCGGCCTCGACGGCCAGTTCGGCCAGACGCAGGGCAGTCAGCGGGGTTTCCATCGCCGGCTTCACCACCACCGAGCACCCGGCCGCCAGCGCCGGGCCGATTTTCCAGGCCAGCATCAGCAAGGGGAAGTTCCACGGCAGCACCAACCCCACCACCCCGATCGGTTCGCGCAAGATCATCGCGATGTGGTCGTCGCTGGCAGGCGCGACTTGATCGTAAATCTTGTCAATCGCCTCGGCATGCCATTTCAGGCAGTGGATCGCCTCGGGCACATCCACGGTTTCGCAGTCAAAGATGGTCTTGCCGCTGTCGATGCTTTCCATGACCGCCAGTTCGCGGGCATTACGGGTCATCAGCTTGGCCAGGCGGATCAACACATCCTTGCGCGCCGACGGATGCAGGCGCGACCAGCGGCCGTCATCGAAGGACTCGCGCGCCTTTTCCACGGCCAGGTCCACATCGGCGGCGTCGCAGGCCGCGACCTCGGTCAGCACCGCGCCGGTAGCCGGGTTCACCGTGGGAAACACCGCGCCCGAGATCGCCGGGCGATAGCCGCCATCGATGAAGGCGCCGGTGGGCAGGTCCAGCCCGGCGGCGATGGATGCGTATTCGTCCCGTGTCAGCAAGCCCATGCCTCAGCCCTCCGCCATGATGTCTGCGATCTTGCGTTTCAGCACGCGGGTCACCTGTTCCAGCGCGCGCTTGTCATCCTTGTTCAGCCCCTTCAGAGGCGACCGTACCGCGCCCGCCGGGATGCCGTTCATCGTGACCCCATGCTTGATGGTCTGGATGAACTTGCCGCCCTGTTCGAGCACCCGCATCAACGGCATCAGCGCCGACATGATCCGGCGGCCCTTGGTGAAATCGCCCTGCAGCACGCAGGCCTCATACAGCGCCACATGCTCGCGCGGCAGAAAGTTCGACCCGCCACAGACCCAGAAGGGCGCACCCCAGGCGAAAAATTCCAGCGCCTGATCGTCCATGCCGCAGCCCAGCTGAATATGCGGATAGTCCCGCGCAAGCATATGTACGCGGTTGATGTCGCCCGAGCTTTCCTTGATGCCGCAAAAATTGCGGCTGCGCCCCACACGGTCGAGGAACTCGGCCCCCATCATCGTGCCGGTGCGATGCGGATAATTATACAGCATCACCGGCAAATCGGCCGCCTTGTCGATGGCCAGCGCATTCAGGGCGTTTTCCCGGTCTGTCGGCACCGAATAGGGCGGGCTGGCCAGCAGGATGGCATCGGCCCCGATCTGGCGCGCGCCTTGGGCCAACGCGATCGAATCCGGCGTCATCATCGCGCCGGTCCCGACCACCAAAGGCAGCCGACCCTTCAATCGCTGGTGGGTAAAACGCGCCAGTTCCAGCCTTTCATCAACGGTCTGGGCATAGTTTTCGCCCGTGGACCCGCCCGAGATCATCCCGTGCACGCCATTCTCGACCAGGTATTCGATCACCTCGGCCAGCGCATCCCAATCGACGCTGAAATCATCCGCATAGGGCGTCACCACCGGGGTATAGATCCCCTGAAATCTGAACACGGGTGTCATCTTCGTCCCTTGTGCATGGCGCTTTTCCGGGACGCTACAATAGAATACAATTTGTGTACAATAGAATCTTACAGAAAAAAAGACGCGCCGAACCGGCGCGCCTTCGGGCCGGGTCGCAACGCAGTGACCTAGCGCGCCCAGTTCTCGGCCGGATCGCTGTCGGCATAGTCGCGCAGCAGCGGAATATCCGAGATTTCCGCGTGGTTGCGGTTGATCTTCACCCCACCGCCTTGAGCCGTGAAAACGCACGGCCCAGGCTGTCGGGCTTCATGCCCAGACGACCGGCGATCAGCATCTTGTCATAGAGCGATTCCACGACGCAGGCGCCCCCGTCGCAGTCACACAGGTTCAAAAGGAACTCGGCCACCCGTTGTGCCCCGGTCTGGACCTTGAGCTGTTCCAGCTGGGACACCAGCGCATGACCCGCCTGTCCCGCAGCTGTTTCCTGACCATCTCGGCCGCCTGTGCGGCCTTGCCGACCGTGGCGCGCGCCGCACCGGTTGCCCGCTGGCGCGGTACCGCTCTGGAGCCGCCCGCTGGCCTGCAATTGGTCGGACTGAGTGACACACAAGCCGCGCCGATCATTGCCGCGCTCGAGGCCGAACTGGACCGGCTAGAGAACATCTTCAGCCTGTACCGTCCCGACTCGCACCTGCTCCTTAACCGCGACGGCACCCTGCCCGCCCCGGCGCCGGAACTGCTACAGGTGCTGACCCAAAGCGCCGCCCTGTATGACGCGACCGGCGTCGCATTCGACCCGATCGTTCAACCGCTGTGGATGGCGCTGGCCGCCGGCGCACCGGATGCCGAGGTGGAACGGGCGCGGGCGCTGATGCTGAATGGCATCGCGCAGGGCGCAGGGGCTGACCGATGAGCTGGTCGACATGGGCGAAATCGCCGCCATCGACAGCCGCGCCGACGGGCTGTCGACCGCGCTGTGCCTGCTGCCTGCGGACCGGATCGCATCGGCTCTGCAACGCTTCCCCGGCGCCCGGCTCGAGATGCTGATCTGACCCGAATGGCCGTCCCGGAACTCTGCCGTTGAAATTTGTCGCGCGATAAGAAAAGGTAAAACACCGACAAATTCACAGTGGCGCGGGCCTGGCCCCGCGCCAGAGGCAAGGCATGGCACCCAGAAAAATCCGGAACATGGAGGAGTTTGCGGCGGTCAGCGGGATATCGCGCCCGACGGTTTCGAAATATTTCAACGATCCCGACAGCGTCCGGCGGTCGACCCGGGAACGGATCGAACAGGCGCTGGAACGTTTCGACTATCGCCCCAACATCTTTGCCATGAACCAGAACCGCAAGCTGACCAAGAATGTCGGCATTGTGGTGCCCTACCTGGCCGACCCGTTCTTTGCCGAGATCGCCCGCAACATCGAGGAAAAATGCATCGAGGCCGGGTTCCGTCCGACGCTCTACAGCGCCTATGGCGACCCAGTGCAGGAGACCGAGATTCTCGACAGCCTGCGCGCGCTGAAGCCGGCGGGCGTGCTGCTGGCGCCGCTGGGGCGCGACTCCGACCGGTCGTTCATCGAGAAATTCTGCAAGGACATCCCCACCATCCTGTTCGACAGCAACCTGGAAGGCATGGGCGCCGCCTTTGTCGGGTCGGACAACGCGAGCTTCATCGAACAGACCGTCGATTACCTGTGCCGCAGCGGCGAGCCGCCCGCGTTCTTCGAGATGCGGCACCCCGCCAACCCCAACGCCAACAAGCGCCGCATCGCCTATGTCAAGAAGATGGAGAGCCTGGGCTTCGAGCCGCAGGTGATCAAGGTCGACGGTCGCGGCTGGGGATTCGAGGAAATCGGACGCCAAGGCGCATTCAAACTGTTGGAACAGCCTAGCCTGCCCTCGCGCACCATTCTGTGCAGCAATGACCGGCTGGCCATCGGGTTCCTGTCTGCCTGCTATGAAAAGGGCCTGCGGGTCGGGTTGGGCGACGACTGCGACCTGCGCGTCGCATCGCATGACGACCATCCGTTTTCCAAGTTCACCTGCCCGTCGCTGACCACCGCGGCGCATGACTACAACGCGGTTTCGAATCGCACCGTTGAGACGCTGACGCAACTGGTCGAGGGCGGCGGACGGCTGAGCGCGCGCACCGAAACGCTGTTTCCCGCGCGCCTGATATTGCGGAGTTCGGCCTGATTCTCGACACTATTTTACGCGCGTAAAATTTTAGTTGACGCGCGACAATTAATTCACGATGCTTTCCTTTAGGTAATTCGACACCAGGGAGGAAAGAATGTACCTGAAATCCGTTCTATGGGCGGCAAGTGCCGCGGCGTTGACCGCCGGCGTGGCGTCTGCCGAAACGATCACGATCGCCACCGTCAACAACGGCGACATGATCCGCATGCAGAAATACACCGACAAGTTCACCGAAGCGACCGGCCACGAAGTGGAATGGGTCACGCTGGAAGAAAACGTTCTGCGCCAGCGTGTAACCACCGACATCTCGACCAAGGGCGGCCAGTTCGACATCATGACCATCGGCATGTACGAAACGCCGATCTGGGGCGCGAACGGCTGGCTTGTGCCGCTGGACGGCATGTCGGCAGAATATGACGTGGACGACATCCTGCCCGCGATGCGCGGCGGCCTCAGCCACGACGGCACGCTGTATGCGGCACCGTTCTACGGCGAAAGCTCGATGATCATGTACCGCACCGACCTGATGGAGAAGGCCGGTCTGGAGATGCCCGAGGCGCCGACTTGGCAGTTCATCCGCGAGGCGGCGGCCAAGATGACCGACCGCGAGAACGACATCAACGGGATCTGCCTGCGCGGCAAGGCCGGCTGGGGTGAGGGTGGCGCCTTCATCACCGTGACCGCGAACTCGTTCGGCGCGCGCTGGTTCGACGAAGACTGGAAACCCCAGTTCGATCAGCCCGAGTGGAAAGAGGCGCTGACCTTCTTCGTCGACATGATGAGCGAATCCGGCCCCGCCGGGTATGCCACCAACGGCTTCAACGAGAACCTGTCTTTGTTCCAGCAGGGCAAATGCGGCATGTGGATCGACGCCACCGTTGCGGCGTCTTTTGTGACCAACCCCAACGACTCGACCGTGGCCGACAAGGTTGGCTTTGCGCTGGCGCCGAACTCGGAAGGCGTTGACAAACGCGCCAACTGGTTGTGGGCCTGGGCCCTGGCCATCCCCGCCGGCACCCAGAAAGAGGACGCCGCCAAGCAGTTCATCGAATGGGCCACCTCGAAAGACTATATCGAGCTGGTCGCCGAGAACGAGGGCTGGGCCAACGTTCCGCCGGGTGCGCGCACCTCGCTGTACGAGAACCCCGACTACAAGGACATCCCCTTCGCGCAGATGACGCTGAAGTCGATCCTTGCGGCCGATCCGGAAAACTGCTGCGTCGAGCCGACGCCGTATACCGGGATCCAGTTCGTCGCCATCCCCGAATTCGCGGGCATCGCCACCCAGGTGAGCCAGGAATTCTCGGCGGTCTATGCCGGACAGCAGTCGGTTGACGAAGCTCTGGCCAAGGCGCAGGCCTTCACGGCCGAAGAAATGGAAGCCGCAGGGTACTGAGGCCTCCTCCCGGCGGGTGGGCAGGTTTCTGTCCCCCGCTCTCCCCCTTCCACAACCCGTGTTAGTCTCGCAGGCAACAAGCCGCCTGAACAGAGAGGTCTTGCGTCATGGCAACTCAACACTCCCGATCCGTCGCACGCCTGATGATGGCCCCCGCCGTGGTCCTGTTGCTGGGCTGGATGCTGGTTCCGCTGACGATGACGCTGTATTTTTCCTTCAAGAAATACCTGCCGCTGCGCGGCGGCGACCTGGGTTGGGTGGGGTTCGACAACTACGTCCGCTTCGTGACTTCAAGTTCATTCTGGCCCGCCGTTCAAGCGACGCTCGTGATCGTGGGTGGCGTGCTGGCCATTACCGTAGTTCTGGGCATCCTGCTGGCTCTGCTGCTGGATCAGCCGATGTGGGGTCAGGGCGTCGTGCGCATTCTGGTAATTGCCCCGTTTTTCGTGATGCCCACCGTTTCGGCGCTGGTATGGAAGAACATGTTCATGGACCCGGTCAACGGCCTGTTCGCCCATCTGTGGCGGTTCTTCGGGGCCGAGCCGATCTCGTGGCTGTCCGAGGCGTCGATGCCATCGATCGTCATGATCGTGTCCTGGCAGTGGCTGCCCTTTGCCACCCTGATCCTGCTGACCGCGATCCAGTCGCTGGACAGCGAACAGCTGGAGGCCGCCGAAATGGATGGTGCGCCGCCGCTGAAACGCTTCTTTTTCATCATACTGCCGCATCTGAGCCGCGCGATCACGATCGTCATCCTCATCCAGACGATCTTCCTTCTGTCGATCTTCGCCGAGATCTTCGTGACCACCGGCGGTGCCTTCGGCACCCGCACCCTGACCTATCTGATCTACCAGCGTGTGCTGGAAAGCCAAAATGTCGGGCTGGGCTCGGCCGGCGGGGTCTATGCCATCATCCTTGCCAATATCGTCGCCATCTTCCTGATGCGCATCGTCGGCAAAAACCTGGACGCGTGAGGAGGACGACGACATGGCCCGTACCGTCACCACACAACGCAAGCTGATCAACACCGCCTTTGCCTGGGCTGTCGGCCTGCTGATCTTCTTTCCGATCCTCTGGACGATCCTGACCAGCTTCAAGACCGAGGCCCAGGCCATCGCCAGCCCGCCGATCTTTCTGAACTTCGACTGGACGCTGGAAAACTACGCGGTGGTTCAGGAACGCTCGAACTACACGCGGTTTTTGTGGAACTCGATCATCATCGCGGGCGGGTCCACCCTGCTGGGCGTGATCGTCGCGGTTCCCGCCGCCTGGGCCATGGCCTTCGTGCCCTCGGCGCGCACTAAGGACATTCTGCTGTGGATGCTGTCCACCAAGATGCTGCCGGCGGTGGGGGTGCTGTACCCGATCTACCTGCTTTTCATCGAACTGGGCCTGCTGGACAGCCGCGCCGGCTTGGTTGTGGTGCTGATGCTGATCAACCTGCCGATCATCGTCTGGATGCTATACACCTATTTCCGCGAAATCCCCGGCGACATCCTGGAAGCCGCGCGCATGGACGGCGCCACGCTGAAAGAGGAAATCCTTTACATCCTGACGCCGATGGCGGTGCCGGGCATCGCCTCGACCGTGCTGCTGAACTTCATCCTGGCCTGGAACGAAGCGTTCTGGACCCTGAACCTGACCGCCGTCGACGCGGCCCCGCTGACCGCGTTCATCGCCAGCTATTCCAGCCCCGAGGGCCTGTTCTTCGCCAAGCTCAGCGCGGCATCGACCATGGCCATCGCCCCGATCCTGATCCTTGGGTGGTTCAGTCAGAAACAACTGGTCCGCGGCCTGACCTTCGGCGCCGTGAAGTAAGGAAAGACACATGGGACGCATCGTACTTGAGAAAGTCAGCAAGAGCTTTGGCGACGTGGAAGTCATTCCGCCGCTGGATCTGGAAATCAACGACGGCGAATTCGTGGTGTTCGTGGGCCCCTCGGGCTGCGGGAAGTCCACCCTGCTGCGCCTGATCGCGGGGCTGGAGGACGTCAGCGGCGGCCGCATCCTGATCGACGATCAGGACGCCACCGCGGTGCCGCCGGCCAAGCGGGGCCTGGCCATGGTGTTCCAGTCCTATGCGCTGTATCCGCACATGACCGTGCGCAAGAACATCGCCTTTCCGCTGCGCATGGCTGGGCTGGACAAGGCCGAGCAGGACCGCCGCGTGGAACAAGCGGCCGAGGTACTGAACCTGACGGACTATCTGGACCGCCGCCCCGGCCAGTTGTCGGGCGGCCAGCGCCAGCGGGTCGCCATCGGCCGCGCCATCGTGCGCGAACCGGCGGCCTTCCTGTTCGACGAGCCGCTGTCGAACCTTGACGCCGCGCTGCGCGTGGGCATGCGGCTGGAGATATCCGAGCTGCACAACCGGCTGGAAACCACGATGATCTACGTCACCCATGACCAGGTCGAGGCCATGACCATGGCCGACAAGATCGTGGTCCTGCAGGCAGGCGTGATCGAACAGGTGGGCTCGCCGCTCGAGCTGTACCGCGCGCCGCGCAACAAGTTCGTGGCCGGCTTCATCGGCTCGCCCAAGATGAATTTCATCGAAGGCCCCGAGGCCGAAAAGCATGGCGCCCACACGATCGGGGTACGCCCCGAACACATTGCCGCCTCACCCAGCGAGGGCCTGTGGAAGGGCACGGTCGGGGTGTCCGAACATTTGGGCTCGGACACGTTCTTTCACGTCCATGTGGACGGATTCGCCGAGCCGATGACCGTGCGCGCCGGCGGCGAGGTCGGCCTGCGCCACGGTGATACGATCCATCTGACGCCGGAGGAGGACAAGATCCACCGGTTCGACGCGGCGGGGCTACGGATCGCATGAACCGGCTGGTTGGAAAACGGGCCCTGATCACCGGGGCGGCGCGGGGCATAGGGCTGGCCTTTGCCCGCGCCTATGCCGCCGAGGGCGCGCAGGTGGCGCTGGCCGATATCGACGTGCCGCAGGCGCGCAAGGCCGCGCGGGAAATCGGGCCTCAGGCGATTGCGGTCGAAATGGATGTCTCGCAGCAGGACAGCATCGAGGCGGGCGTGGCCGACGCCGTGGCGCGGATGGGCGGGATCGACATCCTGATCAACAACGCCGCGATCTTCACCGCAGCCCCGATCGTGGAAATCACCCGCGCGGATTACCAGCGCGTGTTCGACATCAACGTCGCCGGTACCCTGTTCACCTTGCAGGCGGTCGCGCGACACATGATCGACCAGGGCACCGGCGGCAAGATCATCAACATGGCCAGCCAGGCCGGCCGCCGAGGCGAGCCGCTCGTGGCGGTCTATTGCGCCAGCAAGGCGGCAGTGATCAGCCTGACCCAATCGGCCGGGCTGAACCTGATCCGACACGGGATCAACGTGAATGCCATCGCCCCCGGCGTGGTGGATGGCGAGCACTGGGACGGCGTCGATGCCTTCTTTGCCAAATACGAGGGCAAGGCGCCGGGACAGAAGAAGAAGGAAGTGGGCGAAGCGGTGCCCTTCGGCCGGATGGGCCGGGCCGAGGACCTGACCGGAATGGCGGTGTTTCTGGCCTCGTCCGAGGCCGATTACATCGTGGCCCAGACATACAACGTGGATGGTGGAAATTGGATGAGCTGATGGTGGAGCGCCCCGCAGATACCCGACCGGTCCGGTTGTGTCAGGCCAATCTGGGCGCGTTGCCCAACAGCGTGCTGCGCCCGGAATACGACCGCGCCGCGCTGACGCCGGGGATCGTGCATATCGGGGTGGGCAATTTTCATCGCGCGCATCAGGCCTGGTACCTGCACCGGCTGATGCAGCAGGGCGCGGCGCAGGATTGGGCCATCATCGGCGCCGGCGTGCGCGCCTATGACGCCGAGATGCGGCGCAAGCTGCTGGCGCAGGACTGTCTCACCACGCTAGTCGAGCTGACCGAAGGCCAGCGCCGCGCCGAGGTGACCGGCGCGATGATCGACTACCTGCCCCCGCAAGAGGACAACGGCCCGCTGATCACGCAGCTGGCCGATCCGGCGATCCGCATCGTGTCGCTGACCGTGACCGAGGGCGGCTATTTCTTGCACCCCGTTACCAAGGGGCTGGACACCGACCACCCCGACATCCGACACGATGCCGCCAATCCTGACCGGCCACGCACCGCCTTCGGCGCAATCGTCGCGGGCCTGCGACGGCGGCGCGATGCGGGCGTCGGTCCGCTGACCGGGCTGAGCTGTGACAACCTGATTGGCAACGGGCAGGTTCTGCGTCAGGCGGTGGTGGGGCTGGCGCGCCTGTCGGACCCGGATCTGGCCGACTGGATCGACACGCAATGTACCTTCCCCAACTCGATGGTCGATTGCATCGTGCCCGCCACGGGTCCGACCGAGCTGGAGCTGGTGCGCGCGCTGGGGATCGACGACGCCGCGCCAGTCACCCATGAAAGCTTCCGCCAATGGGTGATCGAGGATGCCTTCTGCGCCGGGCGGCCGAATTGGGACAAGGTCGGCGCCACCTTTACCGACCGCGTTCATGACTATGAGGTCATGAAACTGCGCATTCTGAACGCGGGCCATCAGGTTCTTGCCAATGTCGGCGAGATCCTGAACCTGGGCACGATCGCGGAGTGCATGGCGCATCCGCTGGTGTCCGGGTTCTTCAGCAAGGTCGAAACCGAGGAAATCGCCCCTTTCGTGCGTCCGGTGCCCGAACGTTCGGTGGCCGAGTACATCGACCTGATCGAAAACCGGTTCCGCAATCCGGCCATCATCGACACCACGCGCCGGGTCGCCTTTGACGGCTCGTCCAGACATGTAGGATTCGTGCTGCCCTCGATCCGTGACGCCCAGGCAGCCGGCGCCTCGGTCGAGGGGCTGGCGCTGGTCGAGGCGTTCTGGGCCCGGATGTGCGCCGGCACGCGCGAAGACGGGACGCCGATTGACCCCAACGACCCGTTCTGGGACGATCTGGTGGCCGTCGCGACACAAGCGCGTGAAACCCCAACCGTGTGGTTGGAGCAGCGCCAGTACTATGGTGATCTGGCCGATTTCACCGCGTTCCGTGAGGCATTTGCGCGGTGGCTGACCATGATCTGGACCCAAGGCACCACCGAGACCTTGAAAACCTATCTGGCACACTGATCCCGGCATTCTCCCCCGCCTGCGGCCGGTGCACCACGCGGGGGCGAACACCGTTTTGGATATACAAGTGGACCGTCAAGCCTATCCCAAGTATCATTGTGGCATTCATTTAAGTCTGTTCGTCACAAAGCTGCTTGGGGGCCTGACCATGAAAAACACGCATATTTCCGCAATCGTCGCGGCATCCTTGGCGGTGTCAATGCCCGTCACGGCAGCCGCGGATGCAGGTGACTTCATCGCCGGCGGCATCGTCGGGGCCTTGATCACCAAGGGGATCACCGACAACCAGAAAGCCAAGAAGCAGGCGCAACCACAGCGCAGCTATTCATCCAGCGGGGGTTCGGCGTCCAGCCTGAACAGCCAGTACAGCCGGGCCGAGCGTATCCAGATCCAGACCGCCTTTCGCGATTTGGGATACGATATCGGAACCGTCGACGGCGTGCTGGGCAAGCGCAGCCGGGCGGTGATCCGTCAGTTCCAGGCGTCGCGCGGCGAGGCCCAGACCGGCCAGTTGACCCGGCCGCAATATGCTGCGCTGCTGAGCCAGACCGGGGGCATGAACCCCGCCCTTGCCCGTCGCGATCTAAACCCGACCGAAGTCATGATGTTGCAGGAAGGGCTGCGATCGCTGGGCTATTACGGCGGCGTCATCGACGGGGCCAACGGGCCGGGGACAATCGGCGCGCGCAATGCGTTTCTGGCGCAGTCCGGGACCAGCCCGGCCATGGTGACGCCGGTCCAGGCGCTGGTGATGGCCCGAACCGCCGCGGGCCTGCCCACCCCGCTCTATCTGCAGAACGAAGCCAATGCCCAGACGGCTCCGACGCAGCCCTTCGGCACGCAACAGGCCGGGTTCGGGGCGGCCAGTCAGCAACCCACGACGCCTTTTGGCGCCCCGGCAGCTCAGCCACCGGCATCGGGTTTTGCACCGCAGGGCCAGCAGCCCGCGGCAAACCAAGGTCAGTACACAGCTGCACCAACCCAACAGCAGCCCGCCACGACCACATTGTTCGGAGCCCCGGCCGCCCAACCCGGGCAGGTCCCAACCCAGCCCGGTCAGGCGCAGCAGCAGAACCTGTTCGCACCGGCGGCCCCGCAGCAACAACAGCCGGCCCCGCAACCCGCGGCTCCGCAGGGCGGCACCCTGTTTGCCAGCGGAACCCAGACGGCCCCTGCGTCACAGCAGGTGACGCAACAGTCCGCGCCCAGCAGTCTGGACATCTATTCGGGAAACCCGCAACCGCAGACCGAGGTGGCAAACCAGACCACGGCGCTGGACTGAAACGGCCGGGCCGTGCGGAAACGCGGCCCCTGCCGGCTCACTCGCTGGCCGACGGCGTTTCCGGCTCGGCCTGAGCCGAAGCCTGAAGCGGCGTGAATTCTCCGGTTATCGGGAAAGGCTGCGTTTCCGACAGCGTTCCGTCGGCCGAAACCTGCAGCACCATCGCCTGGCCCAGGATGGGGGCGCTGCTGGTGGTGACATTGTTGAAATCGATTTCACCAAACACCGTCAGGAAACGCTGCGCTCCGGGTACATCCGGCAGGCCCTGCACCTGCCCGGTCAACTGCGGCGCGGACATGCGCATGATGAAGCTCGACGCCCCAACCGCAGCCGACCCGGTAATCGTCCGGGTCCCACCCGCAGTGACCCCGGTTCCCGGGCTCTGCGCGACGCCCGTGGCCACCGCACGGAAACCGTCCTGCTGCAGCGTCACCGTGACATCCAGATGCGGAACGTAGGAATAAGCGTTATATCCTTGCTGCTGCGGGGGCCGCTCGGTCCGTACCGTCAGCTGGCTGGCGATATCCAGATAGTTCGGCTGGCTGAGCGTGGGATGCGCATAGGTCTGGACCCGCACAACGGCGGTGTCCGACAACCCGAAAAGCTGGGCATCGGTTGGGATCACCTGCACCCTGTGCGAGCCGTCAGAGGCCGCCAGCACCTGATAGGCCACGATCGAATAGAGCTGCCGGCCGAATTGCTGGAACAAGGTGCGGGCATCGGCGGGGCTGAGTTGCAAGGACTGGACGAAAGGAAATTGCGGTGCCTGCGATTGGCCGGATTCGTCGATGACCGTAAAGTGCCAGGGAAAGGCCCGGACATCGACGTTGGTTCCCTGCAACATCTGGTGGGCGCAGCTTTGGGCGTTGTCCGAACCGATCATGCGATCGAGCCGCTGGCCGATGCTGCGTATGTTCCCGAACGGCAAAGAGCTGGCTTGGAAATCGTATTCGTTTGTCGTCACGCGGTAGCTCACCTCGAAGCGCTGCGGGATGGTCTTGCCGGCGATGATCTGTTGCACCTGCGGTTGAACCTGAAAGGCACGGGTATAGTAGTCCCGGCGTTCGAACTCGTTGGCAAAGGCCTTCCGGCAGTCTTGCCCGATCTGTGTCGATACCAGATAGGACACGAGTCCGACATAGAATTGCTGATCGTTCATCACCGCCGGGTTGGACCGGACATACAGGAACAAAGCCCGCGCATAGGCGTCCTGCATCGACAGGGTCCGGGCCGCCTCGACCAGATCGACGCTGCTGGCACGCCCTTCGCCGGACGACAGAACCTGCGCAAAAACAGGCTGCGCCCCAAGTTGACCCATCAGCAAGACCGCGCCAGCCAGGCGCCCAAATCTGTGAAAAATAAGTGAAATCTTCATGAACTGAATCCTCGTTAATAATCGTCACACGTGGTTTGCGCCTGCCCGCAGATCAGCCGGGCCAGGGGGTCGGCCACTCGGTCTTGGCGTTTTCGATCAACGCCAGAAGCGTCGGGCAATGAATGCGGTAATCCGGCCCTCCGGCGTTCGAGACCTGGTTTCTGGGCTTCAGCATCCGGGTCCAAAGACCTGCGGCCAGGTGCCGGCTGGCCTGCGAATCCGTCGGGTAGTGCACGCCGATGCGCTCGCGGTTGACCGCGATGCGGTGGGCGATCTGCAACAAGGGCGACTTGATCGGCGCCGTCCCGGCCAAGTCGGCCGACACCGGCTTTTGCAACAGCCCGCCACCCGATGGCGCGCCATCGCGCGACACACCGAACCGCTGATACAGCCCGGGGATTTCCAGCAGCAGCAGCGCGATCAGATGCGCCAGGAAGGAATGGCCGGACGGAAACGCCGGATGCGCAGGCGGGCCGAACGGAACTGTCAGCCCCGGCCGCAGCACCGAGGGCCGCACCCGTTTGTAATAGGCCTTGTACGACATGTAGGCCACGTTGCCCAAGGCCAGCCCCGCGTCGATCAGCTTCAAGGTGTAAGGGTGATCGAAGGAATTGGCACCGATGAAATGGATGATGTAGTTGGGCAGACCGTCGGCCTGAACATCGGATTCCACCAGATAGCTGCTGCGGTCGTCCTCCATGTAGATCTTTAGGGTTTCCAGCTCGCCCTGAATGAAACGGAAGGCGTCCGAGGCATCCGTTTGGTTCTGCGCCACGGTCTTGTTGACATCCACGACATAGCGCCATTCAAGGTCACCCGCTTCCAGATACGGACCCACCGGATCGAACCCGGGCCGTGGCAGCCATTCCCGCCATTGGCCGGCGAATTCCAGCGCCGCCAGGGTTGCCGGTTCGCTGCGGTCGGCGGCGCGCAACCACTCGGTCAGGTGTTCATCGAAGGGAAGCGCCCAGAACCGCAGGGCTGGATCCCAGTCCTGCGTGGTCCATTCCAGAACCTTGGGATAGTCGATGCCGGCCGGGTCTGCCTGATAGGGATTGATCACATATTCGAGCGGGAACGGCGACACGCCCGCGTTGTCGGGCGTGAAATTAAGCGCCCAAGGCAGTAACGCCAGCTCGATCGGGGTCGCATAATAGCTGCGGACCAGACCGATGCCGCCATCCGCGCCGACGGGAATGACCGGGTCTGTTCCAAGCCCCAGCCCGTTGCCCAGGCCCAAACCATTGCCCAGCCCCAGTCCGTTGCCGAGACCGAGGCCAAGCCCCAATCCAAGGCCATTCCCCAATCCAAGGCCATTCCCCAATCCAAGGCCATTGCCGAGGCCCAGTCCAAGCCCATTCCCCAACCCAAGACCATTGCCGAGGCCCAATCCCAGTCCCAGACCGTTACCGAGACCCAAACCGTTGCCAAGGCCCAGTCCAAGCCCCAATCCGCGCGATGCGCCGAGACCCAGACCCAGCCCCTGACTTCCAGTGCCAAGCCCGGACGATCGAGCCGAGGCGTTTGTTCCGAAATCCGTCATGTCAATGTCCTCGTTTGAAATGGACCTTGTTCAAAAAGACGCCAGCGCCGCCTTTTCATCGAAATATGCTCGAGATCATTATGAGTTCCGGCGGTTTCGCCATTGCCGCATGTGCCTGCGTGCGGGTCACTGCGGCCACAAGGCGCGCAGCGGCGGTGAAACGCGTCAGTTCGGCAGACCTGCAGTGCTCAGACCAAGCACCAGCCGTTCCCTCGTGTCCGGGGTCTTCAGGGGATACCATGCCATAAAACGCGAAATTGAAAAACCTGGATCTTTCTCGAGAAGCTTTTCGGCGGTCACGCGGGCCTGTTCTATCTGCCCGTCCAGCGCGTAGGAAGCCGCCAGAATGCGCAGCGCCGCCATGAATCGCGGCCTGGTGCGGCGCGCGCGTTGCAGGGCACGGATCGCTTCGGGGTAATTGCCATCCACGAACTCGGCCAGCCCCGCCGCCGTCCAGAAAAAGAAATTCAGCGGCCCGAACGGGGTCAGCCGCCAGACGTTCAGCATGTGCTCGCGCGCGATGGCGCCGTTGCCCAGATAGGCATGCGCCGTCGCGCTGATCCCCCAGGCCAGCGGCAGGTTGGGATTGAGCGACAGCGCCTGATCCATGATGTCTATCGCCTCGTGCGGGCGGCGTTCCAGCAGGCTGAGGATATGGCCGCGGATCGACAGGTTCAGCGCGTCCTCGGGGTCCAGCTCGACACCCTTGCGGGCATGGAACACGGCGGCGGCGCTATCGCGCTCGACATTCGGGCTTTTGCCCTCGGCGATCCAGAAATTTAGGCACCAGGCCAGATAGGAATGCGCCTGCGCATAGCCCGGGTCCAGTTCGACCGCCCGCCGGAACAGGGACATGGCCGTCTCATAGCTCTGGCCCTGGAACCGGTAGAGTTCGGGCAGGCCCCGCAACACGCAGTCATAGGCATCGAGGCTTTCGGTCGGGCGGGTGACCAGATTTGCCGCCTCGGCCCGCTGAACGCTGGGTTCGACCGTGGCGACGATGCTGGACACGATGCGGTCTTGAAAGGTGAAGATGTCCGAGGCGTCGCCATCGAAATTGTCGGCCCAGACGGCCCGGTTGCGCACCACGTCCACCAGCTCGGCATGGATGCGCAGCAGGTTTCCGTTGCGCCGGATCGATCCGGTCAACAGGTATTTGACCCCCAGCGCCGCGGCCACCTCGCGCGAGGGCACGGATTCCTTCGACATCTGCAGGGTCGAGGTGCGTGCAACCACGAAGATCGCGCGGCTGCGTGACACTCCGGTGATGATGTCCTCGGTCATGCCCTCGCCGAAATACCTGTCTTCGTCACGGCCTTGCAGGTCGCGAAACGGCAGGACGGCCAGCGACGGGCGCGCCTCCCATTGCGCGTGTGGCCGCAGGATCGCGCGCGCCTCGGAACTCCGCTGGGCGATGAACACCCGCACCGGGCGTTCGATATTCTTCAGGATCGGCGCCCCGATCTCGTGGAACCGAACCGAGATCCGGTTGCGCACGATGTCGCGCACTTGCTGGGTCAGCACCACGTCGCCGCCCGCGGCCAGATCCTGAATGCGGGACGCAATGACGACGCCGTCGGATTGCAGAGACCGCCCGTCATCGACGACCTCGTCCAGATTGATGCCGATTCGGACATGCATGGGGGTTTCATCAACCGGCCGGTTCCGAACCTGGTGCTGTTTGTCCAGGGCCCACCGAACCGCATTGGTGGCGCTGTTGAACTCAACCAAGATGGCATCGCCGGAGTGCGAGACCAGCCGCCCGCCATAGTCCGAAATCCGGTTCAGCAGAACGTCTTCGCGCAACCTGCCCCAGTCTCTGGCGGCCTTGATGCTGTCGGCCTCCATATGGCGCGTATAGCCTTCGACATCAGCGAAGGCAAAAGCCGCCAGACGCAGGTTGGACACATCAAGGGATTTCGCGCTGATTTTGGACATTGCGAAACCACCGCCCCCACTGGTTACGTTTTTAGTCTAATGGCCCAACGCCACGTTGGCAAACATTCCAGACTTAATATTGTTTAAATCTACGCTAAATTGAGCTCCGGCTATGGCCGGACAACCACAAGGCCCAGATTGTTGTCATTGGCCACCAGATCGGCCAGCGCCCGCGGAGTGCCGGGCAGTCCGGCGCCCGAGTCCTCGGCTTTGGGCGGCAACTGCGCCAGAGGATCGGTGTTGGCTCGATCGTTCGGGCAGGTGACCTCGAACAGGATGAGACCGAGCGTCCCTGCCGCGACCGCCGTGACGGTCACAAGGTTCTGGACCTGCGGCAGCGACAACAGGTCGATGGAGCCACCCGCGGCCAGATTGCCCAAGGGCAAGTCGATGGCCGCGGCGTTCCAGGTGATCGGGGCCAGCAGGTCCCACGGATCCGGCCCGACGGGAACCGATCCGACCCAGACCCGCAGCCCGACATTCTGGGCCTGCGCGGTGCCCCGATTGCCGACCCGCAGGTTGGCGGGGTCCGACAACCACTGGGCATCGGCCCGCCAGTCCAATGAGACCGGCACATAGGCGCCCGGCCCATACTGAACCGGGCCGGCCAGGGTGTCCTCGGTTAGCGGGCGGCGGTCCGAAACATAGATGTCCTCGGGCGGCGGATCGCCGGGCGCATTGTGCATCTGTTCCGGATCGGGCGGGAACATGCCCTGCGCCTCGAAGGCCCAACGCACAACCTTGTGCGCCGTGCCACCCTGCCACGGGTCGGGCGTGCTGCCCGGAGGCCCCAGCGGCAGCGGCGGCAGGGTCATCCACCCGGCCTCTTCCAGGCCCAGTTCGAGCATCTCGGCCCGCGACGGTGGTTGTGCAAAACCGGCCGTTGCCCGGAACAGCAGGAACAGCGCCATGCGCGCCGCCCGTCGACGCTGATAGATGTCGGCTCGGCCATCCGCCTGAACCGTGTCGCCCCCCAGCGCGCGGTACAGGCGGAATAGGGTCGTCGACAGGATCTGTTCAGTCAGATAACCCTTGGTGTCGCACGGATCCGCCGCAGGGTTTTCGATCACGGATCGGTTCAAAGAGCCGTACCAGGCCCAGCCCATTTCCGCGATGCGGTCATGGCGGCGAGTCGCAAAGACGAACGGATAGGTGATGCCGCGGAAACTGGCGGCGACTCCGTTTCCGGGGGGGGATGCCAGGGCAGAGCCCGGGTCGGACATGATGGCGGCGATGGCATCGCCGGCGCTGTGGGCAAAATCGAATTCCAGCTGACCCAACCGGGCCGCCAGCAGATAATGCCCGAATTCATGCCCGATCCACCGTCCGCTGGTCGCGATGCTTAAGGGTTGCGCCCAGCCTGGAGGGTCGGGCCTGTCCCATTTCGTCAGCTCGGCCAGCGCAAGGTTCATGTGGATCACCGGCTTGCCCTGCGTTTTGCAATCCAGCTTTACCTGCGCGTTCACCGTGCGGCCGCTCTTGCCCGGTCCGGGCGAGATGCCGTAACGGTAGAAGACCAGCATCTCGGGCTGGGCCCGGACATTGAACAAATGCGGCGGCAGCCCGAACCGCTTCATCAGGCGGAACAGGCGGAAACAGTTGAAATAGGCGCTGACCGCGCTGAACGTGTCCCGGCGCGGCTGCAGATCGTGACCGTTCGGCAGGTGGACCGTCTTGGTGGTCAGGGGCGGCAAACCGGCGTCCTCGGGCGCGTATCCGGGGCAGACGCAAACGCGAAAACCGTCGCTTTTTAGGTCAACATGCGCTGATGGATCCAGTTGGAACAAGCTGCGGAACCTGTCCAGAACACCGTCATCACGGGTTGGTCTGCGCTCTGACCAATCATACGCCTCACCGTCAGGCGCGGCCCAGCCCGGAGGGGTCTGGGCGAATACGAACGCGTTGCCTTGCGGGGCAGCGTGGGTCACCAGCGGCGTCCGCTCGACAGAGACCAGAACCGGGTCGGATTGTTTGGCCACGCCGCCGGGCGTCGGCTCTCCGATCCTGTCGAAGCGAAAAATCCCGTACACCGCATAGCCCAACGGGCTTGGGACGCGGGTCGGATTGGCATTGTGGGCCGTCGCCTGAATAGTGAACTCCCAGGGTGAGGTCCGCCAGTTCTTGAGGTCCTGCGGGTGGAACTGGATGTCGTTGATTGTCACCGACTCTTGCGTAACCCCGGCCTTGTTGGCGATCTCAGACGCGACGTCATCGTCCTTGTACAACCGCTCCAAAGCCGCGGACACCGCGAGAAGCATGCCGGGCCCGGAAGAAGGACCGGCCCGCGCGGCAAGGTCGGTCAAAAAGGCATCTTCTCCTGCCGGAAACTCGACCGTCGCTGACCGGATCCGCACGGTATAGGTGTTTCCGTCGGCCTCGACCGTCATAGGGACGCGGATCCCGGCTTGTGGGGAAATCTGGTTGTCACCGCCATAGACTTCGGCCGCGACCATGATGACCGATGCCGGTACATCGTGATCCGCAGCCCGCGACAGGTTCCACGAAGCCAGACGCGGCACGGGCGAAGAACCAATGGGCGTTCCGAATTTGGGCCACAACGGCAACCACTTGAAGGCATTAACGAATTTGCCGGACAGGCTGTCCACGGCGTATTTCAAATAGACCGGCGTGTGCCCCCGAGCCAACAGGAAATCGTGGAGCTTCTTCAGGTAGTCCAACCCCACCTGTCCCAACTCTGCTTCCGTGGGACGAGAATTCAAGGTTTGCGTCGCAACATAAGGGACACCGGGATGAGATACCAAACGCGATGGCTGATGGGCGTTCGAGTATTCCTGTTCGAACCGCAACCATGTTTCGGGCCAGTTAGGTTGGCTGTAAGGGACGTTGGGCCATTTGGGGGTTTTCCAAGGCATGGTTCCGGTCCTTCCGGAAATGAGAAAATGAAATGTACTAAACGCGGATTAACCGCATGGTACATTAAAAAGGCCGTTCTTGACAGTTTTGACGGAAAGCGGCGCCAGCCGTTTGGCCGCGCCGGGGCACAGGCCGCCAAAAGCAGCGCGCCAATCAGTGGTTCGGAAGAAACTGTCGCTAGATGGAATCGAGATCGTCGAGCGGTTCCATCCGCCTTGAGTTTCGCCGGATGGCGCCGAGTGCATCGGCCTGTCCCGTCAGGCCGACCTCTTGAAGAATGTCTCGTCGCATAGCGATGGTCAGGTCGGCCAGCGCATGCATAACCTTTTCGCCATCGGTATCGGTCAGCGACCTGTCTCCCAGCCCTTCGCCAACTTGGTCGACCTGCCATTCCAGCGACTGGCCTGCCCGGCCGAGGCGTCGTTGCCTTCCTCGTAGCCAATGTACATCGCCAACTTCGCCCCCGGCATCCGCTCCAAGAGCTTGACCTTCAACTCGTTCAACAGCCGGGCATTGGCGAACAGGTCTCAGGACGCTCCACACCTTTCAGCAATTCGCCGGACTGGCGGGCCAAACTCACGTCCAATTTCAACGATGCTTAACCACCGTCCAAAAACAGAGCCTCCAGACGTGCCGCCGGCTAGAAAACAGGACCGAACCTAAAAGCGCTGGCAGACAAAGACGCAGTCAAAATAACGCGCATTATTTGACCAAAATGCGCGCAAGGCACGAGTTACGCATTTTTGCTTAAAGTACCCATTTACGGGATCCGCCCGGCCCATCTTGTTTCGACCGGCCAGGCAGGTGTTTCGTGGCGAAACTAGCCTAGATGTGCGGCGATCGCATCCAGAAGGTCCTGGGCGTCTTCGGCCGACAAATCTTGCCGCCGCAGGCGGATTCGTAATTCACCCGCCGCGACTTCGGCACGGATGTCGCCTCCTCCGGGCAACGGTTGCGGCGGAATGCGTTGAACCTGCTTTGGACGTCCGCCTCGAGCCTTTTCACGCGACGGCTCGGGAGCCTCTTTCAGCGCAGCCTCGATCAAAGCCCACTCGCTCTTGGCATCGGGCGCGTCCGCTCCGGCCAATGCTGCGCGCAGTTTGGCTTGAGCGCCCTCCCGCAGGGCTGCAGCCAATCGCAGCCCCGCCTTTTCCGACAGGGATACCGGGTACCGCAACAGGTCGCCCAAAGCCTCGTGTACCATCGCAAAGCTGCGCACCTTTGACCGTTTCGCCTTGGACGCCGCCGCAAACAAGGCGTCCACTGCGGCTTCGGTCGAAGGGAATACCCCCTGCCCTGCCGCCAGAACCGCAATGCGTCCACGTTCGTAGGGGCTGAGATTGGCGCGCAGCTCGTTTTCCTCGACCATCGAGACATACGCCCCCTGCCCTGCCCCGGCCTGGCGGACAAAGGCGGGAATCTGCGCGAATGCAGGATCCGTTCTGGCGAGACGGCGAAAAGCGTCCAGGCGCCGATAACCCGAGATCAGCCCGTAACCGTCGGCCGTCGGCGTCACCTCGATCGGCGTGCGCAAACCGTTGACTCGCAACGACTCCAGCAACTCGGCCATCGCTTCTTCGTCCTCAACCATCCGGTCGCGACGGATATAGTCCGCGTCGATCTCGTCAATCGGCAGCTTTTGGGCCACCAGCCCCGCATCCTGCGCATCGCGCCAACGGGCCGCATCACCCTGGTCGCGGGCCAAAGCTTCGCGATCGGTCACGGCGGCCATTCCATTCAATGTGGCGGCTTCGGCCGCGACTTGTGCGATTGGAGGCACAACCGATTTGGTTTCAAACGGGCCGATCGAGGGTTTCGTGGCGAAACCCGCCTCGAGTTGCTCCAACTCAGCCGCGTCTGGTGCCGTCAGTCTTCTGCGTTTAGCCATCTGCCTCTCCTCCCATCTGCGCGTCGCGCCACCAGCAGCCGATCAGAACTTCCTTGAACTCCGCGTAGGTCCGGTCGAAAGTTTCTCGGCCGCGCACGTATGTGTCTCGGTTGAAATCCCGGTAGTCCGCCTCATAGATCCCGTTCACCTGCTCACCGGCCTGCCCGACCAGAGCAGTGTAATCCTGCCGATAGGCATTCATGAAGTCACCAAAATAGGCCTGGATCACGTTCGCCATGTCGGTCTGCTGGCTGGCATCGAACCGCGTGATGATCGCGCGGACAACATCCCATTCGAATTTGAGCTCGGGCAATCCCGCCGCCCGTTGGGCCGCGTTTTCACCGTCCTCGATGCTGGCAAAGGTCGTATAGAGCATGTCGAAAAACCGGCCTGTGGAATCAAATTCCAGAAACGAAGCTCCCAGCGGCACCAGCAGAATATCCGCCGCAGCCAGAGCGTTGATCGTAAGGTACCCAAGTGCAGGAGGCGTATCGAGGAAAACGATGTCATAATCGTTCAACACACCTTCATCCTGCAGGAAGTTTGTCAGACCATCCCACAAGGGCCAACTGCGCAGCCCCATGCGCCAGACCGGGATCTGGAATTCAGCCCAATACAGATTCAACTGCGCGCCGATCAGGTCGATATTGGGCCAATGCGTTTTCTGGATCACGTCTCGGGGCAGGGTCGTCAGAGCTTCCTGAAGCGTTTCGTCCAGAGGAATTTCAGGTTGACCGGCCGCCGCGCGCACGCGGTTTTCTTCCTGAACGGCCCGAGCATAGTCCTTGGCGATCAACGGAAACACCGTTTGCCACTCATCGGCGACGCGACCGCCGAGGATCGACGTCATCGACCCCTGGCTGTCCAGGTCGATCACGAGTACTTTGTACCCGTCCAAGGCGGCCGACATTGCCAGATGTGCCGCAGTCGATGTTTTTCCAACGCCGCCCTTGAAATTCGCCACTGCCACGACTTTGGCGGGCAGCCCCTTGGGCCTGTACGGCAGGTACTCCTTGGTGCTGACACCCTCTGCGGCGAAATAGTGGCGCAGCGCCAGGACTTCTTCGAGCGTAAACCACTTCGACCCGGCCTCTCCTTCGCCCTGAGGGAGATCCGGATTGGCCTTGAGCACACGGCGCAGATGGGCCGGAGCAACCGGAATCAGGTATTTCGTGATTTCCCAGATCGAGAATCGGCGCAGCCGCTTTTCGCCATCCGGAGCATAGCCACGTCTTGCCAGATCTTCGCGTCCTTTCGCGCAAAACGCCGCTGCTTTCGCGAATCGGGATGTCCCGATAGGATCAGGCAGCTTTGACGCCGCCTTGGCCGGGTCCAGGTTGAAATAAGGTGGCAGAGAAGGTTGGTTGGTTTTGCTCACTGTCGGTGCCTCGATAAATGTTCGCCTTTGCGGCGTATATCGCAAAATGTACCGAACATTTTCTTCCTGCGCTATCCTGTTAAACAGATTTTTCCACAAGATTTGGCATGATCCGGGTGTTTCGTCGCGAAACCAAAAGAAATAATCAGAAAACAGGCAACAAAGAGTTTGATTCTTTTAAGGGTTTTAGATTCTTTAGCCATCAGTTTTGCCATTTAAAACAATAATCTAGGGGTTGTTGGGTGCCCATTTTCAGGACGGAATGGACCAGTGTTCAGGATCAAGGGGACCCAAATACGGGATGTAAGGTCCCGGAATCCGGTTGGAATGGTACCGATTCCCGGTAAGACACTAAATCGAGCAGTTTAGACTTCGGAACGTGCTGGTAATCAGCGTAAGGATGGCTTCGGAACGCCGGGTGTGGTGTGACTAAGCGGGTTCGCTGTGGATAACTCAAGGGGGCGATTCGGAAAGGTACCTGTCTGCGGGATGGTAGTCCTCCCGTATATGGGGACCCAAAATAGGTTGATTGCCGGGTACCTTTCGTGCAACAGAATCTGCAAACGAGCAGCCAGGCAGAATCATGCCGGATACAGAATTGGACATGGATCACCTCTCGGGCGCGCTGCGACGGGAAACGGTGAAAAAAAATGTTGCCGCGATCCACATCAGCGGCAAGCTCACCTTGTTGCAGCGAAAGCTGTCCAATGTTCTTCTGCTCAATGCCTATGACACGCTGACCACTGCACAGACCCACACGATCGACGCCCGGACCCTGGCGATGATGGTCGGATACAATTCGAACGACTTTGACACGTTGCGTGCCAGCCTTCGCGCTTTGGCCGAAACCGTGGCCGAGTGGGACATGTTGGATGAGCAGGGGCGCCAGGAATGGGGCGTGTCGTCGTTGCTGAGCTTTGCCAAACTCAAAAACGGGGTGTGCGAATATGCTTATTCCCCGGCTTTGGCGCAAAAGCTGTATGATCCCAAGATCTATGCGCTGATCAACGTGCACATTCAGCGCAATTTCAGTTCGGGTCACGGGTTGGCCTTGTATGAAAACTGCTATCGCTTCGTACGGACTGGCTCGACGGGCTGGTGGACGCTCGAGGTATTCCGTAAGCTGATGGGGGTGGACGGCAGCGACTACTACACCAGTTTCAAGCATCTGAACGCCAAGATCATCAAGCCTGCCGTTTCTGAGGTGAACAAAAGCTCGGATATCCTGATCGAGCCAGAGTTCCGAAAGAAGGGCCGCAGCGTCACTGACATAAGGTTCCTGATCCAGCGCAACCCCCAGAAAGCGATGTTCGAGATCGACGACAGCGATGGCGTGCGCAATCTTCCCGTCTACAAGACCCTGCGCAAACAGGGGGTCTCGGACAGGCTGGCACGGCAGTGGATTTCCGAGCACGGTGAGGAATACGTTCAGCAGAAGCTGGACTATGTGAAAGGGCAGGGGGATGTGAAATCCACTGTGGGCTACCTTTCGGCCGCTCTCAAGGAAGATTACAAGGCCCCAGTGAAAGAGACCCCGGCGCCACCCAGTCCCGAGGCGCTGGCCGCGGCCAGGCAGCGAGAAGAAGAGAAGGCGCGCGAGGATCAGGCCTATGCCGCGCGGGCGGCGGAACGTGCCGAACGGGCCCGCAAACTGGCCATCGTCGAAGAACTGGTTTCGCGGCGAAACCCAACCCAGCGGGATGCGGACAAGCGCCTGTTCATGTCGACCCTGTCGGACGAGTTGGACCGCGAACACTTCCGGCAGCACGGCTGGCGGTCGGGTTTGAACGCCAACGCCATCTTTGCTTTTTGGGAAGAGTTGGAGCCCGATGCGTTCCAGACGGAAACGCCCGCCTGATGCTCAGGCAGGGCAAGGGAGGTTATCGGTTTTTGAGAGCATTTTGCAAAGCATCCCCAAGCGCGCCGTGCTGCGCATTTTGTGTATTTTTTGCGCGTTGTGATTTCTGAGCGCCTGAATTCTTTCCTCGTGCGTTATGCCCTTTTGGGGCGCGATCCTGCCGGGCAGAAGCTCCGCCATCCTTGCGCATGCTCAGCCCGATCCGCTTGCGCGGCACGTCAACTTCGACCACACGGACGCGTACGACCTGACCGGCCTTGACCACCTCGTGCGGGTCCTTGACGAAGCGGTCGGCCAGCTGGCTGACATGTATCAGGCCGTCCTGATGCACACCGATATCTACGAAGGCGCCAAAGGCAGCGACATTGGTAACTGTGCCTTCCAGAACCATGCCGGGTTTGAGGTCGGTGATCTCCTCGACGCCCTCTTTAAAACTGGCGGTCACGAAGCTGGGGCGCGGGTCGCGACCGGGTTTTTCCAGCTCGGCAAAGATGTCGCGCACCGTGGGCAGGCCGAACCGGTCATCCACGAACTGTTCGGCGCGCAGACCACGCAGCGCACCGTCATGGCCCATGATCTGACGGATGTCGCGGCCGCAGGCCTGCACGATGCGGCGGGCCACGTCGTAGGCCTCGGGGTGGACGGCCGAGGCGTCCAGCGGCTCGTCCCCGTCGCGGATGCGGAGGAAGCCCGCGCACTGTTCAAAAGCGCGGGGGCCGAGGCGCGCGACCTTCAGCAGATCCTGCCGCGACCGGAACGCCCCATTGAGGTCGCGATGCGCCACGATGGCTTCGGCCAGACCGGGGCCCAGGCCCGAGACATGGGCCAGCAGCGGCGCCGAAGCGGTGTTCAGATCGACGCCAACAGCGTTCACCACATCCTCGATCACCGCTTCCAGTGACTGGCTCAGCCGGTGTTGATCTACGTCGTGTTGATACTGGCCGACGCCGATGCTTTTGGGTTCGATCTTGACCAACTCGGCCAGCGGGTCCTGCAGGCGGCGGGCGATCGACACCGCGCCGCGCAGCGAGACGTCCAGATCGGGAAACTCGCGCGCCGCCAGTTCCGAGGCGGAATAGACCGAGGCTCCGGCCTCGGACACCACGACCTTGGTGGGGGCCCGCACCCCTTTGGGCAGCAGTTTCAGCGTGTCGGCCACCAGCCGCTCGGTCTCGCGGCTGGCTGTTCCGTTGCCAATAGCGATCAGTTCGACCCTGTGGGTGGCGATCAGGTTCAGGATGGTGGCCTGTGCGCCGCGCAAATCGTTCTTGGGTTGGAACGGATACAGCGTGTCGGTCGCCACCAGCTTGCCCGTCGCGTCCACCACCGCGGCCTTGACGCCGGTGCGGATGCCCGGGTCCAGCCCCAGGGTGGGGCGGGGGCCCGCCGGGGCGGCAAACAGCAAGTCCTTGAGATTGCGTGCAAAAACCTGAATGGCCTCCTCCTGCGCGCGGCTTCGCAGATCGGCCATCAGCTCGACCATCATCGACAGTGACAGCTTTACCCGCCAGGTCCAGCCCGCGACCTTGCGCAGCCACACATCGCCTGGCCCGTCACCGCGCGTCTGCAGATGGGCGGCTACGATCGCCTCGGCCCGGGCAGCGCCGGTTTCGGGGTCGGGGCCGATGTCCAGCGTCACGATCCCCTCTTTCGATGCGCGCAGCATCGCCAACGCCCGGTGCGAGGGCACCTTGGCCCAAGGCTCGGCATGGTCGAAATAGTCGCTGAACTTGGCGCCGTCCTGTTCCTTGCCCTCGATCACCTTCGAGGTCAGCAGCGACTCGGCCTGCATGAAAGTGCGCAGCTCGCCCAGAAGGGCCGCGTTTTCGGTCAGACGCTCGGTGATGATGTCGCGCGCGCCGTTCAGCGCATCCTTGGTGGTGGGCACGGCCTCGGTCACATAGGCCTGGGCCAGCGCCTCGGGGTCGGCGCTGCGGTCGGCCAGGATCGCGTCGGCCAGCGGCTCCAGCCCGTTTTCCCGCGCGATCATCGCCTTGGTGCGACGCTTGGGTTTGTAGGGCAGGTAGATGTCTTCCAGCTGCGCCTTGGTCTCGGCGCGGGCGATGGATTTGGCCAGATCGTCGGTCAGCTTGTCCTGATCCTTGATCGAGTTCAGGATCGTTTCGCGCCGCGCCTCGAGCTCGCGCAGATAGGCCAGCCGGTCAGACAGGGTGCGGAGCTGGCCGTCGTCCAGTCCGCCCGTCACCTCTTTGCGGTAGCGCGCCACGAAGGGTACGGTGGCGCCTTCGTCCAGCAGCTTGACCGCCGCGTCCACCTGTTCGGGGCGGGCATTGATTTCCGTGGCGATGGTACGGGCGATGCGGTCCAACGGGGCCTCCTTGATCTCGGGTTGGAGGACCGTCTTAGCCAGCGCCCGCGCCAAGGGAAAGGCGTCGCGTATCGTCGGCGGGCTGAAAATACGGGCATATGCGCGGTTTTGCGCAAACTGGGTCAAAATGCGCGTTCGTATGCGATTGATCCCACGGCCCGGGTGATTTAAGGGAAGCCCTGTCAAATCAGAGTCACCCTGGAGCGGAACAGCATTCACGCTCCTCGCACTCCGCGCTGCACGCGGCACAACTCTCGGATCGCACGCCCCTGAAAGGCTTAAAAAAGGTAAGGGAACATGGCAGAAAAATCGAACTTCGACATATTGTATACCATCGTAGACGAAGCGCCGGAGCTGGCCAGTGCCTCGTTCCTGCCCATCATCCGTAAATTCGCGTCGGCTGCTGGCGTCAGCGTCGGCACCAAGGACATTTCGCTGGCCGGGCGCATCATCGCGGCCTTCCCCGAAAACCTGACCGAAGAACAGCGTCAGCCCGACGATCTGGCTGCCCTGGGCGAGCTGGTGAAAACCCCCGAGGCCAACGTGATCAAGCTGCCGAACATTTCAGCCTCGGTTCCGCAGCTGGTCGCTGCCATCAAGGAACTGCAGGGGCAGGGCTATGACATCCCGAACTACCCGGAGGATCCCAAGACCGACGCTGAGAAAGAGATCCGCGCCCGCTATGACGTGATCAAAGGCTCGGCCGTGAACCCGGTTCTGCGCGAGGGCAACAGCGACCGCCGCGCCGCCAAGGCGGTCAAGCGCTATGCGCAGCAGCATCCGCATTCGATGGGCGAATGGACGGCCGACAGCAAAACAAAGGTGTCGTCGATGCCGGGCAACGATTTCTACGGCAACGAGAAATCGGCCACCATCACCGCCGATCAAGCCGGTGATGCGCGGATCGAATTCGTGGGCAAGGATGGCGGCGTGACCGTTCTGAAAGACGGCTGGACGCTGGAGGAAGGCACCGTTGCGGATGCTACCTTCATGTCGGTCAAGGCGCTGTCGGAGTTCCTGGATGCCGCGATCGAGGACACCAAGAAAGACGGCACCATGTTCTCGCTGCACATGAAGGCGACGATGATGAAGGTCAGCGACCCGATCATCTTTGGCTATGCGGTCAAGTCGTGGCTGGCGCCGGTGTTCGAGAAATTCGGTGACCGCATGGCACAGCTGGGCGTCAACCCGAACTCGGGGCTGGGGGACTTGCTAAACCGTGTCAAGGACGATGCCGAGATCATGGCCGCGATCGAAGCGGTCAAGGCCGACCGTCCCTCGATGTACATGGTGGACAGTGACAAAGGCATCACCAACCTGCATGTTCCGTCGGACGTGATCATCGACGCCTCGATGCCCGCCGTGATCCGCGCAGGCGGCAAGGGCTGGGACGAGAGCGGCAAGAAGGGCGACACCAACTGCGTGATCCCCGACCGCTGCTATGCGCCGGTCTATGACGAAACCATCAAGTTCTTCAAAGCAAACGGCGCGCTGAACCCGGCCACCGCCGGTTCGGTCGCCAATGTGGGCCTGATGGCGCAGAAGGCCGAAGAATACGGCAGCCACCCGACCACCTTCGAAGCGCCTGCGGACGGCACGATCCGCATCGTTCTGGCCAATGGCGAGGTCCTGCATTCGCATGAGGTCGAACAGGGCGACATCTGGCGCGCCTGCACCGCCAAGAAGGCCCCGATCGAGAACTGGATCCAGCTGGCGATGGATCGTCAGCGCCTAACCGGCTCCGAGGCGATTTTCTGGCTGGATGCGAACCGCGCCCATGACGCTGAACTGATCAAATACGTCAAGCCGGCGCTGGAAGCTGCGGGCGTGGCCGACAAGTTCCTGATTCTGGCCCCGCGCGAGGCGACCCGCAAGACGCTGGAAACCATCACCGCCGGCAAGGACAGCATCGCCATCACCGGCAACGTGCTGCGCGACTATCTGACCGATCTGTTCCCGATCCTCGAACTGGGCACCTCGGCCAAGATGCTGTCGATCGTCAAGCTGATGAATGGTGGCGGCCTGTTCGAAACCGGTGCGGGCGGCTCGGCCCCCAAGCACGTGCAGCAGCTGGTTGAGGAAAACCACCTGCGCTGGGACTCGATGGGCGAATTCTGCGCACTGGGTGAATCGCTGAATTTCCTGGCCGACAGCCGCGGCAACGCCAAGGCCGCCGTTTTGGGCGCTGCGGCCGAGGCCGCGACGCAAGGTATCTTGGACCATGACCGCTCACCCAGCCGCAAGGTTGGCGAGCCGGACAACCGCGACAGCCACTATTGGTTTGCCCGCTATTGGGCCGAGGCGCTTGCCGCGCAGTCCGACGATGCCGACCTGGCCGCGACGTTTGCACCGATCGCCAAGGAACTGGCCGAGAAAGAGCCGCAGATCCTGGCCGAATTGGCTGCCGTGCAGGGTAAACCGGTGGATCTGGGCGGGTACTATCACCCCGACCGGGCCAAGGTTGCGGCGGTGATGCGCCCCAGCGCCACGCTGAACGCCATCATCGGCTGAGAAACGAACAGGCCCGCGCCATCGCGCGGGCCTGCGACCCTGACGCCTGACCGACGGCGTCGTGGGTAAACGCCATCAATTGCGCACACAAATGCGTCGGGGCAAACGCGCCAGTCCAGCAGTCTGGCGGAGTATTCCAATTTATTTTGGTTGAATTGACCGAGATTCTACGGGATTCCCCCAATATTCAGCCGCACTGCGCGGGGCTATCCTGAAAACAACCTCGGACAAATACCGGTGAGGCCCGTCGGGGCCGCACCACTCACTCAGAAAACGGCCAGCATTTGGGGTGCTGGCCGTTTTTCTTGTCGATATGGCCTGTGACGGGCGCCGACAAAAAAAGAGGGCCGGTCGCAAGACCGGCCCCAAGATTTTCGCGCAACCGAGGGATCAGTTCGACGCGGCGTTCATCTCTTCGTTGTGCTCACGCAGCGTGTCCGAAACGATGGCGTACCATTCGCCCGACTCGCGCATTTCATTCAGGCCCTTGTTCAGCATCGCGATGTATTGTTTGCCGAACGGGTTGCTGCGATGCGCGATGATGCGCTGGCTGGCAATGGTGTTCACGAAGGGGTTTTCCACGATGTCCTTAGGTGTCAGGCCCATTTCGCTCATGGCATCCGCCGCCAGCTGAACCTCGAAGGATGCAACGTCGGCGGTACCGGTCAGAACGGCGTCCAGGCACTCAGCGGCGCTGATCGGGCGGACCATTGTGATGTTCGGCTCGAAAACGCCCTGTTCTTCGAGGTCGTGGGTGAACCAGGCATCCATCCGGCACAGCCGCGCGCCTTTGAAGTCTTCGAAAGAACGGGCCTCGGCGTATTTGCTGTCGGGCAGGGTGTAGAAACCGATAACCACGTCATACACGCTGACGGTCGAGTCGAACTCGTTGCAGCGACGGGTTGTCTCCGCCGACCATTCATAGCTGCGGTTCGAGCAGTCCGGGATGTACCAGCCAAGACCTACGTCGAACGCGCCCAGCGGCAGCAGCGTGTCCAAGTGCGAACCCCAATCGTTCACGAAGCTTACCGAATGCTCGCGACTGTTGCCGCCACGGCTGAGCGCGGTCGAGGCCAGACGCACCAGAATGCCACCACCCGACAAGCTCTCGTCAGAGAAGGGTGCATAGTTGCCGCCGGCAAGAATCTTGACGGGGGGTTCATAGACGTTCGACGCCTTGTTGTTCGCGTTGCGGGCTTCCTCGGCGGCGATCAGGTCCTGTGCGCTCAGGCCGTTGGGCAGGCTGCCGTCCTCACAGGGCAGGGCCAGCACGACGCCCGGCTCAAGGTTCGAGGGATTCGAGATGATGTTGCGGTTTGCGTTGAAGATCGGCTGGTAGTTCGACGTGCCGTAGGCCGCGATCGAGATGGTTGCCAGCGTGTCGCCATCCTGAACCGTATAGTTCGAGCAGGCTTCCTGAGCTGCGGCTGCGCTGGCGCTCAGGGCGGTGATAGCAGTGGCCGCAACCACCAGTTTCTTCAGGTTGATTTCAAACATGTCCACTTCCTCCAGACTTTTGTTTTATCAGGCCTTTTCGGGGCCTTATCCGTTTTCCATTTGGTACCGCAGGGCCTCGGACACGATGTCGCGCCATTCGCCCGATTGCTGCATGATCGCCAGACCCTGATTCAGAGTCTCAAGGATCGCTTCCCCATCCGGGTTGTCCTTGTGGGTCATGACATTGAGCGGTTTGATCGCCGCAAGGTTGGGGTTCTCAACGAGCTGATGCTCGTAGCCCAGCCGCTTGATCGCATCGGTGGCCAGGTGCGCCTCGATAGCTACGATATCGGCGCTTCCGTCCATGGCGGCGCGGAAACAGTCATCTGGGTCGACCGGGCGCATCAGGGTGATCGCGGGTTCATACAGGCCCACCGCATCCATGTGGGTCGTTGACCATCCTTCAGGACGGCAGATCGTTGCGCCCGCGAAATCGGCATAGCTGAGCGTGGTCTCGTAGCCAGAGCCATCCTTGGCAAAGAACGTGTCCACCACCTCGTAGAACGGGTTCGAGAAGTTGTAGGTCTCGCACCGGTTCCTGTCGCTTTCCGACAGGGCTTCGGCCTCGTCGCAGTTGGGGCGCGACCAGGGGAAGGTGGCGTCGAAGGCGAGGGTCGGCATCAGCAGGTCGAGATGCGAAGACCAGTCGTTCACGAACTGGA
The DNA here is from genome assembly GCF_059613045.1 of Ruegeria sp. BHSC037. Taxonomy (NCBI): domain Bacteria; kingdom Pseudomonadati; phylum Pseudomonadota; class Alphaproteobacteria; order Rhodobacterales; family Roseobacteraceae; genus Ruegeria; species Ruegeria sp. BHSC037. The sequence goes on from NZ_JBXWRT010000001.1 coordinate 182,804, forward strand.
TCTTGTAGGCCTGTTCAGGCGCGGCTCGCAGGAAGGCGGTTTCGACCAGATGCGTGTATAGCCCGCGATAGGGCAGGGACTCGTCGGTGAAGGGCGCATAGTTGCCGCCGGTGATCAGCAGCAGCTGACGGTCGCGGATGGCCGGGCGCTCGGCCGTGCCGGCGTCGCGGATCAGCGCGGCAGCCTCGGCGCGGGCGGCTTCAATTTCTTGTTTCGCGGCCGTCTTGGCGGCAATCACCGCCTCTTCGCTGGCCTTTTTGGCTTCGGCCTCAGCGGCGGCGACGCGGGCCTCGGCCTCGGCGATGGCCTTGGCAGCGCGCTCTTCGGCGGCCTTGACCAGTTCGGCGGCCATCTCGGCGGCCATGCGCTCGGCCTCGGTCTCGGGCTGGGGTGCGGCCCGGCCGACATCTTCGAGACAGGGCATCTTGAGAATGTCACCCACGCGGATGATGTTCGGATTCGAGCCGATCACCTCGCGGTTGGCGTCATAGATGATGCGGAAGTCTTCGGTTGCATAGACTTCGATCGCCAGTGCCCGCAGGCTGTCGCCGCGCTGGATCTCGTAGTCCGAGCAGGCCTCTTGCGCCGAGGCTGCTCCTGCGGCTGCCGCAAGGGCCAGGCTGGATATGAGGAATGTCTTTTTCATGGGTCCTGTTGGGTTGCTCTTGTTATTGTCCGGTCGCTTTCACGACGGCGATCGAAATGTTATCCTGGTCGGGATCGGCCTTGGCGATCAGGGCCTGCAGAAGGCTGTCGGCAATGTCCTGGGAAGGCGCGTCGGCGTTGTCCTGCAGAGTCGCGCTGATTTCGTCGTCGGTCAGGTACTGCAGCCCGTCGCTGCCCAGAACCACGATATCCTCGGGGTCCAGTTCCAGCGCCTGTTCGGGGCAGTCCACCTTGGGGATCGCCGCGCCCATGATGACCGAGGTCAGCTGGTTGCGGTCGGGGTGGGCCTGGGCTTCGGCCGGCGACAGATGCCCCTGTGCGACACGGGCGTCGATTTCGGGCGCCATCGAGTGATCTTCGTTGATCTGGGTCAGGGCCCCGTCGCGGAACAGGTAGAGTGGGCTGTCGCCGATCGAGATCCAGAACAGCCGGTTGCGCAGCAGCAGAACGCCCAGAAGGGTCGACCCCATGTTGAAGCCTGCCGGCTGATCTTCGCCGTAGCCCGCCACCGTCGCATTGGCCTGCATGGCGGCCAGGGGCAGGGCGTCTTGCAATTCGCTTTCGGTCGGTTCGCGACTGTCCAGAACGGCATCCAGAACCGAGCGCCAGGCCTTGATCACGAGGTCCGAGGCGACCTCGCCGGCCGCGTGACCGCCCATGCCGTCGGCCACCACCACGTAGCCGGCATTGGCCGCGTCAAAGACACGTGCCGCGATCGCGTCCTCCTGCGAGTCGCGCCGGCCCTGATCCAGGATCAGCGCAATGTCATATGACGGAGTCGCCAGCATTCGTTATGCGTCCCGCCAGTCGAAGTTTTCGTCGCAGAAGGCGACGAACCGCAGGGACGTTTCGCTGATGCGGATCAGGTCGCCGCTGGCCAGCGGTACGGTACTCAGAACCGGCTTGCCGTTCAGGCGCACCAGGTTGGCCTTGCCTCCATGGCCCAAATAGCATTTCCGGTCTTCCGGATCATAGGCGATGAACGCATGGTTCGAGCGCGAAATGCCGGTGTCGCCGAAATCGAGCTGGATCGCCTGATCGTCGTTGCGGCCGATCTGCATCAGCCCTTCCTTCAGGGTGATGCTGGCGCCACGGCCTGGGCCGCCAGTGACGACCAGCCAGCCAACCGGGAAGGTCTCGGCGGCAGTTTCGGCCTTGCGGATCGGTTCGGCGGTTTCGATCAGATCCTGAACATGGGTGTCCGGCCGCTCGAAGCCCAGGAAGGTGGTCTTGACCCGCGCGCGGCGGTCCTGTTGGGCTACGTCGGGTGCCGCCGTCATGGCTGCGGTTGCGGTGGCCGCGATCGTAGCAGGCTCGGGCGCTGCGACGGGCGGTTCGGGGGACTCTTCCAGCGCCGACGTCTCTGGCTCGGGCGCCTCGGCAACCGCTTCCTCGGCGCTGTCCGCCTCGATCGAAGCTGTCTCGGGTTCATGCTCGGGCTGAGCCAAACGCAGGGTCACGACCGGCTCGGGTTCGGGCTCGGCCGCTTCGGGTTGCGACGGGGCTTCCTTGGCCGCCTCGGTGACCGGTTCTTCCTCGTCGTCAAACTCGGGCATCTTGTCCTCGGGGAGCAGCTCGTCGCTTTCCTCGAAGCCTTCGGTGTTCAGGCTGCCGCCACCCAGAGCCTGCCGAAGCGCGTTGAAATCCGCGATCGGCTGAGGTTTCTCGTCGGGCGCAGCCTCGGGTTCTGTCTGCGTGGCTTCGGCCGTATCGGTGGCCTCGGCTTCCTTGGTCTTGCCGGCACCTTCGAGAAGCCGGCTGAGGGGGCTTTTGTATTTGAACATGGTGTCGACACCTTTTGACTTCTTGCACGGACTGGATGGGTCCGTGGGGCTGCGAAAAACCTCTGCGCACGGGCAGGGCACTGATGATCGGGGAAACCAGAAAATCTTTACGCTCCGCGACGGGCCGGATCCCGTCAGGGTGGCGCAAAACCGATGCCACCCTCAGCCAAACACGCTGGCGGGTTCGGGACTTGTCGGTCAGGTCATTCCGCCTGCTCCTGTGTCAAGGGCATCAGGGCGGTGGTCTCGGCGCCGTTGCGCGATACCGTCAGCTTTGCCTCGGGCTGGCCATCGGCCACCAGTTCGGAAATCACCCGGTCCAGGCTGTCGGACTCGGTGATCTCGGTGCCGGTGTGGATTTCGCGCAGCAGGATGTCGCCTTCCTGCAAGGATCCAGCCCCTTCGATCGGCGCTTCGCTCACGATGGTCTGCCAACCCGTGTCGCCACCGGCACGGGCGGTGAAACCATACCCGTTGATCAACCCGAAGTTGCGGATCGCGGGTAGGGCCAGCAGGCCGTTCTCGGGCCGGGTCTTGCCTGGTGCCCGGTACCGGGCGGCCACGCGGACATAGCCGTCGGGGTCGATCTGAAGGTTGTTCAGCACCTGCGTCGCCAGGGGTGCGTCGTCCTGAATAGGCTCGCCGTTCAGGGTGTAGATGACCGCGCCGCGTGCGACCCAATCGCCAATGACCGACAGGTCCCGGCCCTGTTCAACACCGGTGATCGCGATCGCGCTGCCGGTAGAACCGCGCCGCGTGGCAGTTGAGAACGGGACTTCGACATCCCAATGGGCAAAGCCGAACTGGTTCTGGGCCAGCTTGACCGGTGCGGTCGGGGCAGGGGTCTCGGGCGCCGCAGCCGTGGGTTTTTCGACGACTGGATCTGCCGTTTGGGCTGGCTCGGCCAGGGGCTGCTCGACAGGCTGGTCCTGCGCTTCTGGTGTTGCCGCGGTTTCTTCCGGCCCGCGATTTCCCACACCGTCGGTCGGCGGGGTTTCGAGGGCGGTGTCCGGTTCGGGGTCTGATTCGATGGGTGCGGGTGCTTCCGGCGTGATTTCGGGTGTCGCCGCCGCGACGGTCGTATCCGCCTGAACGGCGGATACGGCAGCGTCGGGTGCCGTGGCGTCCTTGTTCATCCAGACATAGCCGCCGCCGGCAGCCAGGGCTGCCAGAACCGCCAGGCCGGCGATCAGTTTGCCGCTGCCGCTCGAGCTTTTCTGAACGACGGTGTCGACCGTCGGGGCCGTATCACCCACGGACCCCGAGGCAGCCGCCTCGTCGTTCTTGGTCGGGCCAAGAGCCAGATCGGAATTGCCGGCCAGCAGGGCGGTCACGACCGCTTCGGCATTGTCGGCCTCGGCCTTGATGCGGGCCTTTTCTGCCTCGTCATCTTCGCGGTCCAGCGCGACGATGACCGAGACCGGACGATAATCGAAGTTGTCGAACACGACGCTGGGACCGCGGAACATGCGCAGCCAGTCCAGAGCTGATTGCAGGCGATCGGTGGCGTGAAGTTCCATCGCTTTGTCGATCGCCTCGAGGAACCCTTCGGGATAGCCCTGGAACCGGCCGGTCAGCGGGACATACGGGTCCGGCTGGCCGTTGTTGAAGGCGTTCAGGCGGGTCTGCCCGTCGATGGGCCGTTCGCCGCTGATCGCGTGGTACAGCGTGGCGCCCAGCACATACAGATCGCTGCTAGGTCCCTGTTCCGATCCGCGTACATAGAATTCATGCGGGGAATAGCCGTCCTTGATGACCCGCAGGGTCAGCAGGGCGGCGGACTTGTTGGCGGCCTGTTCCCGCGCGGCCCCGAAATCGATCAGGATCGGTTCGCCATGTTCGTCGATCAGGATGTTGTCGGGCGAGATGTCGCGGTGCAGCATGCCGCTTTGGTGAATGAACGACACCGCCGACAGCATCTTCTCGGTGACCTGCACAATGAAATCTGGGCCGCTTTCGGTCTTGGGGTCTTCGATGTAATCCAGCAGGTCGCAGCCGCGGATCAGGTCCATCGCGATATAGGCGGTGTCGTTGTCCTCGAACACCTGATGAACATCCACGATGTTCGGGTGCACCAGCCGCGCGTGGTTGCGGGCCTCTTGGATGAACAGATCGATGATGGCGCGCAGATCGTCCTTGAAGGCGGGGTCGTTGGGTTCGACCAGATCGCCGCTCCGGCGGCAAAGCGCCCCCGGATAGCATTCCTTGATGACCACGTTGCGATCCAGGCTGTCACGGGCCAGGTAGGTAATCCCGAACCCGCCATTGCTGAGAAATTCCAGTATTTCATACTGGCCGCGCAGCAGCTTCGCGCCGGGTTGCAGCCCTTGGATCTGTGGTTCGTCGTGCGAGGCGCCGACCGCGTGGTTGTGATTCATTTTTCCCGCCCATGAGTTCAATTCTTGCGGCCTACAAAAACCGGACAAACTGCCCTTGCACTCACAACCAAAAACAACCGCAGGACACTTGAGAACGGTTAGACGGTTCAAATTTGACTTTATTGGGGCCGCCGCATGGCTTCACTATGGATCGACCCGCAGGGCGATCTGTATCTTGTGTGTTATCTGAGGATATATTCTATATATTGGAAAATGGTGTAGTCTGACCATTGTCAGTCCGCTTGTCGCGACCGGCATGGTCGACGGATTCGAAACAATGGTTGGCAGAGTCCAGGCGCTCGATTCGCCGCTGAGCGGCGCAATCCGGGCGCGAAGAGTTCAGGTGCCGGTGCGGGGCGCGGCCGTGGCGACCTTGCTGCCGGCCCAGGCCAGATTGTCGCTGAGCTGCGCCAGTATGCTGACCGCGTCCTTCAGCCGGGTCTCGCCGGTTTCGAACTGAAGCAGCAGCAACAGGTCCGTGGCCTTCTCGAACTCGGTCGGGATCCAGTCGGCCTCGGGGTCGATCTCGGACCCGGAGTCCAGGCGTTCGGCAAAATCTTCGACGATTTCCCGGCAGCTTTCCAGGAAGGCGCTGGGGTCAATGTCCGAGCTGTCGCGCAGGTCCTCGTAGATGCTGGCGATGGCGGCCAGCCAGTCTTCGAGGATCGGATTGGACAGCGGCGGCAGCGCCGATTCCAGACTGGGCTGGACAGTGCGCGAGTCGGGGGTTTCTGGTTCGTCTCCCTTGAGGGTCTCCAGAAACGGCAGAAATTCCTGTTTCAGGTCGCGGCGCGCGGCCTCCAAGTCGGATTTGCGCCGGTCCGAGGCGATTTCCAGCATCTGTTCAGCCAGTTTCTGGCCGCCGCAGGTCTCCCACAAGGCGAAATCGGGTTCGGGCTCTTGGGCCATGGCGCGCACGGCGACCGGTGTTCCGATCGGGACGATGGCCCGGAACATGCCGGTCTTCTGTTTTTCCAGCCGGGCCAACACGCGGTCCAGGGCGTCGCGCACCGGCGGCAAGTCGGCATGGGTCACGGCCAGCAGGCTGTTCGCCCGCAGGGTTTCCGGCACCTGTGCCCACAGGTGGTGTTCGGTCTCGCGCCAGGCGTTGGTGCCGTTGGTGCACCAGATCGCGCAATCGACGAACTTTAGCAGGTCCAGCGTTTGCTTGTAGCTGTCATCTAGGGAACCCGATCCGGGCAGGTCGAACAACGAGATTTCGCGCAGGGCCGGGGTGTTCAGCCCGACCGATATGAAATCGGGGTTATCGGCTGCCGCCTTTTCAAGGACGATGCCGGAGTAGGTCTTGGGTTCCTTGTCCCACCAGCCGACGGTGGTTTCCGGCGCGTCGGCATAGGCCACGATCACCAGCGGCAGTTTCAGATGCTGCGGGCCGGTGGGCAGAATGTCGGCCCCGGCCAGCATGTTGGCCAAGCTGGATTTGCCGGCGCCGAATTCTCCGGCGAACCCGATCGACACCGCGGTCGACAACCGTTCGGCATGGGCCTGCGCGCGTGCGCGCATATCCTCGAGCCGGTCCGTCGCGGGCAGCGACTCGGTGGCGCTGAGAAAGCGCTCGAGCTGTCGGACCTCGTGTTCGGTAGAGGGAAATTCGATCACTCTGCGGCCTCCGGTTGTCGTTCGTTGCCGTGTTCGATGTCAAAGACCAATTGCAGCTGGTCCGCGATGGCCCGCGCGCGGTCCAGCTCGATCTGGGCCTGACCGCGTTCCGAGTTTTTGCCAGATGCGGCGCGGTTTTCAAGATGACCCGCCAGCAAGGCCAGAAAATGATCTAGTACCGTGTTCAACCGCTCCAGCAGATCGTCGCGGGCGGTGTCGATCAGGTCGTCGCCGATCAGCTGGAATTCCTGCACGATCATGCGCTCGGCCCGGGACACGACCGATTTGCGGGAAATCAGCCGCGACAGCCAGTTCACCCGCAGCTCGACCGTGATCCCGCGGGTCAGGGCCGAGGTGTCGGGTCGGTACCAGCGCACCGCGCTGGTGTTCATGCGGCTGTCGGCCGGCTCCTGCCAGCCGGGCAGGGCGCGCAGCGCGCCATTCGCCTGCATGTCGATCGAATAGAGTTCGCTGAGCATGCGCTGGCGGATCACCTGGGTCGCACCCTGGACCAGCTCGCGCATCCGTTCGCGCAGGGGGACAAAGTTCAATTCGGTCGCGTCGCCCTTGGCCAACAGCGGGGATTGCCCGTTGGGGCCGAATACCACATCGGTGACCGCCTCGGCCACGGTGTCGTCCATCACCCCACGCAGATTGGCCAGTATGTCGTCCATCTCGCGGGTAATTTCGACGATCTGGTCCGCCACGGTTTTGCGCAGATGGGTCAGTGTCTTGTCGTTCTCCGCGGCGCTTTCGGTCTGGCACCGGCCGTCTTCGTCCAGCGCGCGCAAGCGCGCCTTGCCGCGTTCAAGCGCCCCTTCGGCAAAACTGTTGAGATGCTGCCACGCCATGCGCAGCTGTTCCTCGCGCTTGCCTTCGGCCAGCGCGGTGGTGACGTGGCGACGCAGATCCGGCAGGCCCGACGCGATCATCGCGGCATAGCGCAGGACCGCTTCGCGGCTGATCGGGGCGGGGGCCTGCTTCAGCTTCTGAACGCCTTCCAGATACTGCTGCATCTGATCGGGATGGGCGCGCAGCCAGGCCAGAACCTTGTCATGGTTCACCTGGGATTCGTCGCCGGTCAGCGCATAATGCGCCCATTGGGCGCTGCCCATCAGCACGTCGATATTGGTCTTTCCCAACGCCTTTTGCAGGCCGTCCAGCACGTCAGCGCGAACTTTCGCGGCATCTTCGGCACCGCCGTTCAATTCGTCGACGCGGTTGATGAATACCAGGATCTGGCCCAGTTCCAGCGCCTGCATCAGGCGGAACAGTTTCAGATCGGCACGCGACAGTGCCTGATGCGCCGACAACACCACCACGAAGAAATCGCTTTCCTTGAGATACTGACGCGAGATCTCCTCGCGGATCAGCAGCGGGTCGTTCACCCCAGGCGTGTCGGTTACGGTCAGCGGAAACGGGAAATGGCCCCGTTCGAAATAGACATCGGCCTTGCGGGTGATGTCACTGTACAGACCCCGGTCCGAACCCGGATCATGTTCGGTCGCCTCGGTCGGATCCTCGCCGGCGCAGACATAGCGGGCAAGATCCTCGGAGGTCAGCTCTTCGAGGTCGTGGTGCTGGCCCAGCAACTGCTCGTAGCTGTCGCCCAGCCGCAGCCGGGCGCGGGTTTTCATCGCCTCGACCTGCTCTTCGATCATCTCGCGTTTGTAGCTGTCCTCGTCATCGGGGAACATGTTGCGCAATTCTTCGCCTTCGGCGATCAGGGCGCGCCACTGACGGTCGTCGAAAAAGTGGAACTGCGCCCCTTGGGTTCGCCCCGACGGGTGCCCGAAATGCATGTCGGTAATCACCGTCGTCCAGGGATTGACGTCCGAGGGCAGAAATTCGGCCTGTCCGGTGAATCCGTTGATCAGCCGGGATTTCCCTGCCTTGATCTGCCCAACAAAGGCGATCGAGGGTTTCAGGTTGGTCAGGTCATCAATGATCCGTGAAATGAAATGACGGGTCTCGTCATTGCTCATTTCGTTCAATTCGTTGGCGATCCGGATCAAGTCCCGGCGGTTGGATTCACTCATGACACTAACCTTGAAAACTGGCAAAAACGCGTGACGGTAAGGATTGATATGCAAAAAAGGGCCGGGTCGTCACGGATCCGCCCCCCGAAGCGATTTCCATAGCGCGACAACGGCCCCCAGCTTGCGCGCGTCGTGAATGGCGGCGGCATTGTCCTGACCGTCACGCAACAGGGCCAGCGCGGCCCCCTTGCCGCCCGATGGGCGCATGACGATCAGTTGCGGATGAGGCAGTTGCCCGCTTGCATCGGCATCCCAGCCGGCCAGGTCCTTTGCGAACCGGTCCAGCAAGCCGGCCGACGGGTGCAGGGGCTGGCCATCCGCGCAAAGGCCGTCATGCCGATGCGTGGATGCCGGGCCGCTTAGAAAGCGTCCCATCGCAAACCGCCCGGAACCTTCGAAAAAGGCGGTTGTAAGCCCTTCGCTTTTAGGGGCCGGGTCTGGGTCGTCCGCGACGGGTTCGGGGGCGGGTGTCTGCAGGACGGTCAGCCTGGGCTCGTCTTCCGGCAATTCGACCGCCGCACAGGCCGTTTTCATCTCGGTGAAGGTGATCCCGACATCGTCGGCCTCGGTCGGGCCGTAGGGTTGAAGGGACACCATCTGAATCGGATCGCCCGCAAGGGCGAGGTCCGACACCAGTCGTGCCAGCTTCCGCACGATGGTTTCACGCGCTTCGGTCGCGAAATCGGGAAGCTCGCCGGTGCTGGTCCGGTAGACATCGGTAATGCGCGAGCTGTTCAGTTCAAGCGCCAGACGCGTTCCGTCAGGGGCGGTGAACTCGGCGCGGCGGGGCAGTACGGTACCCTGGATCGCCTGCAGGATCAGACTGCGCCGCGCGGCCGGTGTTTCCGCCGTCAGGTCGACCGCGGGAGACAGCCGTGGAGTCGCCCTGCGCCCGATGTTTTCGAGCATGTCGATGATCTCTGTCGCCGTCATTGCATCCGTCCTTGATATCCTTGCTAGACCGCCGCCGCCACCGGCCCGAGGCTCAGGTGCGATTTGGTCAGGGCCAGGCCGGTATTGGCGCTGGCGTGACAGATGTAGCAGACCACGTGTTCGGGGTACTCGCGCGTCCGCAGAAAGATGTGCAGCCGATCTTCTGAGAATACGGCGATTTCTCCGAACCCGGGGGTGTCGTTGTCTTGCAGGCCGGCCGATTCGAGCAGGTCCTGGAAGGCCTGTACACCGCGCCCCTGAAACAGGTTGGCAACGGCGATGGCCAGATTGTTCAGAACCTCGGCATCGGCATCATCCGTCGTTGATGCGCCCAGCAACATGCCCGTTTCCATATCGATATATCCGGCTGCGATACAGTCGGGGATAGTCTCCATGGCGCTGGTCAGGGCGGCCTCTATGCTCATCTAACGTCCTGTCAACCTTTCAAAAAACCGATGCGCAACGGGGTCTTCCCGTCGCGCAACCGATACCATTCATCGTCCGGGCGGGAAACGGCTTTTTCCGATCCGCCCGGTTCGCGGGGTCGCGTCACGAGACCTGCCATTCAGCCCTGTCCTTGGGTTCGCTCATCACCGCTGGTGGGCTCTGCTGGCCACTGTGTTCGCGCGCGATCTGGTCGAATTCCTCCAGAAAAGCCTGAAAGACGGCGCGCAACCCAGCGGGATCCGACGGTAGTTCGGTGCCGTCGGAAATCTCGCGCCACATGGCGGACGCGCTCAGCGGCGTTCCGGCCGGGACGTCCAGCAAATGATCAAACGTTCGGGCCGGCTGCGGGTCGTCCGTGGTTCCGCCATTCGTCAGGGCATTCGATTCGGGCTCGGGCTCGTAACAGTCCGGGTCGGCGGCCTGTTGTTCGGACAGCAGGGCGGTGATCGAGGAAACCGAAACCTCGATATCCGCAGGTGCCGAGTCGGAATCTTCGGTCGGGGCGGCATCGGCCGGTGCGTCTGCGCGTAGCTTTTCCGACAGGGTCGTCACCACTTGGTCGGGGTCCTCTCCCGAGTCGTCCTCGTCGGACAAGTCCGACGCTCCGTCGCTCAGATCGAATTCGTCCTCGAGTTCGAACCCCTCAAGGCGGGACGGCTCGAGATGGCGGCCGGTGATGTCCGCACGCGAGTCCTCGGGTTCACGGAACAACGAGCGCAGGTCATCGTCGTCTTCGCCCATGGGCGTCATCTCGGCTCGCATCCGCTCGGCATCCTCGGCGTCGATACGGGCGCGCTCGCCGTCTTCCTTGCGGCGCTCGACCCGGGCGGGCCGGACCGGGAAGGTCGCAATCACGTCGTCCGAGTTGCGAACCGCATCGAATCCGTCCTCGGCTCGCAGCGGGTCGCCCAGTTTCAGCGGAGCCTCGGGGGCGGGCACCTCCGGCGCCGCAGTCGCGGCCGTCCGGGGCTCGCTGGCCGGGGCCAGTGTCCTGTCGATCTGGTAGCGGGTCAGCATTTCGGCGCGCTGATCCATGATCTGCTCGGTGATTTCGAGGAAGCTGTCGATCATCTTGCCGCCGCCGCTGCGGGCCCAAAGCTCGGCATCGCCGGTCTTGTCGCGCGCGATGATGGCGTCCTTGGCCGAAAACAGGACGGTGCGATTGAACAGGTGACCGGCTTCGCGGTTGACGCGGCGCAGCACCTTCTGGCGGTCTTTCTGGGTCAGGGCATCAGCGCGCGTGACCAGCAGCAGCGAGTTGTGCTGCAGGCGTTCAGGCAGCGACACCCAGGTGGCCCGTTCGGTTTCACGCCAGGCCTGGGTTGAATGCGTGCACCACAGAACCCCGTTGGCCTGACCCACGGCACGGCGCCAGACATCGGTGTCGATCTTGGGGTCGGAAATGCCGGGCGTGTCGATCAGATCGACCGCCTCGAGGATGTCGGCCTCGAGAAAGATCCGGATGAACTGCGCGTCATTGACGCCGACCTGGTTCAGTTGATTTAGGCCGATTTCCGTCTTGGTGCCGTCGTGGCCGTGCACATAGGCCGGACGGTTGCCCCAGCTGAACCAGACCGGCGGCAGCTGGGTGGCGGTGACCTGCGTGGGCAAGGTTTGCTTGCGCAGAAGAAAGTTCATCAGCGTCGACTTTCCGGCGCTGAATTCTCCCATCAAGGCAAATACCGGTTTGCGGCGGGACCACTGCTCGATGCGTTCCCATGCCTTCGGAGAGACGAAGCGGATCTGTGTATCTTTGGCCATTTTTCTTACGCTGCTTCGTTGCTGAGGTTCTTGAGGATGTCGCCCAGGATTTCATCGCGGGACTTTTTCGGCTCGATTCCGGACAGCAGGGCGGCGTTGGGGTTGTCGCCCTTGGTCGCGGATGGCGAGATGCTCAGCAGGGTTTCCTTCTGCTCGCGCATGAAATCGGTCAGCGTCGCCCGGACGTTTTCCAGAACCGCAGCGATCTGGGTCTCTTCCAGGTCCTTGGTGATCGAGTTCGCCTCGGACGCAATCAGGCGGGTATAGTCGGCGGCGTAGGCTTCGAACCCCTTGCGCCGTTGCCACCACCTGCGCCACCAGGTGCTTTGAAGATCCAGCGCGATGGTGCGCCCGATGCCCAATGGGGGCGGCACGCGCGGCACGATCGGGGCCTCGATGTTGAATTCGCCCAGGTGGTTGCCCAGAATCTTGTGGTACAGCGCCTCGACATCGGCGGCAGCGGCGGAATAAAGCGCGCCAGCCTCTTTGCGCATCGACCGGGCAAAGCTGAAATAGGCCGCCTTCTGCAGGGTGCGCAGGCCGGCCGGGTCATATTGCCAGGTGCCCTGCTCGCCGTTCTGTTCCAGATGGGCGATCAGCGAGTCCGTGGCGCGTTTGACGAAATTCGCCTCGGCCGAGGCCAGCCGTTCCAGCACCTTGTCGCGCAGTTTCGTAGTCAGCTCGGCGGCCCTCTGTTCGTAGTCCTCGCTCAGCTTGGCGATCGCCTCTTCGGGCGCGACGCCATCCAGGTCGCGCGCCAGCCCGTCACTGTCCGACAGGGATTTGGCCACCGACGTCGCCTGGATCTGGCTGGCGATGTTGCGTGCACGGTGGCGCACCCGGTCAAGCAGGCGGTGGCCCGCGCCTTCGGCGATGCGTTCGTTCATGGCCAGCAGCAGATCGGGCAGTCCCGACAGCGCCCAGATCTTGTCCAGCGAGGCCGCCTGATCGCCGAACCCTGCGGCCAGATAGAACGTGTTCAGCGCCCGGCGCGAATCCTCGGTCAGAATGTCAGGATTGCCGGTCAGGGCGGCCTCGGCCCACAGGGCGCTGCCGAACACGACGCTGGTATTGGTGTCGACGCCGTTCTGTTTCAGCGTGTCCAGAATCCGGTCGCGGATCTCGGGCACCTGGCTGACCGGGTCGGTCAGTTCGTCGATGCGGTTGACGAACAGGATGATCTGGCGGTTCTCGAACTGGGCGATGATCCGCATCAAGGCCATGTCCATCGTCGTCAGAGCCTGGCTGGCCGCCAGCACGACGACGCAGACCTCGGACCCGCGCAGGCTGCGCAGGGTGATCTGCTCGCGTACCATGAAGGTGTCGTTGACGCCCGGCGTGTCGCACAGTTTCAGCGCGATCGGATATTGCGGAATGTCCATGTACAGTTCCGCCGATTTCGTCACGTCGGCAAAGCGACCGGTCTTGGGATTGATGTCGGGATCATCCTCGTCGCCCAGGCAGACATAGCGCTGGACCAGTTCCTCGTCGAAATAGTCGTACTGGTGGCTCTGGCCCAGGATCAGGTCGAAATGCTTGCCCAGCCGCTCTTCGGACTTGGCCTTCATCTGGGCGATCTGACGGCGGATGTCCTCCATCTCGTCATCGGCGCCGGCGCGGTTGGCCAGTTCGCCCAGACGGCCGCCACCCACCATCAGATTGTCCCATTCTTCCTGCTCGAAGAAGGTGAATTTCGATTTGTAGTCACCCGGCGCGCGGGTGTTGATGTTCAGCGTCGTCACCACCGAGGTCCACGGGTTCACGTCCGACGGCAGCAGGTTCGGGCGACCTGCCAGAATGTTCACGATCGAGGATTTCCCGGCCTTGACCTGACCCACGAAGGTGACGCTGGCAGTGAAGTTCTCGAGCCGGGTCCGAAGCGTGGACAGGCGCGCGGTCGAGCGCGCATCGGCCACCTCTGTCAGCTGGTCGATCTGGGTCGTCAGCGCGGACATGGCCTCGGTCATCGGTGCCAATGCCTCGTTTCCTACGGACAGAAGGTGGTCGTTTCGGGCCATTTTCAGCCTCCGGTTCCTGTTGCGGCGACGTCGGGTTGTGGGCGGGCGGCTACCGAGTCGCCGAAATTGTCGATGCGGGCGATGATTTCCAGCGCATTGCCGAGAATCTCCGCCTCGGTGCTGGGCGAGACTGACTTCAGGCTTTCGGCATCGGCCAGAATCTCGATGGACCTGAAGCGGTTCCCGTTCTCCAACCGCGCGACGCGGCGGCCGCTCGGAAACCCGCGCGCGCCTTCTGTGGGAAGCGGCATGCGGGCGTTGGCCAGCAGGTATTCGTCGCCCGCCTGGGTCTGCAGGGCGATGCCGAATCCGGTGTTCGGAAAGCGCCGGTTCAGAGTTCTGAGTTCGCCGGCAAAATTCTGTCGGGCAAGAAAGACGGTGTCTTCCTCGGTGGCGTATGAGCTCATGTGTTTGGTCACGGCTGAGACCCTTGTTCTGGAGTTGCGAGACACACTGGTAAATTGCCGGGCGGCGAAAAGACTCATTAACTCCTTGCTGAACAGAATTACCTTCAAGGCGGTCTTTGTTGGGCGCGATTGCGTTCTTTTAGCGCCTGAAATGTGGCGCAATTGTGGGTAGCCTCTGGTAAGGTGTTGCAACTTAAAGAAGAATTGCGAAATTGGCCGGGACGCCCCGGCACGGCCGAACCGGAAGATGGTCAGACGGTCTGAGCGGGAACGCGCGCAGGGCCCGGTAGTAAGCTAAGGTTCCGAGAAGTCTTCAACTTTTGGATTCACCCGGAAGGCCTTCGTCGCCCCGGCAATGCTCGCCCCGACGTAAACCCAGGCTCGGGCATTTGTTGGGTGGCGAGAGAGCGCCTGACATGCCTTTGTCTTGCGGCACAACGTATGGAGGTTCTTGCGATACGGTCACGATCCCGCGCACGATGGCCAAAATCAGGCCCTGCCTGACGCGCAGGTTTCCCGGTCGCGGGCCAAGCGCGGCGCGATGCGAAAAATTCCCTCTCGCACTTGCCGGGAAGCTTTGTTATCAGCCCAACAGCCCGGCACGGCAGGTGCTGGCATGCGGGTGTGGCGAAATTGGTAGACGCACCAGATTTAGGTTCTGGCGCCGCAAGGCGTGGGGGTTCAAGTCCCTCCACCCGCACCATACTATCCCTTTGAAATCAAAGAAAAGCCTTGCAAACAAGGCCGTGTGACCGTTTGAAGGTCACAACTTTGGTTACGATGGGTGTTCCGATGGCGGGCAAGATTCGTCAACTGGATGCAGAAGCCGGGAATATAGGCCGGCGAGGTGCCTCGCCTTCCGTTATTGCGCATCAAGCTGGATCGGTCGATATCTTGCGCCGCTTTCGGTTGCGGGCCTCAAAGCCGATCACCACGTCCATGAGCTCGGAGGTGATCTCAGCCTGCCGAAGCGTTCGGGTATCCGCCTTCAGCTCTTCGAGCCGATCGCCGATGGATTGTTCGGCCCGGTGCATAGCCGCCAGGCGGGTCGCGTTTTCAGTCACCAAAGCTTCTGCCGAGGCGCGAAATACGCCTGAAAAAATGTGGCTGCGGATCAGGGCGGCAAACAAATCGTCCGGTGGCATGGTGTAGGTCGGCAGGCTGCGGGATTGCCATGGCCGTTTCATCAATTGGTCAATCATCTCAGTGGAAAACGGCATGAAATGCTCGACTATGGGATCTTGCTGCCCATGGTCACTGCGCCGTGTATAGGCCAGTTTCACGGCAAGGCCGTCCGCTTCGCCATGTCGCATGATGTGGTCGAATCGCTCGACGATGGCGCTGGCAAGCCGCCCGATTCCGTCAGTTGAAGCTGGTGTCAGCATGACATCGTCGGCCCGAATGCCCCAGCCATTCAGGGCGTCGTTCATCTGGGCGCCAATGCACAAGATATAAGGTGCGGCTTGAGTATCCCCCCCAAGGGCGAGATGCCTGGCCAGTTCCGCAGCCACCCTTTCGTTGTAGGCACCACACAAACCATGGTCAGATCCGAAAACGACGATGGCCATGTTCGGCTGGGGCGGCGATGTCAGATCCATGCGACCCGTGCGGTGCAACAGGGCAGCGATTCCGTCAAGGACGGTTCGGTGGTAGGCGTCGATGGATTTTGCGGCCTGCTCATAAGGCGCCGAGTTCAAAACCGACAACGTCTTCATGATATGGACGATGCTGCGAATGTTGCTCAGCGTTTCGGTCCTATGAAGCAGGGTTTCAAGAGTCTGCGGCATCCGAAGACCCCTTTGATGTACAGGCTTGCCTGGCCAGATTCAGCAACGCGGCTCGGTCGGCCTCGTTCAGCGGTTGGTCGATGGCGATGCGTTTCGACAGATCGTGCGGCGATTGCCGCAGGAACAGCCTCAGCCGGTCCATCGCGGCAAATGCCTCGGGGTCGGTCAGATGATCGTACACGCCCTCCAGTGCCGCCAAAAGAACTGCAACCTGCTCCAACGCCGAAACCGGGTCGCGTTCGGGTTGTCTGAGGGCCCTGCGGACAGCCGCGCCTCGGGCCAGCCGGGCGCGCGTGGCGTCGTCAAGCCGCGTTCCGAAACGGACGAAATCTTCGAGCTCTTCGAACTGGGACAGCGTGACCCGCAGATTTCCGGCCACGTCGCGAAAGGCGGCAGACTGTGCCTTGCCGCCAACACGGGACACTGAAATACCCAGATCGACGGCCGGAAACTGATTTTTGCGGACCTGGCGTGGCGACAAGTAAATCTGGCCATCGGTGATCGAAATCAGGTTGGTCGGAATGTAGGCCGACAGGTTTTCGGCCTGCGTTTCAACGACCGGCAGAACCGTGATCGACCCGCCCCCCGCGGTGTCGGCAAAGTTGCCTGCGCGTTCCAGCAGACGGGCATGCAAATAGAAAATGTCGCCGGGAAAGGCTTCGCGGCCTGGCGGCCTGCGCAACAAAAGTGAAAGTTCGCGATAGGCGCGGGCATGATGGGTCAGGTCATCCATCACGATCAGCACATCATGCCCTTGCTCCGAGAAATGTTGCGCCATGGTCATGGCGGTGTACGGGGCCACATAAGCAAGTCCGGGAGGATCTTCGTCTCCGGCGGCAATGATGATCGTGTGCGCCATCGAGCCACCATCTTTCAGCGCACCGATGACCTTGGCCACCGCATCCCCGCGTTGTCCAATCGCGCAGTAGACGCAGAGCACCCCGTGTTGTTTCTGGTTCAGGATCGTGTCGATGGCGATCGAGGTCTTGCCGGTCTGGCGATCCCCGATGATAAGTTGCCGCTGCCCCAGGCCAATCGGGACGGCGGCGTCGATCACCTTGAGGCCCGTTGCCAACGGCCGCCGGACCGCCTCGCGGTCAAGAATTGACGGAGCATCCGCTTCGACGGGCAATCTGAAATCGGAATCGACCGGCGGGCCATCGTCCAGCGGGGCACCCAACGCATCCACCACCCGACCCAGAAGCGCGGAACCCACTGGAACCGTCAGCACGCTGCGGGTGCGGCGCACGGCCTCACCGACCGAGACCTTGTCCGAACCACCGAACAGAACCACCCCGAGGCGGTCTGTTTCCAGGTCCAGAACAATTCCCGTTGCGCCCGAGGAGAACTGCAAAAGCTCATTGGCCAGCGCGTGGCTCATACCGCGGACAACGGCAATGCCGTCTCCGACTTCGACGACCTGACCGATCTCGCTAACGACGGGCCGAGGCGATACCGTTTGCAGGGTCGCCACAAGCTGGTCGGCCAGCGAAACGGTCGGCTCGGAAGCCGGGAAAGCCGGGGGCGTCTGGGTCATTGTGCAGCCTTGCCCGCCTGCGTCTGGCGTAGTCCCTCGATCATAATCGTCTCCAGTTCACCTAGATAACTGTCGAGTGTCCATTCGATGCTGGTCGCTCCAACCTTGAGGACCAGCCCGAAGGGCTGGGTGGAGTCGACCTCAAAAATACACTTGGTTTCCGGCGCCAGTTTCTGAAGGTCGTCGGACACTTTCCGTCTCAAACCTTCGGGCAGCGCTGAATGAGTCGTCACGGTGACCGGCCTGTCGTCTGCGATCGTCTTCCGTATCTCGTCGGCCATGGGCTGCAACTTTTTCACCGCGTGTGCCGCAATTCGTTCTTCTAAAGTCTCGTCTGCAAGATCCGACAGCGCCTTTCGCGTCAGATGAACCAGAACCCGGGCACCGGTTTCGCTGAGTTGACGGAGGAACTTTTGCTTCTCGACCGCCAGATGTCTTTCGAAATCACGCCGCTCTTGATCGATCCGATGGCGGGCCTCGGTAATCATGGCGTCGCGTTCGCGGGCGGCCTCGCGCCGCAGGTCTTCCGCCATTCTGGCCTGGCTGTTTTCCAGTTCAGACAACTTGGCATCATAGGCCGAGATCTCCTCCCGGGCATCCTCCATCAAACGATGGGCTTCCGACATTCGATCCGAGATCTCCTTTTCGCGGGCGTCGATGCCATCAAGGATTGGACGATAGAGAAACCGTTTGAGCAACCACAGCAGAACCAGGAAATTGGCGATCTGCGCCGCAACGGTCAGCCAATCGACAGACATGCTCTATTGACCCGATGTCCGAACCAGTTCCAGAGCGGTGTCCCAGAACGGGTTGGCGAAAATCAGGATCATCGCGACGACGAAACAGTAGATCGCGGTGGATTCGATCATGGCCAGACTGACGAAAAGTGTGCGCGACAGGGTGGGGGCGGCATCGGGCTGCTGGGCGATCGCCGCCAGAGCCTGGGCTGCCGCACGGCCTTCGCCTAATGCTGGACCGATGGCGCCGAATGAAACCGTCAGTCCCGCCGTAAAGATCGAAACCGCGGCGATGATTGCTAGGTCGGTCATGTCTGTTCCTTTTCGTTTTGCGTCTCATCGGAATCCGAAATCGCGGCCGAGATGTAGACGGTGGCCAGAATTGCGAAGATGTAGGCTTGGATCAGCCCGGTCAGCAGGCCCAGCAGATCCATCAATACGGGAAAGAAGAACGGCGCCACGCTCAGTAGGATCACGGCGATCACCGCGCCGCTCATGATGTTACCATAGAGGCGGATCGCCAATGACACCCCATGCGAGATCTCTCCGATGATATTGAAGGGCAGCATGATGGGCGATGGCTCGAGATATGTCTTCAGATAGCCACGCAGACCGCGCCTTGAAATTCCGAACATGGGCACGGCGATCAGCACCGACAGCGCCAGCGCCGTGGTCGTGGACAACGAAGCGGTAGGGGCGTCAAAGCCCGGAACGACTTCGAACAGGTTGCACGTGGCAATGAACAGAAACAGGGTGCTGACGAAATAGATCAGGCTGCCGGGCGGGCGCCGGGTGATTTCCTGTATCTGATGCTGAATGCCCTGGATGATCACCTCGAGCGTCGTGCGCCAGCGATTGGGTGGCGTGTCTGGTCGGAGGTTTCGTGTGACCACGACCGACAGGCCCGTCAACAACCCCATGACGATCCACGTGTTGAAGATGGTGGCATTGATCGGGATGCCCCAGACAGTGAAAACAATGATTGAGTCCGGTGTCAGCTCCATCAGGCCGCTCCGTTTGCCGGGCGTGCCAGTGTAATCGCCGTCACTCGTGCAAGCATAAAGGCCAAGGCAAAGCCGGCGAGGGGTGCCGGCCCGGCCTGCGCGGCCAGCCAGCCGAACCCCAGGACCGTCGCGATCCGAAGTGCCGAACTGATCAGCAGCAGGCCGGTGGGTCGCGCCGCACGCAGCGCCAAGCGAACACTCATCGCCAAACCTGCGAAGTACAAGACCCCGACAGCGGCTCCTGATGCGAAGCCAGTCAGAAAACTGACCCAGTTCCAATCGATCATTTCTCACTTCCTTCCTTGTTCACCCAGGCCCATGCGATCATTCCACCTATTGCCACCCCTCCCAGGATCAGCGCCAGGGTCCACGAGAAATCCTGTGGAGCGATCCGATCCAGCCACAACCCCAGCAATGCGCCGCCGACAGTTGGAACCGCGATCGACCAACCGATCATTCCGAAGGTTCCAATCCCGCGCAACGGGCTGGGTCCGGGGTTGTCGCGCGCGGCCTTCATGCGTTCGGCCCGGCGGGAAATCTCTTCGGCGGATCTGTCGGTCTTCTGGGTCATGGCGCGTTCTTTCTGAATTCGGCGAAGCGACGGACCAGATTGGCCTCAAGCCCCGACAACGCCGAGCGCGCGACGCGTTCGTCCTCGTCCATGTGCAGAAACGTTGCCTTGATCGTGGCGCGCAGACTGTCCAGATCGTCCCCTTTCACGCCGCGCCTGATCGCCAGGCTGACATCATGGCCCTTCTTGACCAATACACCCTCGTCGATCCCAAAAAAACACTCAGCGCCTTCAGGGGTTTTCAGGGTCAGAACCGATGGTACCAACGCTGTGACGAAATCGACATGGTTGGGAAGAAGGCCAAAGCTGCCATTGGGCGCGACGGCGGTCAAGGCGGTGGCTTTGCCGTCGAACAGTGTTCGGGTCGGGAGCCTCAGCGTCACATGCATGTCGCGGGCCATCGTCATGCGGCCTGCTCCTTCACTTCGTCCAGCGCACCAATCATGTAGTAGGCGCTTTCCGGCAGATCGAACCGATCCTGGTTCAGGATCGCCTCGCACCCGTCCAGCGTCTGGTCGATCGTCACGCGCCGACCTTGGGTGCCTGTAAATGCATGGGTGGTAAAGAACGGCTGGGTCAGAAACCGCTCCAGTCTGCGGGCGCGGGCGACTGTGGTTCGATCCGCTGCAGACAGTTCCTCAAGTCCCAGCATCGCGATGATGTCGCGCAGTTCCTCGTACTCGGCCAGCGTCCTGCGCACGGCGCGCGCAACATCATAGTGGCGCTGGCCCACGACCGATGCAGACAACATGACCGAGGTTGAGGCCAGCGGATCCACCGCCGGATACAGCCCCTCGCTGGCGCGTTTTCGCGACAGCACGACCGAGGCGGAGAGGTGCGAAAAGATGTGCGCTGCGGCCGGATCGGTAAAGTCGTCGGCGGGCACATAAACCGCCTGAATCGAGGTGATCGCCCCACGTCTGGTCGAGGCGATACGCTCTTGCAGTGCCGCCAGTTCAGTAGCAAGCGTCGGCTGGTAGCCCACGCTGGACGGCATCCGGCCCAGCATGCCCGAAACCTCTGATCCGGCCTGCACGAAACGAAAGATATTGTCGATCAGCAGCAGAACGTCCCTGTGCGCGTCGTCGCGGAAATACTCGGCCATCGTCAAGGCGGTGTTGCCGACAAGAAACCGCACGCCGGGGGCTTCGTTCATCTGGCCGAACAGCATCACGGTTTTGTCCCGCACGCCGGCAGCGCCCATTTCCCGGTAAAGTTCTTCGGCTTCTCGCGAGCGTTCGCCGATTCCGCAGAACAGGCTGACGCCCTCGTGGCTTTGGACCGTGTTGTTGATCAATTCGGTGATAAGTACCGTTTTTCCGACACCGGCACCGCCGAACAGGCCGGTCTTGCCGCCCCGCTCGATCGGGGACAACAGGTCGATCACCTTGATGCCCGTTTCCAGGACTTCGGCCCGAACGGTGCGATCTGCTAGGGCAGGCGGCGGGCGGTGAACGGGTCGGGTCAAGTCGGTCGCCGGTTCCGGCAACCCGTCCAGCGGTCGGCCGAATACATCCAACATTCTACCCAGAACCGCATCCCCCACCGGCACTGTAATCGGTGCGCCGGTTGCGCGCACCGGCATACCCAGCCCCAGCCCGTGAACCGGGGCCAAGGCAATTGTCCGCACCACGCCGCCTTCTGCCAGCGACTCCACTTCGAGCGGGATCCTTCCGGCGTAAAGCAATTCCTTGACGCGGGGTATGGGGTCTGGAAATGCCGCCTCGACCACACCGCCACGGATTGCGACGATTTGGCCGGTGGCACGGTTTTGAAGATCGGCGGATTGGGTCATGGTAGTTCCTTGGAAACGATCCGGGTCCCGGCCCTGCCGGCCAGAAGCGCTAGCGCATCTTCTAGCCGTCCGATCGCGCTGAGATCGCCGGATTGGGCAAAATCCGCGCCGCTGCCAGCTTGGGCCCCATGGAACCGGCGGGGGCATCCAATGCGCGCGCCTCGTCGGGCGTCAGTCTTGGAACCGGCCTGGCCGCGCCGGTTCCGAAATCATGATAGACCGCGTCGACATCCGTCAGCAACAACAATGCGTCCGCCCGCAATTGACGCGCCAGCAGGGCGCTGGCCGCATCCTTGTCGATCACCGCTTCGATTCCGATCAGGCTGCTGTCATCCTTGCGGATGACGAGTATGCCGCCGCCGCCTGCGCAGATCGTGATCACGCCCTGGTCCAACAACAGGTTCAGAACCCGCAAATCTGGAATCTCGACTGGGCGGGGCGAGGGTACGACGCGCCGCCATTTGTCCCCGTCCTGCGCTATGGTTCAACCAGCTGCGCGGGCGCGCGTCTGGGCTTTGGCGCGGTCATAGACTGGGCCGACGAACTTGGTCGGTTTGCGAAACGCCGGATCGTTGCGGTCGACCAGAACCTAGGTCAGAAGGGTCGCCACCGGGTGCACATGGGCCAGCGCGTTTTCCAGCTCCTGTTCGATCATGTAGCCGATCATGCCTTCGGTTTCGGCCCCAAAACGTCCAGAGGGAATGCGCTATCCGGCCCGCTGGCTGCCCCTTGAAGCGCCAGCAACCCAACTTGCGGGCCGTTGCCATGCGTGATCACCAGCCGATGCCCGGCCCCGACGATGTCCGCCAGCGCCTTGGCCGCCCGACGCACGTTGGCGCGCTGAACCTCCGCGGTCAGCGGCTGGCCCCTCCGCAACAACGCGTTCCCGCCCAAGGCCGCGGCTACCAGCATCTTAGGCCCCCAGCGTGGCGACCAGAACGGCCTTGATGGTGTGCAGCCGGTTTTCGGCCTGGTCGAAAACGATCGAGGCCGGGCCTTCGAACACGTCCTCGGTTACTTCCATTGCGTCCAGCCCGCATTTGCTCTGGATTTCTGCACCGACCGAGGATTCGGCATTGTGAAAAGCCGGCAGGCAGTGCACGAAACGCGCTTGCGGATTTCGGGTCTTGGCCATGAGGGCGACGTTCACCTGGTACGGGTGCAGCAGTTTCATACGCTGTGACCAAACCTCATCCGACTCGCCCATGGACACCCATACATCGGTGTAGACGAAATCGACGTCCCGGACGGCCACCGCGTGCTGCTCCGAAAAGCGCGCCGCCGCCGCGCGGGCGGTGGGCGGGGCGTCTGAAACCTTCCGTGCCGATCTGTCCCGCCTCGACGGGGCCGCCGCGCTGGCCGAGGCCGTGCGCGTCCGCCATGACCGGCTGGGTGTGCTGATCAACAATGCTGGTGTCTACAAGACCCCGCAGCCGCTGACGCCCAAGGAGCTGGACGTGCGTTTCGTGGTCAACACGCTGGCGCCCCATCTTCTGACCCGAAGGCTCTTGCCGATCATCCTGGCCGGGGGCCGTGTGGTGAACCTATCATCGGCCGCGCAGGCGCCGGTGGACGTGGGGGCGATGCACGGCAAGCGGCCGCTTTCGGACATGGAGGCCTATGCACAAAGCAAGCTGGTCTTCACCATCTGGTCGCAGGAGATGGCACGGGCGCATCCGCAGCGGCCGTTTTGTCTCCCCGCACCCGGCGGCGGCCAACCCCGACCATGCGGTACAGGTCATGAACGCCATCGCGGCGTTGACCGGCGACGGGGCACAGAACGGCAATCCGACCCGCGGCGCACGAAAGCCAGCCCGTGGAAGCCTGCGAGCGCCGGGGCATCGCCCGAAAAGAAGCGGCCAACGCGTCACGATCCCCGGGTCGCGTGCTTTGGCGACCCCTCTTGGCAGTATCCTGCGGGTGCGCCTGCCGGGCAATGAAAGGAGCGGATATCACCGCCGAAGCCGCGTCGAGCCCAAGATGCATTGCGTGAAACTGATGGGCCAACGCCTCATGGAAAGGGGCTTCGACGGGCAGGTCGCGGACATCCAGGTCCGCGTCGCCGTGCTCAACCGCTACACCGCGCTTGGCACTGCGGTCATACGGGCCATGGTGTAAATCCGTTCGGGGAAAGCGGAAGTCTACCCTTCACCCGGTTTTAGCGACAAAGCGCATACACCTCGGAAAGGCTGCCAAGTTGTCCGAAAAGGTGGGACAACTTCAGACCAAAGGCCGGTCGTTCACCAACAATCCAATTGGATCATCCCGAGGGGCGGTGTTCAGTGTTGACATTCTTGAGGCTCAAGAAACAATTTGCGCTCGCTAACTGGACGGGCGGGGTCACATCACATGTATCTGGGTCTGGATCTGGGGACATCGGGTCTCAGGGGCATTCTTGTGGACGGGGCCGGGCAGGTTGTTGCGGAAGCCGAGGCCGGGGTTGCCACATCCACCCCGAATCCGGGCTGGTCTGAACAAAACCCGCAGGACTGGATCAAGGCCTGCAGGACCGTCATGGGCCGGCTTCGGGACGCCGACGGGCGGTCTTGGGACGCCGTACGAGCGATCGGGTTGAGCGGGCACATGCACGGCGCGACGCTGCTGGACCGGGACGGTGCAGTGCTGCGGCCATGCATCCTGTGGAACGACACACGGTCGGCGCAAGAGGCCAAAGCGCTGGACGAAAGCCCTGGGATGCGCCAGACCACGGGCAATATCGTGTTTCCCGGTTTTACAGCGCCCAAACTCGAATGGGTCCGCACCCATGAACCCGACCTGTTTGCCCGTACGGCCATGGTGTTGCTGCCGAAGGATTATCTGCGGTTCTGGCTGACTGGAGATTATGTCAGTGACCTGTCAGACAGCGCGGGAACGTCCTGGCTGAACGTCGGCGCGCGGGACTGGTCGGACTTGGCGCTCGAGCTGGGCCACATGCGGTCCGACCAGATGCCCCGTCTGGTCGAAGGCACCGAACCCGGCGGCGAACTGCGGCAGGATCTGTGCCGCGAATTCGGGCTGTCTGGCCCGGTCGTCGTCGCCGGAGGTGCAGGCGACAACGCAGCTGCGGCCTGCGGTATCGGCAGCATCGACGAGGGGTCCGGGTTTCTGTCTCTTGGCACTTCGGGTGTGCTTCTGATGGCCCGGAACAGTTATGCACCGGCACCCGAGACGGCGGTTCATTGTTTTTGCCACGCGGTCCCCCGGCGTTGGATACAGATGGGCGTCATTCTTTCTGCGACCAACAGCTTGAACTGGCTGTCACGCAATCTGGGTCAACCGGTCGAGGTGCTGGCCGGGGCGCTGGCTGCTGAGCCTTCTGGGCCGTCACCGGTGACTTTTCTGCCCTATCTCTCTGGCGAGCGGACCCCGCACAATGACAGCGCCATCCGCGGGGCTTTTTTGGGCCTCGACATCGCAACCGGGTCGACGGATCTGGTGCAGGCCGTGATGGAGGGGGTCGGTTTTGCGATGCGCGATTGTCTTGCGGCACTGAGGGCCACGGGCACCGAGCCGGCGCAATTGGTTGCCGTGGGTGGTGGGGCGCGATCCCGCTTTTGGCTGCAGACGATCTCAACCTCGTTGAACGTGCCGCTGGCCCTGCCTAAAGGCAGCGCGTTTGGCGCAGCACTGGGTGCGGCGCGGTTGGCCATGTGCGCTGCCGGGGACGCAACACCCGAAACGGTGATGACACCGCCAAATATCGACGCCGTCATCGAACCGCAGAGCGGTTTGACCGAAGCCTATGACAGCGCCTATCGACGATACAGAACGTATTACAAGGCGCTGGCGCCATTGGCCGGATGATGAACAAAAATCGGAAGGGCTTGGCTGAAATTCCGGTTGTCCACCTGCAGGATGGGAGCATGCGGGTGTCAATGCTGAGCCATGGCGCGATCACGCAGGGGTGGTGGTACAAGGATCAACCGCTGATCCTTGGCTATGACGACCCGTCCCAATATCTGGACGACCCGTTCTATCTGGGCGCGATTGTTGGGCGGGTCGCCAACCGGATTGGCGGGGCAGGCTTCGAGTTGAACGGCACTCGACACGCGCTCAGTGCCAACGAAGGGCGAAACACGCTGCATGGCGGGTCCGACGGGTTGTCGCGACAGTCTTGGCAGGTCGAGCGGCTTTCCCGACGCGAGGCGGTGCTGGTGCATATCTCGCCCGACGGTACCTGTGGGTTTCCGGGGGCCGTTCGGTTCGAGGTGCAGGTCCGGTTGGATTGCCCACGCTTGACGTATTTGATCTCGGCCTGGCCGGACAGGCCGACCCCGATCAGCATCGCGCAGCACAACTACTACACATTGGGGTCCGCCCAAGGCATTTCCGAACACCTCCTGCAACTGGCGTCGCATCGTCACCTGGAGTTGGACGATCAGGGGATTCCACGCGGCAGGATCGTCGAGTCCGCATCGGTCGGGCTGGATTTCTCGTCGTCCCGGCGGATTGGACAGGCCGCCAAGGATCTTGATCATTTCTTCGTGTTCCGCACCAGCGGCATGCTGGATCAGCCGGTTGCCGCGCTTGCGGCTCCGTCGGGTCTGACGATGACGGTTCGGTCCGATCAGCCCGGGGCGCAGGTCTATTCCGCCGCCCATCTGTCCACGCCTTTCGCGCCGTATGCCGGGGTCTGCATTGAGCCTTCGGGCTATCCGAATGCGCCGAATGTCCCGGCATTTCCGGCGATTGTCTGCACGCCTGACCGGCCCTATCGCCAGACGCTGATCCTCGAGATCGCCTAGACCCGGGCGCAGGGCTTGCCGCTACGCACCCGGGCCATGCAGATCTCTGCTGGCCGAAAACGAAGCGGTCGAGACGGGTTGCGTGATCCGATTGACGGGCATGTCCGTATCATTTGAGTGATACGACAGCGGATGAGCAAATGCGGCGCGTCCAGACCAGGTCCGTTGATCCATGCCCCGATCTTGGGCTACGCGGCGCGGTTTGCCGGGCCGCCCAACGCACCGAGACGTCGCCCCGAGGTCCTGGATTATGAGAGCATGGCCAAGCGGAGAAAAATAGTGTTAGACGCCAGCAGACATGGCCCGACGAACGGGAACGATGGTATGGTTTTTGCAAAATTCGACACTGCGGAAGAATCCCTCCACACGGTCGGTACCCTACCCACAGCATGAGGCCGGCGGTGCGGACCGAACGGGGGTCCAAAGACCCCATCTTGCAGGTCGTATGGTTCAAGCGAGATCTGCGCATACAGGATCACGCTCCGCTTGCTCGGGCGGCGCCCGCGGGGCCGGTTCTTCCTCTGTACATCGTCGATCCGGATCAATGGCGGTCGGCGGACGCGTCGGGTCGGCAGTTTGCCTTCCTTGGCCAATGCCTTGCTGAACTGTCCGCAGACCTCGCATCAAAGGGCCAGCCGCTTGTGATCCGAACCGGCGCCGCAGTCGACGTTCTGGCAGAGCTTCACGCCAGGCAGGGTTTGGCCGCGATCTGGTCGCACGAGGAGACGGGCAACCTGTGGAGCTTTGGACGCGACAAGCAAGTTGCCGAGTGGGCCCGATCGCAGGGGATTCAGTGGCACGAACTGCCCCAGGGTGGCGTCGTGCGCAGGCTTGCATCCCGGGATGGCTGGGCCAATCGCTGGGAGGCCGAGATGACGGCGCCGGTGGCCAGCCCGCCGGGTGCACTGGTACCGCTGTCCGGCGTGGCGCCCGGCGCTCTCCCGACCGAGGCGGAGATTGGGATCGCGGCTGACCATTGTCCGGGCCGCCAGCGCGGGGGCAGAGCTGCGGCCCTGAGCGACCTTTCTGCATTCTTGGACACGCGCGCGGGCGGATACAGGCATGGGATATCGAGCCCCCGAACCGCACCGTTTACCTGCGCGCGGTTGTCGGCGCATCTGGCTTTTGGCACCCTGTCCCTGCGCGAAGTGGTGCAGGCCACGCGCACAGCCAAGGCGCGCGCGGCGATGCACGGCCGGGCGGGCTGGTCTGCAGGGCTTGCCGCGTTTGAGGAACGGTTGCACTGGCGCAGCCACTTCATGCAAAAGCTTGAGGATGCGCCCGATCTCGAAGAGCGCGCCATGCACCCGGCGCTTGACGACATTCGCCTGCGCCGGCCCGAGGCAGAACTGTTGCAAGCCTGGAAGCAGGGCGAAACCGGGTTTCCCTTTTTTGATGCCTGTATGCGTAGCCTTGCCGCCACAGGCTGGATCAATTTCCGCATGCGCGCGATGCTGATGGCCGTGGCAAGCTATCATCTGTGGTTGGACTGGCGCCCGACAGGGCAACACCTTGCGCGGCTTTTCACGGATTACGAACCGGGAATCCATTGGCCGCAAGTGCAGATGCAGTCGGGGGTTACCGGTATCAATGCGCTGCGTATCTACAACCCCGTCAAACAGGGCCGCGAACACGACCCCGACGGGCGCTTCATCCGCCGCTGGGTTCCTGAGCTTGCCGAGGTGCCCGACGCCTTTTTGCATGAGCCATGGCGTTGGGC
This sequence comes from Ruegeria sp. BHSC037, assembly GCF_059613045.1. Taxonomy (NCBI): domain Bacteria; kingdom Pseudomonadati; phylum Pseudomonadota; class Alphaproteobacteria; order Rhodobacterales; family Roseobacteraceae; genus Ruegeria; species Ruegeria sp. BHSC037. The sequence goes on from NZ_JBXWRT010000001.1 coordinate 210,753, forward strand.
CGGGGCGGGGCGCGTGCTGGGGCGGCAATACCCCGAACCGGTGGTCGATCTTGCCACAGCGGCGCGGGCGGCAAAGGCGCGGATGGCCGAAGCCCGGCGCGGTGCCGGGTTTCAAGCGGCGAAGGCGAAGGTCCTCGCGCTGCACGGCAGCAGGCGCGGGGCGCGGCGGCACCGCAAAGCCGGGCGCGGCACGGCCGACGACCGCCAACTCAAACTGGATTTGGGCCTGTGAAGATGCGCCGAAAGGGCGACTTGCCCGCAAAGACCTGCGCGACCTGTGGCAGGCCTTTCGTGTGGCGGCGGAAATGGGCGCGGGTTTGGGATGAGGTACGCCATTGTTCCGATGCGTGCCGTCGTGCACGCAGGAAAAAGGAGAGACAGAAATGAGCACAAGAGCCTGTGTCGCCGGACGTTCGGGCAACTTGTTCGACGTCATCTGCAAGGCTGTTCCATGTTGACACCGCGGCTTGTATTGGTCTTGGGGGATCAGTTGAGCGTGGACGGCGCTGCGCTGCGGTCGGCCGATCGGCGCCGCGATATCGTGGTGATGGCCGAAGTATTGGCCGAAGCCACAAGTGTGCCCCACCATCCCAAAAAGATCGCGTTGATCTTCGCCGCGATGCGCAAGTTTGCTGCGCGGCTGGTGGCGGACGGCTGGCGCGTGGCTTACGGCCGGCTGGACGACCCCGAGAATGCCGGCTCGATTCCGGGCGAGTTGCTGCGTCGTGCGGATGAGACTGGTGCAACCGAGGTCATTGCCATCCGACCGGGCGACTGGCGGCTTGCAGCCGCGCTGGAAGAGACTCCGCTGGAGATGCTGCTCCTCGAAGATGACCGGTTCATCTGCTCGACCAAGGAGTTCGCCGCTTGGGCCAAGGGCCGCAAGGCGCTACGCATGGAGTGGTTCTATCGCGAGATGCGCCGCAAGACGGGCCTTTTGATGGAAGGTGAGCAACCCGCCGGGGGGCGCTGGAACTTCGATGCCGAGAACCGAAAACCGCCCAAATCTGGCCTTGCTTTTCCCGATCCGCCCGCATTTGCGCCAGATGCCACCGTGCGCGCGGTGCTCGACCTGGTGGGGGAGCGCTTTTCCGGCCACTTCGGTACGGTCGAACCTTTCTCACTCCCGACCGACGGCGATCAGGCGCAGAAACTGCTCGAGCATTTTCTGCGCCATGCTCTGCCACGTTTTGGCGATTTTCAGGACGCCATGGTCACCGGGGCCCCGACGATGTTCCATTCTCTGCTTTCGCCAGCTCTCAACCTTGGGCTCCTGTCTCCGCTAGAGGTCTGCCGGGCTGCCGAGGCCGAATGGCGGGCGGGCCGGGCACCGATCAATGCGGTCGAGGGCTTTATCCGACAGATCATCGGCTGGAGGGAATTCATCCGTGGAGTCTGGTGGTTGGAAGGGCCGGGATACATTCACAACAACGTGCTGGCCCATAAACGCAGCCTGCCCAAATTCTACTGGGGGGCACCGACGCGCATGCGCTGCATTGCAGAGGTGGTCGGGCAGACCCGCGAATTCGCCTATGCCCATCACATTCAACGGCTGATGGTGACGGGCAACTTTGCGCTTTTGGCCGGGATTGACCCGGCCGAGGTCCATGAATGGTATCTTGCGGTTTATGCGGATGCTTTTGAATGGGTCGAGGCACCGAATACCCTGGGCATGAGCCAATTCGCCGATGGCGGCGTGGTGGCGTCAAAACCATATGTCTCGTCCGGCGCCTATATTGACCGGATGTCGGACTATTGCGTCGGTTGCGCCTATGACGTCAAAGAAAAGACGGGGCCGAATGCGTGTCCTTTCAACCTTCTCTACTGGCACTTTCTAGACCGTCACCGAGAGCGCTTCGCGCAGAACCCGCGCATGGGGCCGATCTATCGCGGCTGGAACAAACGGGCGCCGGCGACGCGGGCGCAGATCCTTTCCGAGGCTGAAACCTTCCTTGCCCGAATGGAGGCGGGCGACGCGGTCTGAGGCCATGCTCGGGCAAGGGCTGTGTCGTAAATGTTTGGAACGGCCAGCGCCAGCGACCTAACGCGCACACCTATCCTGCGATCCCGGCAAATAGTCGAATGCCGGGCGATGAGGTTCCAAAATGCCGCCCTTGTCGTTCTGCGCTGAACGGGAAAATGGGGCCGCTCGGGGTTGTAGGACACCATCCAATTTCCGATCATCCGCCAGGCTTGGCCTCTGTTGGCGATTTCTTCGAGATCGACCGTCTCCTGCTCGACTGACCACCATAGCCGCTTGATGGAGATGGTTCCCATGCACCGGCACCAGCCATCCAGCGAGAAGCTGCTATCTGGTGTGAGCCGTAGAACAGGTATTTGGTCAACAGCCGGCCGATCTGCCTCATCAACCCCCGCGTCGCCACATCAATGCCAATTGGCGTGTAATTGAAGGCTGACCGGTGAGCTTCACGAACCGGTATTGCTGGGCAATGCTCAGATCGGGCTGGTCGCGGCGGATCATGCTTTTCTTCCTGGCCGGGCTCGTTTTTTAGTCCCTTCGGACAAAAATGCCGTTCTCGACCGCCAGCCTCCCTGTTCTGGCATGCCGATTCACACCTGAGACCACGGACTATGATAGCGGCGGCATGAATGACCTTGTCGGCACCTTTACGATTGCCATGCATTATCCCGGTGGCGTTACCAGCCCGTTATCGTGAAACAGCCGGGAAGTTCCAGCTTCCGGCGGCCCAATGTTCGGGAGCAGTGCACGAGGACTGCGATGGATGAGATAGCTCTCAGTATCTCGGCCACACCGATACTAGAATCACGGCGTCGACCTACGCTCGGTTCAGTCCCGAGCATCTGCGGAAGGCTGCCAGAGTTCTGGAGTTCGAATAGCAATGAGGTTCAACGAACCTTGGAGCTCTGTATTGCCAACAAAAAAGGCGCCACAGGGCGCCTTGAATTATTGGTCGGAGTGAGAGGATTCGAACCTCCGGCCCCTGCCTCCCGAAGACAGTGCTCTACCAGGCTGAGCTACACTCCGACCGTGGCGCGTGATCTATACCCGGCGATTTGAATGTGCAAGAGGGATTCTTGGGGCAATGCGCTCAAAACTCTTCGCCGGAAACCGCCGTGGTCAAGGCAAGGGGTCGGTTCGGTACAACCGGATCTTGGTGCCGCCGTGATCGACGACCGGCCCCGGCGCGACCAGGGGCAGGCGCGTCGCCCGCGCCAGCGACTGGCTGCTAGTCACGATCCCGATCCGCCAGCCCGAAAACCGTGCCATTAGCACCTTGCCCAGGCTGCCATAGAGCGACCGAAGGCGTTTTTCGTCACCGATCCGTGCGCCATAGGGCGGGTTCACGATCACCAGCCCGGCTTGGTCGGCAGGCGGCTTGATGTCGCTGACCGCAGCCTGTCGAAACCGCGTGACCGTATCGACCTCGGCGCGTTGCGCGTTGGCCGTTGCGGTTTCGATCGCGCCCGCATTCCGGTCAGAGCCGTAAAACCGCAGCCCGGTCCCGGGGGCGTCGTGCGGTTGGCGCATCCGGGCCCATTCGGCGGCATCGAACGTCGCAAGATGCTGAAAGGCAAAGTCGCGCGACCGGCCGGGCGGAAGGCCAAGCGCGATTTCGGCCGCCTCGATCACGAAGGTGCCAGACCCGCACATCGGGTCCAGTACCGGCTCGGACCCGTCAAAACCGCATTCGTGCAGGAACATGGCTGCCATCGTCTCGCGCATTGGCGCCTTGGCCACCGCCGCCTTGTGGCCGCGTTTGTGCAGCGGATCGCCCGAGCTGTCGACCGACAGGGTGCAGATGTCCCTCTCGATGCGCACCAGCACCCGCACCGGCGCATCCTGGGCGAGCGGGGCGCCCAGTGTGTCCGAGACCGCGCGTTCGATGCGCTGACGCGCCGCACCGGCGTGGTAGATACGGGATTTGCGGCTGGTGGCCTCGACCCTGACGGGCACGTCCGGGCGCAGCACGTCGCCCCAGGGAAACTTGCGCGCGCGCTTGTCCAACTGAGCCAGATGCACGGCGGGAAAAGACCCCAGCCGGACCAGAACCTTGTTGGCCCCGCGCAGCATCAGGTTGGCCCGCCAGACCTCGGGCCAGCCGCCGCGCAGCAAGACGCCGCCGGGCACTTGCTTCGCACCGGCGAATCCGTTGCGGATGGTCTCGGCCAGCAAGGGCTTTTCCAACCCGGGCGTGGCCACCAGAAAGATTTCAAGCTCGGCTGTGTCCATCCCGGGTGCATACACCAGCGCTTGTGGGCGTGCGACAGGAATTTGCGTGTACCGGGTTTTGGGTATTTCGGCGCTGGATATCGCAGATTTTTTTGGTTTCGGTGGCGATTTTGGTGGTAACAGGTTTGCGTTTGGACGCAGTGCCGCGTAAAGGGGCCGTAATCGGAAAGACGCCTGCGGATTTCGGCCGGTCTGAGTTGCTTTTGCGACGGGGCGGGCGGAACTCCGCGCTGTTCAGTGCTCGGATCATCGGGCCTGCATGGCGGGCGCAAGAAAAAGGCTTGGAAGAACGTAGCGACATGCAAACTTTCAAACTGAAAAAAGGGCTGGATCTGCCGATTCTGGGCGCGCCCGAGCAAAGCATCCAACCGGGTCCGGACTATTCAACCGTGGGCGTTCTGGGTGCCGATTACATCGGTCTGAAACCCCGCATGCTGGTGCAGGAAGGGGACCTCGTCCAGCGCGGCACGCCGCTGTTCTGCCACAAGGACGCGCCCGAGGCGATGATGGTTGCGCCGCTGACCGGCAAGGTCGTGGCCATCAACCGCGGCGCGCGGCGCGTGCTGCAAAGCGTCGTCATCGAAGTGTCGGACCCCAACGACCCCGGTGTTGATTTCTCGGGCGTGGGCGATGCCGAGACCGCGCAGGGCCTCACCGCCAAGCTGTGCGCCGCCGGCCTGTGGACCGCATTCCGCACGCGGCCCTATTCCAAGATGCCGCAGCCGGGCACTCAGCCCGCCGCGATCTTCGTCACCGCCATGGACAGCGAGCCGCTGGCCGCCGATGCCGCGCTGATCATCAACGACGCGGCCGAGGCCTTTGCCGCCGGTCTGGCCGCCGTGGCCAAGCTGACCGAAGGCAAGACCTATCTGTGCCAGAAGGATGGCGACACGATCCCAGGCGCCGATCTGCCGGGCGTCGAGGCCGCGGCCTTCAGCGGCCCCCATCCGGCGGGCCTTGCCGGCACGCATATCCACTTTCTCGAACCCGTGACCGCCGAGAAAACCGTCTGGACCATCGGCTATCAGGACGTGATCGCCATCGGGCGGCTGCTGCAATCGGGCCATCTGGACCCGAACGTGGTGGTCGCCTTGACCGGTCCCGGCGCGCGTCAGCCGCGTCTGATCCGCACCGTCATGGGGGCCTCGACCGAGGATCTGACACGCGACGAGATCAATGTAGACGGCGAAGCCCGCGTCATTTCCGGCTCGGTTCTGTCGGGCCGTCACGCCACCGGGCCGTTCGCCTATCTGGGACGCTTTGCGCGTCAGATTTGCATTATCCGCGAGGATCACGACCAGATCCCGATGGGCTGGATCCGTCCGATGCCGTCGAAATACGCGGTGCAGCCGGTTCTGGGCTCGGCCTTTGCCCAAAAGCTGTTCGCCTTCACGTCGAACCTGAACGGCGGTCGCCGCGCCATGGTGCCCATCGGCACCTTCGAAGAACTGATGCCGCAGGATTACCTGCCGACGCAACTGCTGCGGGCGCTGCTGGTGATGGACACCGACACGGCGCAGGCCTTGGGCGCGCTGGAGCTGGACGAAGAGGACATGGGCCTGGTGGGCTTTGCCTGTCCGGCCAAGTACGAATACGGGCTGGCGCTGCGCGACTGCCTGACCAAGATTGAAAAGGAGGGCTGATCCACATGGGTTTGCGCAACTTCTTTGACCGGATCGAGCCGCAATTCACCAAGGGCGGCAAGTACGAGAAGTTCTTCCCCATCTACGAGATGGTGGAAAGCTTCATCTACACTCCGAAAACCGTGACCACCGTGGCGCCGCATGCGCGGTCATACGTGGATATGAAGCGGATCATGACCTATGTCGTGATCGCCACCATCCCCTGCATCCTGTGGGGCATGTACAACACCGGGTTCCAGGCCAACTCGGCCATCGCGACGCTGGGCCCGGAGTCGGCAACCGGTTGGCGCATCGCCATCCTGCAGGCCTTAGGCATTTCGCTGGACCCGTCCAGCATCTTTGCCAACGTGATGCACGGGGTGATGTATTTCCTGCCGATCTATATCGTGACACTGGTCGCCGGCGGCACCTTCGAGGTGATCTTTGCCACCGTGCGTGGGCATGAGGTGAACGAAGGCTTTCTTGTCACCTCGATGCTCTACACGCTGATCATGCCGGCCACCGCGCCGTTGTGGCAGGTGGCGCTGGGAATCATCTTCGGCGTGGTCATCGGCAAAGAAGTGTTTGGTGGCACCGGCAAGAACTTCCTCAACCCTGCGCTGGTGGGGCGGGCCTTCCTGTACTTCGCCTATCCCGCATCCATGTCGGGCGATGCCGTCTGGACCCCGGTAGATGGCTTCTCGGGCGCGACGGCGCTGGCGGTGTCGGCGGCTGACGGGTATCAGGCGCTGGCCGCTCAGGGCATCACCTGGTGGGATGCTTTCTTTGGCACGATCCAGGGTAGCTTTGGCGAGACCTCGACCCTTGCGGCGATGATCGGCCTGGCCTTCCTGCTGATGACCAAGATCGCCAACTACCGTCTGATCGTGGGCTGTCTGGCAGGGACCATCGGCTTTACCCTGCTGCTGAACCTGATCGGGTCGGACACGAACCCGATGTTCGCGATGCCTTGGTACTGGCACGTCGTGCTGGGCGGTTATGCGTTCGGCCTGGCCTTCATGGTGACCGAGCCGGTCTCGGCCAGCCACACCAACATGGGCCGCTATATCTATGGCGCGCTGATCGGTGTCATGGTCGTGCTGATCCGGGTGGTGAACCCGGCCTTCCCCGAAGGCATGATGCTGGCCATCCTGTTCGGCAACGTCTTTGCGCCGCTGATCGACTATTTCGTCGTGCAGGCAAACATCAAACGGAGGGCGCGTCGCCATGTCTGATACGCAATCCCCTGAACCCAAAGGCGCCATCGCGCGGTTCCTGGCGGCCTCGCCGGATTCGGTGGGCAAGACGATCTTCATCGCTGTCGCCGTGTGCCTCGTGGCCTCGATGATCGTGTCGGCCGCCGCGGTCAGCCTGCGCCCGGTGCAAGAAGCGAACAAGCTGAAGGACAAACAGATCAACGTTCTGCAGGTCGCGGGTATCTATGAACCCGGCATCGACGTGGCCCAGGCTTTTGCCGCGTTCGAGCCGCACGTGCTGGACCTCGCGTCGGGTGAATTCGTCGACGACCGTTTCGACCCGGCCACGTTCGACGACATTGCCGCCGCCAGCGACCCCGAGCTGAGCGAACCTCTGGAAAACGACCCTGCCGGGATCGGCCGCAAGGCGAAATACCGCGTGATTTACCTGCTGCGCGACGAGAACGGCGCGCTGGATAAGGTGATCCTGCCGGTCCACGGCTACGGGTTGTGGTCCACACTGTATGGTTTCATCGCGCTGGAAGAGAACGGCAACGACATCTTCGGGCTGCAATTCTATCAGCACGGTGAAACGCCGGGTCTGGGCGCCGAGGTGGACAACCCGCGCTGGAAAGCCCTGTGGAACGGCAAGAAGCTGCGCGACGATGCTGGTGATCTGCAGATCACCGTCGCCAAGACCATGCCCGCCGCAGGGCCTGACTTCTACATCGACGCGCTGGCCGGCGCGACCCTGACCACGGTCGGCGTCGACAACCTGGTGAAATTCTGGATGGGGGACGCGGGCTATGCTCCGTTCCTGGCCAAGCTGCAAGCAGGAGAGATCTGATGTCACAGACCAAGAAAGATCTGCTGGTCGACCCGCTTGTCGACAACAACCCGATCACGCTGCAGGTGTTGGGCATCTGCTCGGCGTTGGCGGTAACTTCGTCGCTGCAAGTGGCCTTCGTGATGTCGCTGGCCGTGATGTTCGTGACGGCGTTTTCGTCCTTTTTCATCTCATGCCTGCGCAACCAGATACCCGGCTCGATCCGGATCATCGTGCAGATGGTCATCATCGCGTCGCTGGTGATCTTGGTCGACCAGATCCTCAAGGCCTATGCCTTCGAGATCTCGAAAACGCTGTCGGTCTTCGTGGGCCTGATCATCACCAACTGCATCGTGATGGGCCGGGCCGAGGCCTTTGCCATGAAGAACCCGCCCGTGGCGTCCTTCATCGACGGTCTGGGCAACGGCATGGGCTATGGCCTGATCCTGATGCTGGTGGGTATCATCCGCGAGCTGTTCGGCTCGGGCTCGTTGTTCGGGGTGACCATTCTGGAGACCGTGAACAACGGCGGCTGGTACGTCCCCAACGGGCTGCTGCTGCTGCCGCCGTCGGCCTTCTTCATCATCGGCTTGATCATCTGGGCCTTCCGCACGTGGAAGCCGAACCAGGTCGAAGAACGTGAATACAAGATCCAGCAGGTAGAGGCGCACTGATGGAAGGGCTCATCTCACTGGCCGTAAAGGCCATCTTCGTCGAAAACCTCGCGCTCAGCTTCTTTCTGGGCATGTGCACCTTCATCGCCGTGTCGAAAAAGATCTCGACGGCGCTGGGTCTGGGGATCTCGGTGATGCTGGTGCAGGCGATCACTGTTCCGGCCAACAACCTGCTGCTGAACTATCTGCTGAAACCGGGCGCGTTGGCCTGGGCCGGGTTCCCGGACGTGGACCTGACCTTCCTGGGTCTGATTTCCTATATCGGCGTGATTGCGGCGATGGTGCAGATCCTCGAGATGATCCTCGATAAGTATTTCCCGCCGCTCTACAATGCGCTGGGGATCTTCCTGCCGCTGATCACGGTGAACTGCGCCATCCTGGGCGGCTCGCTGTTCATGGTCGAACGCGACTACAACTTTGCCGAAGCCGCGACCTATGGCCTGTCCTCGGGCTTTGGCTGGGCGCTGGCGATCACCGCCATGGCGGGCGTGCGTGAAAAACTGAAATATTCCGACATCCCCGACGGGCTGCAGGGCCTTGGCATCACCTTCATTACCGCAGGTCTGATGGCGATGGCCTTCATGTCCTTCTCGGGCGTCAAACTGTAAAGGGGCAGGGGCATGGAAACTTTCTCGCTCGGCGTTGTCCTTTTCACCCTGATCGTTCTTGCGCTGGTAGCCATCATTATGGTGGCGCGCTCGCGACTGGTCTCGACAGGCAACGTCAACATCACCATCAACGGTGAGAAAACCGTCTCGGTGCCTGCGGGCGGCAAGCTGCTGCAGACCTTGGCGGCTCAGAAACTCTTCGTTCCGTCGGCCTGCGGTGGCGGCGGCACCTGTGCACAATGTCGGGTGCGGGTCCTGGAAGGCGGCGGGTCGATCCTGCCGACCGAGGAAAGCCACATCACCAAGCGCGAGGCCGCCTGCGGCGACCGTCTGTCGTGCCAGGTGGCCGTCAAGCAGGACATGAAGATCGAGGTTCCCGAAGAGGTCTTCGGCGTCAAGAAATGGGAATGCACCGTCCGATCTAACGACAACGTGGCGACCTTCATCAAGGAGCTGGTGCTGGAGCTGCCCGAAGGCGAGGATGTGAATTTCCGCGCCGGTGGCTACATCCAGATTGCCGCCCCGCCGCACGATGTTGACTACAAGGATTTCGACGTCGCCGAGGAGTACCGCGAGGATTGGGACAAGTTCAATCTGTGGCAGTACAAGTCCACGGTGAGCGAACCGATCGAGCGCGCCTATTCGATGGCGAACTACCCCGAGGAAAAGGGCATCATTATGCTCAACGTGCGGATCGCCTCGCCCCCGCCGGGCTCCGAGGGCATCCCGCCGGGCCAGATGTCGTCCTATATCTTCAACCTGAAACCGGGTGACAAGGTCACGATCTCGGGACCGTTCGGCGAGTTCTTCGCGCGTGACACCGACAAGGAGATGGTGTTCATCGGCGGCGGCGCGGGCATGGCCCCGATGCGCAGCCACATCTTCGACCAGCTCAAGCGGCTGAAGACCAAGCGCAAGATCACCTTCTGGTACGGCGCCCGGTCGCGGCGCGAGATGTTCTATGTCGAGGATTTCGACCAGCTGGCCGCCGAGAACGAGAATTTCGAATGGCACGTCGCGCTGTCCGATCCGCAGCCGGGCGACAACTGGGAGGGCTTCACCGGCTTCATCCACAACGTGCTGTACGAGCAGTACCTCAAGGATCACCCGGCGCCCGAGGACTGCGAATTCTACATGTGTGGTCCGCCGATCATGAACCAGTCGGTCATCAACATGCTGCTGGAACTGGGCGTGGACCGCGAAGACATCATGCTGGACGATTTCGGCGGATGACCAACCTTGAAACCGGCGCCCAAAGCGCCGGTTTTTTCATGCGCCGATGCCGTAATAGTCGCGGTACCACGCCACGAAGGATTTCATTCCGTCCCGAATGTCGGTCTGCGGCTTGAACCCGGTCAGGCGCTGCAGAAGCGAGGTGTCGGCCCAGGTCGCGGGCACGTCGCCCATCTGCATCGGCATGTAGTTGCGAATGGCCTTCTTGCCGACCGCTTCCTCGATCGCCTCTATGAAATCCATCAGCCGGACCTTGTCGGAATTGCCGATATTGACCACCCGGAAGGGCGCGACGGGCGACAGGCTGTCGCCCTCGGCGATATCCGCCTTTGACGCAGGCCGTTCGGGCACTGCATCGATCAGCAGGCGGATGCCGCGCACAAGGTCATCGACATGGGTAAAGTCGCGGTACATCTCGCCGTTGTTGTAGATGTCGATGGGCCGGTCATGCAGGATGGCATCGGTGAACTTGAAATAGGCCAGGTCGGGCCGCCCCCAGTTGCCGTAGACGGTAAAGAAGCGGAACATCGTGGTCGGCAGGTCCCACAGATGGGCATAGGAATGGCCCATCGCCTCGTTCGCCTTCTTGGTGGCGGCATAGATGGTCAGCTGGTGGTCGGCCTTGTCCAGCTCGGAAAACGGCATGTCCTCGTTCGCGCCATAGACCGAGGAGGTGGAGGCCATAAGCAGGTGCTCGACCTTGTGCGTGCGCGCCACTTCCATCACGTTGAACGTGCCCACCACGTTGGAGTCCACGTAGCTGCGCGGATGTTCCAGGCTGTAGCGCACGCCCGCCTGCGCGGCGAGGTGAACGATGATCTCGGGTCGGAATTCCTCGGCGACCTGCATCAGGCGGTCATGGTTTTCCAGCAGGTCCTCGGTTGCGGAAAAGCCAGGCGTCTGCAGCAGCATCTGATGCCGGCGTTGCTTGAGCGTGACGTCGTAGTAGTCGGTCATCCCGTCATAGCCATGCACCCGGAACCCTTCGGACAACAGCAGTCGTGCCAGGTGAAACCCGATGAACCCCGCCGTTCCCGTCACCAATACCCGTTTCATTCAAGCTCCGTCCGCAAACCCCGTCATCCAACCATCAGGGACCCTTTCGAACGGCCGAGGTCAAGGAGATTTTCGGGGTCGTCAGGGCCGTTGAGCATTGCCGGGCGCGGGTCTTCGGGATAGTCACGGCGGGTGATGATTGTTTCCTGGCTCAAGTCGCTTGTTTCGCGCCCCGGCGGGACGAACCCGTCCGACGCACTGGCCACGCTGGCGCCCGGGCAACGGTTCTACGCCGTGGGTGACATCCATGGGCGGCTGGATCTGCTGCAGCAGATCCTGGGTCAGCTGCAGCAAGACCTGCCAATCGTGTTCGTCGGCGACTATGTCGACCGCGGCGACCACAGCGCCCAGGTCCTGCGCCACCTGCAGCACCTGAGCCAAGCCCTTGACCGGCAGGTGATCTGCTTGCTGGGCAACCACGAAGACCTGCTGCTGCGGTTCCTTCAACGGCCCCGGCGAACCTGTCGATTGTGGATGCACAATGGCGGGCGGCAGACGCTGGCCTCGTTCGGGCTGACGGATCTTGCATTGGACTTGACGCCCGACGACGCGGTGCGCGCCGCCCGACGGCTGGAACAGAAAATGGGGGCGCCGCTGCTTGAGTGGATGCACGCCCGGCCGCTGTGCTGGACGACGGGAAACGTGACCGTCGTGCACGCAGCGTTGAACCCCGGTTCGGACCCCGACGACCAGGCTCGTGGAACCTGCCTGTGGGGGCATGGAGATTTTCCGGGCAAGCCGCGTTCGGACGGTCAGTGGGTCGTCCACGGCCATACGATCGTGCCGGAACCATGCGTGCGCAACCGGGTGATCTCGATCGACACGGGCGCATTTGCCACGGGTCGGCTGACGGCGGCCGAGATCGGGCCCGGCACGGTCCGGTTCCTGTGCACCGATCCGGTGCAGACCTGACTGCCGGTCAGCCGACGATCATCTGTTTCATGCGCAGGGCTTCGTATTCCAGTTCCTTCAAGCGGAATTGCACCACGTCGCCGATTGTGATGACACCGCACAGATGCCCGTCGCGCAAAACCGGCATGTGGCGGAATCGGCCTTCGGTCATGGTTTTCACCACCTCGATCAGCAGGTCGTCCGGTGTGCAGGTCCGCACCTCGCGCGTCATCAGGTCCTGAACCGACTGAGGCAGGGTCTGGCCCGGCGTATCGGCCATACGGCGCACGATGTCGCGCTCGGACAGGATCCCCTGCAGCGCGCCGTTCTGATCGGTGACCACGACCGCGCCGATGCGCTTGTCCTTCAGGATCTGCACGACCGTATGGATCGTGTCATTGGGTCGAACCGCAATCACGTCTTCGCCCTTGCCTTCCAGCAGCTTCGCCACGGTCGATTGGGTCTGCGACAGATTCGACTCGACCGACTGGCTGTAGGTTGCGCTCTCGGGCTTGTCGCCGCGCGTCGGGGGCTGGTAAGAGCTTGGGGCCATGGGCGGTCTCCTCCTTCACTGGTGCTGTCCTTTCACCTTACCCCAGGATGCGCACCTGTATAGGGTGCAATTTCCGGAAACCCGCGTAACCGCGCCAGACCAAAAGGAAACACGGGCCGCGTGTCGAACCTGCATCTGACCCCTGCCGTTGCCGCGCTGATTTTTTTCGGGGTGGTGGTCTGTGGCCACAACTTCCGCAAACTGTGGAAAGAGCAGCCCCCTGGCTGGCAGAAGCGCGCTTGGCTGTTCGGTCTGCCGGCGGCGATCGGGCTGCTGGCGCTTGGCTTTCTGCCACTGAAGGTCTGAGGTCGGTTTGACTCTGACTGGGGGCGCTGGCATACGCGCCACGAAACATTACCCGGAGATCACGCGATGCGCCGACTGCTTGCCCTGGCCCTGACCCTGTTCGTCGCTGGCTGCCTGTTCGACAAGGAACCCGAGGTTGTTCGCCTGTCGGGTGAAACCATGGGAACCACCTATCACGTCACCGCAATCGGCGAGGATTTGGACGCGGATGCCCTGTCCGCCGCCGTGGAGGAAACGCTGGCGCAGGTGAACGCGAAGATGTCCAACTGGGACCCGAATTCCGAGGTCTCGGTCTTTTCCGCCTCGGCCAGCACCGACCCGATGCCGGTGTCGAAAGAATTCGCCTATGTAATCGCGGCGGCCAACCAGGTGCACGAACAAAGCGGCGGCGTGTTCGACGTGACGCTTGGCCCGTTGATCGAGCTGTGGGGGTTCGGCCCGCGCAAGCCCGAGGACCCGGTGCCATCGGATGCCGAGATCGCGGCGGCGCTCGAGCAGGTGGGGCAGGCGCGCCTGCTGACGCTGGATGCGCAGGCCGGGACGCTGGCCAAGACACAGCCGGGCGTGGGGATCAACCTGTCGGCCATCGCCAAGGGATACGGGATCGACGCCGTAGCTGAGACGCTGCGCGCGGCGGAGGTCGAGAACTATATGGTCGAGATCGGCGGTGATCTGGTGGCCCGCGGTCAGAACGACAAGGGCGAGGCCTGGCGCATAGGCATCGAAAAGCCCGAAACCGGGTCGCAAACCATCCAGTTCATCGTGCCGCTGGACAACCGCGGCATGGCGACCTCGGGCGATTACAAGAATTTTTTTGAACAGGACGGGGTGCGGTATTCGCATATCATCGACCCGACCACTGGACGCCCGATCACTCATCGGACGACCTCGGTCACGGTTCTGGCGGAAAACGCGATGATGGCCGATGCCTGGGCCACCGCGATGCTGGCGCTGGGGCAGGAGCGGGGGCTGAAACTGGCCGATCAGCTGGGTTTGGCGGTGTTTTTCATCTCGCGGGATGTGACAGGCGGCGAAGATGCCTATATCACGGTACAAAGCAGCGCATTCAAGGATGCGCTGGGATCGAACTGAAGGGCGGGCCGGCCGATGAGCACCTTTATCCTCGCGTTTGTTCTGCTGCTGATCATCATGGTCGGCATGTCGCTGGGCGTGATGCTGATGGGCAAGACCATCAAAGGCAGTTGCGGCGGGCTGAACGCGATCTCGGGCGCCGACAAATGCGTGGTGTGCCAAAAGGACGTGGACCCCAACAGCCCCCTGCGTGACAAGCTGCAATGCAAGCGCGCCCGCCGGATGGTGGAACAGATGGAAAGCCAGGGCGAACGGACCTGAATGGCCAAGGCCCGCAACATCCTGTTCATCATGTTCGACCAGCTGCGCTGGGACTACCTGAGCTGTTACGGCCATCCACATCTGCACACGCCCAATATCGACCGTCTGGCCGCGCGCGGCGTGCGGTTCACGCGGGCCTATATCCAGTCGCCGATCTGCGGCAGCTCGCGTATGTCCACCTATACCGGGCGATACGTGCAGTCGCACGGCGCCTCGTGGAACGGCATTCCGCTGAAGGTTGGCGAGCTGACCATGGGCGACCATCTGCGCAAGGCGGGGATGGACTGCTGGCTGGTCGGTAAGACCCATATGCGCGCCGACGCCGAAGGCATGGCCCGGCTGGGCCTGGAGCCCGATAGCCTGATCGGCGCGCGGGTGGCCGAATGCGGCTTTGACGTGTTCGAGCGCGATGACGGGATGCGCCCCGAAGGCCCCGACGGGTTCTATGACCCTGATGGCGCCCGAGCTTATAACGCTTGGCTGGCCGACAAGGGTTACGACAGCGACAACCCCTGGCACGACTTTGCTAATTCCGGTCTGGATGCCGATGGAAACGTGTTGTCGGGCTGGTTTCTGAAAAACGCGCCGCAGGCCGCAAACATCGCCGAGGAGGACAGCGAGACCCCCTATCTGACCACGCGCGGGATGGAGTTCATGGAAACCCATGACGGCCCATGGTGCTGCCACCTGAGCTACATCAAGCCGCACTGGCCCTATATCGTCCCCGAGCCCTATGCCTCGATGTACGGGCCCGAGCATGTTCTGCCGCCCAACCGGTCCGAGACCGAGCGGGCCGAGGCGCATCCCGTGCTGAGCGCCTTCATGCACACCAAGATCGGCCGGACCTTCTGGCGGCAGGATGTGCGCGCGGCGGTGATCCCCGCCTATATGGGCCTGATCAAGCAGGCCGACGACCAGATCGGGCGGTTGCTGGACTGGATGGAGCAGACCGGCCGCATGGACGACACGATGATCGTGCTAACCTCGGACCATGGCGATTTTCTAGGCGATCACTGGATGGGCGAAAAGACGTTCTTCCACGACGCTTCGACCAAGGTGCCGCTGATCATTTACGACCCATCCGAACAGGCCGATGCCACGCGCGGCACCACCTGCGACGCGCTGATCGAGTCGATCGACCTGGCCCCCACTTTCGTCGAGGTCGCGGGCGTTGCGGTGCCCGACCATATTCTGGAAGGTCATTCCCTTTTGCCCATCCTTCACGGGCAGGCGGCCGAGACCCCGCGCCAATTCGTGATCTGCGAATACGACTATTCGGCCTCGCCCATCGCGGAAACGCTGGGCGTGTCGGTGCGCGACGCGGCGATGTTCATGGTGGCCACGAAAAAGTGGAAGCTGATCCATTGCGAAGGCGGGTTCCGCCCGATCCTGTTCGATCTGGAAAACGACCCCGCCGAGTTGACCGATCTGGGCGACAGCCCGGCCCATGCGGGTGTGATCGCGCAGATGTACGACCACCTGTTCGCCTGGGCACGTCGCCCGTCGCAACGCACCACCCGCTCAGAAGCCGAGCTGGTCGGGATGCGCACCAAAAGTCGCGGCAAGGGCGTGATCCTGGGCGCCTATGACGAAAGCGACGCTCCGCCCGAGCTAACGGTCAAGTATCGCGGCCGCAAGGCGCGGCCCTGGCAGCAGATCAGGAAATAACCCCGCGCGGCGCGGATCGCCGCAAAAGGCGGTTCACGATGCGGCGGGCAGGGGATAGAAGAACGGACAAGAGCAGTTACCGGAGACCCGACATGAGCGCACCCAAACCCGTCGTCCTGTGCATCCTCGATGGCTGGGGCCTGTCCGACGACACACTGGCCAATGCGCCGTATCTTGCCAACACGCCCACATTCGACTCGATCATGTCCAAGGGTCCGCACGCGCGGCTGATCACCCACGGTCCGGATGTGGGCCTGCCCAGCGGGCAGATGGGAAATTCCGAGGTCGGCCACACCAATATCGGGGCCGGGCGGGTCGTGGCCATGGATCTGGGCCAGATCGATCTAGCGATCGAGGACGGCTCGTTCTTCGAAAATGCCGCGCTGCAGGACTTTGTCGCCAAGGTGAAGGCGGCGGGCGGAGCCGCGCATCTGATGGGGCTGGTCTCGGATGGCGGGGTGCATGGGCACCTGAACCATATCGTCGCCGCCGCAAAAGCGATCACCGATGCAGGCGTTCCGGTGGCTCTGCACGCCATCACCGACGGGCGCGACGTGGCCCCGAAATCGGCGCTGGACTTCCTGGCCGAGCTGGAGCGTCGCCTGCCCGCGAACGCGCGCGTCGTCACCGTTTCGGGGCGGTACTATGCCATGGACCGCGACAACCGGTGGGAACGGGTCGGCCGCGCCTATGACGCGATCATCAAAGCGCAGGGCGGGCAGGCTGATACCGCAAGCGCCGCGATTCAGGCCGCGTACGACCGGGGCGAGACCGATGAGTTTATCGCCCCCACGGTTTTGCCCGGCTACGACGGCGTCCGCGACGGTGACGGGTTCTTCTGCCTCAATTTCCGCGCCGACCGCGCGCGTGAGATCCTGCGCGCCATCGGCGAACCCGGATTTGCCGAATTCGACACCGGACCACGCCCGCACCTGTCGGCGCTGCTGGGCATGGTGGAATATTCCGACGGCCACAACGACTACATGACGACCGTATTCCCCAAGCGCGAGATCGTGAACACGTTGGGCGAATGGGTCGCCAAGCAGGGCCTGCGCCAGTTCCGTCTGGCCGAAACCGAGAAATACCCCCATGTCACGTTCTTCCTGAACGGCGGCAAAGAGACACCCGAGCCCGGCGAGGACCGCTATATGGCCCCGTCGCCCAAGGTGGCGACCTATGACCTGCAGCCCGAGATGTCGGCCGCCGAGGTGACGGACAAATTCGTCGAGGCGATCGAGGACGGCTATGACCTGATCGTCGCCAATTACGCCAACCCCGACATGGTGGGCCATACCGGTGACCTGCAGGCCGCGATCAAGGCCTGCGAGGCCGTGGATCAAGGCCTGGCCCGTGTGGTCGCCGCGCTTGAAAAGGCGGGCGGGGCCATGATCGTGACCGCCGATCATGGCAACTGCGAAACCATGATCGACCCCGAAACCGGCGGCCCGCATACCGCCCATACCCTGAACCCGGTACCTGTGGCACTGGTTGGCGGACCCGAGGGCGCAACCCTGCGCGAAGGTCGCCTGTCCGATCTGGCCCCCACGGTGCTGGACCTGATGGGCCTACCCAAGCCGCTGGAAATGACGGGTGAGAGCCTGCTGTCATGAGGCTGCGCGCGCTTCTTCTGGCGGCTCTGATGGCGGGGCAGGCGGCCCGGGCCGCGCCGGACCCCGCGCAGGCGGCGCTGGATGCGGCGCAGATGCTGGAACAGGCCTCGATCGCGCTGACCGAGGCCGAAACTGCCCGCGACCGTGTGCGCGCCCTGACCGAGACGATCCAAGCCTACGAAGCCGGGCTGGCCGCCATGCGCGACGGGCTGCGCCGAGCGGCTTTGCGCGAAAGCCAGCTGACCGCCGAGCTGAACGCGCGCGAACGCGAAATCCGCCAGTTGCTGGGCGTGCTGCAAACCATCGAAACCACGGCGCCTCCGGTTCTGATGCTGCACCCGGCCGGGCCGCTGGGGGCGGCGCGCACCGGGATGATGCTGTCCGAGGTCACCCCCGGCCTGAATGCTAAGGCCCGGGCGCTGGCCCGCGATCTGGACGAGGTTCAGACCCTGCGCCGACTGCAGCAAAGCGCGGCGCAAACTCTGACCGAAGGGTTGGAGCAGGTGCAGGATGCCCGTACGCGGCTGAGCGAAGCCATCGCCGACCGTACCAACTTGCCGCGCCGTTTTGTCGAAGATCCGGTGCGCACCGCGATTCTGATCTCGTCCACCGAAACATTGGACGGGTTCGCCAGCGGTCTGGCCGAGATCTCGGCCGGTGAAATTGCCGAAACCGATGCTGATATTTCGGATCGCAAGGGCCGGATCCCGCTGCCGACGCAGGGCGTTCTGGTGCACCGGTCGGGGGAAACCGATGCGGCCGGCGTCACCCGGCCCGGCCTTGTTCTGGCCACCCGGCCGCGTGCCTTGGTAGTATCGCCCACGGCCGCCACGATTCGCTATCGCGGGCCGCTGCTGGACCTTGGCAACCTGATCATCCTGGAACCGCAGCCGGGGCTTCTTTTCGTGTTCTCGGGCCTTCAGGAGGTTTATGGCGAACCCGGGCAGGTGATCCCCGAGGGCTCTCCGGTGGGGTTGATGCCGGGGAATCTGCCGGATATCGGCGCGATTTTGTCAACAAGCGGTGATGGCACTGGAACTGATCGGTCAGAAACGCTCTATATAGAGGTCAGAGAGAACAACAGGCCCGTTGATCCGGAAACATGGTTCCGGACGCACAAGGATGGATAGACGCGCATGAAACGATTCGTGATGGCCGGTCTGGCCGGAACCCTGGCAGGGATCATCGCCACAACCCAGATCGCCGGGCCGCTGCTGGCGCAGGAGGCCGCAAACAAGGCCAGCGTGTACGAGCAGCTGGACCTGTTCGGTGACATTTTCGAGCGCATCCGTGCTCAGTATGTCGAAGAGGTCGCGCCCGAAGACCTGATCGAGGCGGCGATCGACGGGATGCTGACCTCGCTGGATCCGCATTCCAGCTATCTGTCGCCCGACGACGCCGAACAGATGCGCGTGCAAACCCGCGGCGAGTTCGGCGGGCTGGGCATCGAGGTCACGCAGGAGGACGGGTTCGTCAAGGTTGTCTCGCCCATCGACGGCACCCCGGCGGATGAGGCGGGCATCGAGGCCGGCGATTTCATCACCCATGTCGATGGCGAAAGCATCCTGGGCCTGACGCTGGACAAGGCGGTCGATCTGATGCGCGGCCCTGTGGGGTCGGAGATCGTGATCACCGTGGTGCGCGAAGGCGAGCCCGATCCGTTCGACGTGACCATCATCCGCGACACGATCAAGCTGACCGCCGTCCGCGCGCGCACCGAAGGTCAAAGCGTGGTCCTGCGCGTGACCACCTTCAACGACCAGACCTATCCGAACCTGAAGGAGGGTCTGGAGAAACAGATCGCCGAGGCCGGCGGCATCGACAAGATCAACGGCGTCGTACTGGACCTGCGCAACAATCCGGGCGGCCTGCTGACCCAGGCGATCAAGGTCTCGGACGCGTTCCTGAACGAAGGTGAGATCGTCTCGACCCGTGGCCGCAACCCCGAAGATGGGGAACGGTTCAACGCCACGCCCGGTGACCTGGCCGAGGGCAAGCCGATCGTCGTGCTGATCAATGGCGGTTCGGCCTCGGCGTCGGAAATCGTCGCGGGCGCCCTGCAGGATCATCGCCGGGCCATCGTCGTCGGCACCAAGAGCTTCGGCAAGGGGTCTGTCCAGACGGTGATGCCGCTGCGGGGGGATGGCGCGATGCGCCTGACCACGTCGCGGTACTACACGCCGTCGGGCCGCTCGATCCAGGCGCTGGGTGTCAGCCCGGACATCATCGTGGAACAGCCGCGCAACCGACCCGAAGAGGACGAGGACGAAGAGGCGGCCGCCCGCACCCGGTCCGAGGCCGATCTGCGCGGAAGCCTGAACAATGACAGCCTGACCGAGGACGAGAACCGCCAGATCGAAGAAGACCGCGCCAAGGCCGAGGCGACCGCGGAACTGCGCAAGCAGGATTATCAACTGGCCTATGCCATCGACATCCTGAAGGGTTTGTCCGCGTTCAACCCGACCGCCCGCGCCTCGCAGTAACGACCGGGCATCGAACAGCACGGGTCGCGCCGGGCGCGGCCCGTTTTCGTGTCGTCAGCTTTCAACCTTGTGCAGTTTCTTTTCGTCCAGCAACAGGGCAAGGATGATGCCCATCGAAACCGACAGGGTGGCAAACACGAAAGCCATGTTCATTCCCGTATCGAATGCCGTGGCAATGGCGGATTTGACCGTCTCGGCCTGGTCTGCATCCAGCTTGCCCATGATGGCCTGTGCCGTCCGGGTCGTCAGGGTGCCGCCATTGATCGCCTTCTGATCGGCGGCCGGCATGTCGATGCCCGCCTTGGCGAGCTGACTGCCGAGGCTGGACAGGCTGGTCGTGTACATGATCGCGGTGGCAACCGCGACCGAGACCGCGCCATAGACCAAATGCGCCATGAAGCTCAGGCCCCCGACCAGCCCGGCGCGCTCGGGCCGGACAGCACACACGGCGGCCGTACCAGAAGGCCCGACCGTCAGCGTGGCCCCCAATCCGATCAGGGCCATGCCCGGCAGGATCTGCAGGTATCCCAGGCTCATCGGCAGGATGACGATGCTGGCGGCGCCGGTCGTGGCCGACAGGTAGCCCCAGAACATGAGCCGCTTGGGGCCAAAGTCGTTGTACAGCGTGCCCGACACGATCGAACCGACGGCCAGCAGGACCGTCAGAGGCGCCAGGCCCAAGGCGGATTCGAAAGTCGACCAGCCCAGGACCTTTTGCATGTATTGCGGGAAATACAGCAGCCCCACAAAGGCGGCCGAGACATTGAACATGTTCAGCCCCAGCGTGATCCGGAATTGCGGGTTGTGCATCATCTGCGGCAGCAGCAGCGGTTGGCGCACACGATTTTCGACCCTCGAAAACAGCCCCAACAGCACCGCGCTGACGAAAAACACCGCCAGCAACGGAACCGAGAGCCACCCCCAGTCGGCCCCGACATCCAACCCGTACAGCAACAGCAGAACCGCCATCGACAAAATGCCCATTCCGGCAAAGTCGATGTGTTCGCCGTTCTTGTGATCGGTCTCGCGCGGGATCAGCGTCAGCGTGGTGCCCATCGAGACGGTCGAAAACACCACATTGGCGAGGAAGAACAGGCGCCAGTCCCCCAGATTGACGACGAACCCGCTGATCATCGGGCCAAAGACATTGCCGCTGGTGACGCCGGCCAGGATCAGGCCCATCACCAGCGCCCGGTGTTCGTCTCGCGAGACCTTGGTGGCGCCTAGGGCCAGGGTGCATGGCCAGACGCACCCGGCACCCACTCCCTGCAACGCCCGGGCACCGATCAGAAAATCCAGGTTCGGTGCGACGAGGCACAGAATCGACGAAAACAGAAACACCGACAGACCGATCAGCATGACCTTGCGGTGGCCGTACAGGTCTCCCAGCCGCCCGCCCGCGACCATGGTCATGGCAAAGAACAGGGCATAGATGTTCAGAACCCATTGGGTGCTGGTGATGTCGGCGTCGAAGGAATTCTCGATCGCGGGCACCAGCATCAGAGCACCGGTGAAGTCGATCCCGATGCCGAAGGCGGTCACCATCAACGCGATGACCTTGATGATGCTGTCGCGTTCCATGACGCATCCCGGCCGTTTCGAATGCCCCATCAAGCCACAAATCCCGTCAAATTGACAGGTCGCAGTTGGAGTCGGCCCGTGCGGCCCGGCGGATCGGGGTGGCGCTACCCCTGGTTCATTCTGCGCACGACGCGTTTCAGCATGTCCAACTCGGCCCGCAGCAGTTCAAGCTCGGTCCGGATGTCGCCCGAGGCCGGCGCCCCGGATATCACCGAAAAGTCGCCCAGTTTCGACTGGCGCTCGCAATCCCAGATGGTGACGCAATGCACCCCGTCCGACAGCAGGGCCGGCGGTACGGGAACCCGTAGCATCCAGCCCGCGTCGTTCGGAGTGACCTCGACGCCCGGCAGCGCCTCGCCCAGATGCCGGGCCTCGACCCGGGGTTCCGATGCGGCGGTCAGTTGCCCCTCCCAGAGGGCGTTTTCGAACCGGATCGGTACAAGCTTTGCATGGGTCATGTCGGTGTCCTTCACAGATCTGCGCGATGATAGCGGCACAGGGTCAGGTCGCGAATGACCACCCGGTTCATGGCCGGCCCGTCAAGGATCAGATCCAACCAGATTTTCTGGACCCGACGTTCGTTCAGTTCCAGGTGGGCCAGATCGAAATCCACCGTCGAAACCTCGGACCCGGGCGGCAGTTCCCGAAGGACCTGTTCGGTGTTTGGGCCGTGCTGGATATTCAGACGCGCGAACATCCGCGCCTGCCGCTCCTGTTCCGACTGGACGCTGGCGCGGAACATGTGCTGGCGGCTGAGGGCAGCCCGGGCCTCGGACGGCAATTCGACGGACACTGACAGGAACGAACCGCGGAAATCGAACACATCCAGAGCCAGACCGAACGGGGCCAGATCGCGTTCGTCGCTGTTGCGCACCTGCTGCATGCCGATCTCGGCCTGCGGGCAATCGTGGAAGATGGTCGTCTGTTCATCCAGCCGCTCCTGCCGCGCGACCGGACAGACGCCCCGTCCGGGCATCGGCCCGCGCCACAAGTCGGGTCGCCACGACCAGTCTGTGCCCAGCGGTTTGGGGAATTGTCGTGAACCGATCCGGGGCCGCATCAGGCGGCTGTCAGCCTCATGAATCAGGCGATTGAGCTCGAACCGTAGCAGGCGCGCCTGATCGCGCTGCAGGCGCAGTTGCGGCAGGCTGGCCGTGCCGGCGGTCGCGGCCGCCCGGCGCCATCGGTCCAGCACCTTTCGGTTGAAATAGCGTGTCAGAAGCTTGCGCATGAGCCCTTGCATCGAGAAACGCCACCTCTTTAGTCGATTTGCCGGGGCAGGATAAACCCGCCTTCGTGCGGGGTGCGGCAAAATTCGCGGTGACGCGGGGTGGGCGGAACAATTTTTCGGGTGTTCTTGAAATGGCTCCGGCCAAAGCTTACCGTCAGGCACCCGGCCGCAGTGGAACCTTTGCAACGGGCCGCAGTCCAAAACTTCAAGACAAGGCCGGGCATGGAACCCACCCTCTTTGCATTTATTTGGAAGCATTCGAAGAAACAGCAGTTCATCCTTCTGTTTCTGACCGTGATTTCCTTCCCATTCCTTTACGCCTCACTCGAGCTGCCCAAGCGGATCATCAACGACGCAATTGGTGCCACGGGCAACACGGTGACGTTTTTCGGCGTGACGGTGACGCAAGTTCAGTACCTTATGATCCTGTGCCTTGCGTTTCTGGGAACAGTGATCGCCGGCGGCATCATGAAGATGCGGATCAACACGATGAAGGGCATTGTGGCCGAACGCATGTTGCGCCGCCTCAGGTTCACCCTGATCCGGCGGATGCTGAAGTTTCCGAAACCCTATTTCTCTTCGACCAGCCAGGGCGAGCTGGTGTCGATGATCACCGCCGAGGCCGAGCCGCTGGGCGGGCTCATGGGCGATGCCATCGCCCAGCCGGTCTTCCAGTTCGGCCAGATGATGACCATCGTGACCTTCCTGTTCATGCAGAGCGTGTGGTTCGGGCTGGCCGCGATTGCGCTCATTCCGTTGCAGGCCTGGCTGATCCCGCGCCTGCAGCGCCAAATCAACTTGTTGAACAAGGAGCGCATCCAGGAAATCCGGCACCTGAGCACCGAGATCGGCGAGACCGCAGCCGGTATCAGCGATCTGCGGGTGAATGGCGGCTGGCGGTATCGGCTGGCCCAGTTCAGCCATCGGCTGGGAACCCTGTTCGAGATTCGCGTGAAGATCTACAACAAGAAGTTCTTCATGAAATTTCTCAACAACTTGATCACCCAGATCACACCCTTCCTGTTCTATTCGATCGGCGGGTATCTGGCGATCACCGGCAAGGTCACGGTGGGGGCGCTGGTTGCGGCACTGGGCGCCTACAAGGACCTCAGCGGCCCCTGGCGCGATCTTCTGACCTATTACAACCAGGTTCAGGACATGTCGCTGCGCTGGCAGGTCGTGACCGAACGCTTCAACCCCGACAACATGATCCCCGAGGAGCTGTTCGAAGGTGAACCCGACGCCATCCCGCATCTGCATGGCGACATCGAACTGAAGAACGTCACCGTGCGGGACGAGGACGGAAAGATCGTTCTGGAAGATATCGACCTGACCATTCCCAGCAAGGCGCGTGTGGCGATCAAGGCCTCGCACGAATCTGAGCGGCGCGCCCTGGCCGAGCTGCTCACGCGTGAGGTCTTGCCCGCCCAGGGCGAGGTCACCCTGTCGGGACACAAGCTGGACGAGCTGCACCAGGCCGTGATCGCCGCCCGGATCGGATACGCGCATTCGCGGCCCTACCTGTTCAGCGGGACCTTGGGCGACAACCTGCTGATGCCCCTGCGCACGCATCCCCAGTACGAAACCGAGGATGGCAAAGTGCCATCGCGCTTCGCGATCGAAGCGGCCCGGTCGGGCAATCTGCCCGATTCACTGTCCGATGACTGGGTTGATCCCAGCCTGGCGGGTCTGGACAGCGTTGAAGACATCCGGGATTGGTGGTTCCAATTGGTCGAGGCGATGGGGATCGACGAATTCATGCTGCGCCGCACGCTGCGGTCGCAGTTCGACCCCCGGCAGCATCCGGCCCTGGCCGACGAAATTGTCCGACTGCGGCCCAAGGTCGCCGAACGGCTCAGGGAAAAGGGGCTGGACAAGTATATCTTTCGGTTCGACCCGGACCAGTTCAACCCGGCGGTTCCGCTGGGGGGAAACCTGTTGTTTGCGTCGCCTCTGAATGACATTTCCGCAGACCTTCTGGCCGGGGATGCCCGGTTTCTGGAAATGCTTCGGGCGCATGAGCTGGATCGCGATGCGCTGAGCATCGCCAGCGCCGTTCTGGACACGCTGAACCAGACCTTCGGCCGCGAAGGCGCCGATCATCCTCTGTTCCTGCGCCTGGGGCTGTCGAAGGAACTGTATCACCGGCTGCTCGACATCGAGGAGCGCCGCCGCAGCCAGGGCGAAGACAGCCTGTCGGAGGGCGAGAAGGCCTTGCTGTTGACGGTGCCGTTCATGTTGACGGCCGAACAGATCGGGCCGAGCTTTCCCGAGGAATACAAGGACAAGATCCTGAAGATCCGCAAGACCCACGCCGACAGCCTGCACCAGTCCTTCGACGGGCTGTTCGTCAAGGTCGGGCCGGATGTCTACGTCCCGCGCCTGACGGTGATGGAAAATGCCATCTACGGCCGCGTGTCGCTGACCGCGGGTAGTCACGACCGGGACATCGAGGACGTGGTCGCCGAGGTGTTGAACGAGGCCGGGCTACGACGGCGGCTGGCGGCCATCATCTATGATCTGTCCACCGGTCTGGGCGGGGCCAACCTGCCGACGGTGTTCCAGGAAAGGGCGGCCTTTTCCCGCGCCGCGATCAAGCGGCCGGATATTCTGATCCTGGACAAGGTGCTGGCCAGTCACGATTCCGAAAGCCGGCATCAGACCCGCATGAAACTGCGGCAGCTGTTGCCCGATTCGATCATGATCTTTATGGAGGATCATTTTTCCCACCCCGAGGCCTATGACCTGTATCTCGAGATCAAGGACGGGCGCATTGACGGGGTTTCTCGGGCGGCCCTGCCGGTCGAGGAAGGCGCTTCGGATGACTTCACCCGCAAGCTGAAGGTGATTGCCGCCACCGAACTGTTCTCACGGCTGGATGGCCGCAACCAGCGGCTCTTGGCCTTTTCGGCAAAATGGTACGACGCGGCGGCCAGGCAGGTCATCTTCTCGCGCGGGCAGACGCCCGATGCGGCCTATCTGTGCGTGTCCGGCCAGGCCAGCCTGGAATGGTCGATGCCCGACGGCGAAAAGCGCCGCATCTCGACCGTCGAGCCCGGACGCCTGATCGGAGATCTGTCGATCATTACCGGCGCGCCGCGGCAACTGGATCTTGTCGCCCTGACCGATTGTTCGTTCCTGCGCATCGGCGCCGAGGAACTGAGGGCTGTCATCGAAAGCGATCCCACGGTTGCGGTCAGCCTGCTGGAAACGGTTGCGGGCTATCTGACCTCGGTATCCGAACGGTTCCTGGCGGCGAATATCGAGCTTCCCCCCGAGGTCGAAACCGGGGCTGGCGGATGACCGAGCCCGGCGAAGTGACACGCGCCTATGCGGCACACGAGGCGCTGGTCGCCCCGGTGCGCGCCCATGCGGCCTTGTGGCGGCTGTTCGGCGGGGTGGCCCTGGTGGTCGCGACCGTCGTCGCGTTGAACCTGGTGCTGTTCGCCGCCGTGGTCGGCCTGGCCCCGCCAGACCAGGTGGCCGGGTTCCAAAGCGGCGCGTCGCCGATGGCGGTGTTGATCCTGCTGTTCAGTTTCGGCTTTGTCACGCTGGCCGTGGCGCTTGCCGTCCGCCAGTTCCAGAATCGCAGCCTGTGGTCCGTCATCGGGCCCCGGCGCAAGGCGGTGGCGCAGTTCTGGCGCGTTCTGCGCGCGCTGCTCGTCCTGGGGGTCGTGCTGTTCCTGCTGCCACCCTATGGCATGGGCGTTTCGTTCGAACCCAACCTGCCGGTCGGTCTGTGGCTGGGTCTGCTGCCGCTGTCTCTGGCCGCAGTCCTGATCCAGACCAGCGCCGAGGAGATTCTGTTCCGCGGCTACCTGCAACAGTCATTGGCGGCACGGTTTCGTTCACCCGTGATCTGGATCGGCGTTCCCGCGGTTCTGTTCGCGGCCGGCCACTATGCGCCCAATGCCGCCGGCGAAAACGCGGCGCTGGTTGCGGTCTGGGCCTGCGTGTTCGGTGTGCTCAGCGCCGATCTGACCGCCCGCGCCGGAACCTTGGGGCCGGCCATCGCCCTGCATTTCGCCAACAATGTCACGGCATTGCTGATCGTGTCCCTGCCCGACAGCCTTGGGGGGCTGGCGTTGTTTCACCTGCCGTTCGACATGTCCGATACCGGGTTTCTCCGGCAATGGCTGTTTGTCGACTTCGGCGTGATGATCGTCGGGTGGCTGACGGCTCGCCTTGCGCTCAGGCGCTGATTGCATTTCCTTCCGTAGCGTCTTATTTGACTGCAACCCGCATCAGCAAGGTTCCGACATGAACTGGATCACGAACTACGTCCGCCCCCGGATCAACTCGATTTTCTCCCGCCGTGAGGTGCCCGAGAATCTCTGGCACAAATGCGACGAGTGCGGAACGATGCTGTTCCACCGCGAACTGGCGGACAACCAGAATGTCTGTACCCAGTGTGGACACCATATGCTGATCACCCCGCGCGAACGGTTCAAGCATCTGTTCGACGGTGGCATTTTCTCCGAGGTCGCGGTGCCCGCGCCCAAGGATGACCCGCTGCAGTTCCGCGATCAGAAGAAATACCCCGACCGCATGAAGGCGGCGCAGAAAAAGACCGGCGAGAAAGAAGCGATGCTGGTCGCCACCGGCGAGATCGGCCGCACCCCCATCGTGGCCGCGGCGCAGGATTTCTCGTTCATGGGCGGGTCGATGGGAATGTATGTCGGCAACGCCATCATCGCTGCCGCGCAAGAGGCGGTAAAGCTCAAGCGCCCGCTGATCCTGTTTTCCGCCGCCGGCGGCGCCCGGATGCAGGAGGGCATCCTCAGCCTGATGCAGATGCCGCGCACCACGGTCGCGGTAGAGATGCTGAAAGAAGCCGACCTGCCCTACATCGTGGTTCTGACCCATCCCACCACCGGCGGCGTGACGGCCTCCTACGCGATGCTGGGTGACGTGCATATTGCTGAGCCGAACGCGTTGATCTGTTTCGCCGGCCCCCGCGTGATCGAGCAGACGATCCGCGAGAAACTGCCCGAAGGCTTCCAGCGCGCCGAATACCTGCTGGATCACGGCATGCTGGACCGCGTCACCAAACGGACCGAGCTGCGGGACGAGCTGATCACGATCACCCGGATGCTGATGGGGCTTCCCCCGGCGGTCAAAGGCGATCTGCCCGCCCCGAAAGAGGGCGCAACCGAACAGCCCGATGCGCAGGCCAAGCCTGCCGAAGACAAGCCCAAGAAATGACCGCGCCCACATCCGACGTCATCCTCGACCGGATGATGGCGCTGCACCCCAAGATCATCGACCTGACCCTGGACCGCGTCTGGCGTCTGCTCGAAGCCTTGGGCAACCCGCAGGACAGGCTGCCCCCGGTGATCCACATCGCCGGCACCAACGGCAAGGGCTCGACCCAGGCGATGATACGCGCCGGGCTGGAAGGGGCCGGGCTGACGGCCCATGCCTATACCTCGCCGCACTTGGCGCGCTTTCACGAGCGCATCCGCTTGGCGGGCGAGCTGATCTCGGAGCCCGACCTGACCGCCGTTCTGGATGAGTGCTACACCGCCAATGGCGGCGAGAACATCACCTATTTCGAGATCACCACCTGCGCAGCCCTGCTGGCGTTTTCCCGCGTACCCGCCGACTACACGCTGCTCGAAGTCGGGCTTGGCGGACGGCTCGACGCCACCAACGTGATCGAAAAACCCGCCGTCACGGTCATCACCCCAGTCTCGATCGACCACGAACAGTTCCTGGGCAACACGCTGGCCAAGATCGCCGTCGAAAAGGCCGGCATCATCAAACGTGGCGTGCCCTGCATCGTCGGCCCGCAGCCGGACGAAGCGATTGAGGTCATCGAGGCTACTGCCGCCCGCCTCGGCGCACCGCTTCTGGCTTACGGACAGCACTGGCACGCTCACGAGGAACGTGGCCGCCTGATCTATCAGGACGAAACCGGCCTGCGCGACCTGCCGCTGCCGAACCTGCTGGGCGCCCACCAGATCCAGAACGCCGGCGCCGCACTGGCGGTCCTGCGCCACCTCGACCTGGGCGACGAGGCCTACGAGGCAGCGGTCACCCGGGCCGAATGGCCGGCCCGGATGCAGCGCCTGAAGACCGGCCCGCTGGTCGAACAGGCGCCCCGGGCCGAACTCTGGCTCGACGGCGGCCATAACGCCGCCGCCGGGCAAGCGCTGGCGGATGTCCTGGCCAAACTGCCGCCGCGCCCGACGCACCTGATCTGCGGCATGCTCAACACCAAGGACGTAACCGGCTACCTCGCGCCTCTGGCCGAAAGGGCAAGCTCCCTGACGGCCGTGTCCATCCCTGGTGAAGCCAACACGCTCCCTGCCGCGGAAACCGCCGCCGCCGCGACTGCCGTGAACCTGCCCGCCACCACCGCCGACAGCGTGGCCCAGGCACTGGCCGCGATCACCGCCCGCGACCCGCAAGCCCGGGTCCTGATCTGCGGCTCGCTCTATCTCGCCGGCAACATCCTGCGCGAAAACGGCTAAGGCTTCATCTGGCGGAAAATATCCCGGGGGAGCCGCGCGCAGCGCGGCGGGGGCAGCGCCCCCCCTATTGCCCCCAGTCCTGTGCCTGCATCTCACGCAGGCGCGAAGCCGTGCGCTCGAACTCGAACGTCCCCTCGCCCTCGACGTAAAGCATCTCGGGCTCCGCCGCCGCTGAACAAATCAGCCGCACCTTCGCCTCGTACAGCGCGTCGATCAGCGTCACGAACCGCTTGGCCTCGTTGAAATTGTTGCGCGACAGGCGTGGAATGTCCTCGAGCACCAGCACCTTGACCGCCTCGGCAACTGCCAGGTAATCCCCCGGCCCCAGCATCCGGCCGCACAGATCATAGAACGACGCCCGCGCCACACCATTGCGAAACGCGGGCAACACCACCTCGCGCCCCTTGACGTGCAGGGTCAATGGTTCGGCCGGTCCACCTGACAGGTCGGCCCATACGGCCCGGATCTTCTCCCGCGCCTCGGGTCCGATGGGTGTGAAATAGACCGGCGAGCCTTCGAGCCGGTTTTGCCGGTAATCCGTGGGCGACGTCAGCTCCCACACTTCGAGCTGCTGCTTGATGTGGTGGATGAAAGGCAGGAACAGCTGCCGGTTCAGGCCATCCTTGTACAGATCGTCGGGATGACGGTTCGAGGTGGTCACAACGACGACGCCCCCCGCATGCAGCAGGTCGAACAGCCGCCCGACGATCATCGCGTCGGTGATGTCGGTGATCTGCATCTCGTCAAAGGCCAGCAGCCGCACGGATTTCACGACCGAAGCCGCCACCGGCGCCAGCGCATCCTGCACGCCGGTTTCGCGCGCCTGGTGCATGCCGGCGTGGATTTCCTGCATGAAGGCATGGAAATGGACGCGCCGGGCCGGAACATCGCCCAGCGTTTCGACGAACATGTCCATCAACATGGACTTGCCGCGCCCCACCCCGCCCCACAGGTACAAGCCCTTGGGCGCCGGCGGCGCCTTGCGGAACAGCCCGCGTTTCACCGGCGCGGCCAGTGCTGCCCGGATACGCTCGAATTGAGGCAGAACGGCCTCTTGCGCGTCGTCGCGGTTCAGGGTGCCATCGGCAACGCGGGCCTCGTACAACGAGATCATGTCGGTCATGGCCCGAGCCATAGCGCCCGCCCGCGCCGTTGAAAAGAAGGCATCCTCCGGCACGCATCAATTTTGGTTAATCGTGACCGCAAAACTCCTGAATTGACGAGCGGGCCCAAGCGGATACTGTCGGCGGGCTGAACCCGGAGGCCCCATGACCCCAACCGCCCGTCTGCTAAACCCGGTGCTGATTGTCGGATGCGTGATCATCACGGTCAGCTTTGCCGTGCGCGCTTCGTTCGGCGTGTTCCAGATTCCGATCGCCGAGGAGTTCGGCTGGCTGCGCACCGATTTCTCGCTGGCCATCGCGATCCAGAACCTGGCCTGGGGCATCGGCCAGCCGATTTTTGCCGCCATCGCAGAGAAGATGGGCGACCGGCGGGCGATCATTCTTGGTGCGCTGACCTATGCGGCGGGGATGGTCCTGTCGGCTTGGTCCGTCACGCCCTTCGGGCATCAACTCTATGCCTGGCTGGTGGGCTTCGGTATCGCGGGCACAGGCTTTGGCGTCGTACTGGCGGTGGTCGGGCGGGCCTCGACGGACCAGAACCGCTCGATGTCGCTGGCGATCGTGACCGCGGCGGGCAGCTTCGGGCAGGTGATCGGCGCGCCCACGGCTGAATGGATGCTGACCTTCCTGCCCTGGCAGCAGGTGTTCATCATCTTTGCCATTGCAATTCTGGCCCTTGTGCTGACGCTGCCTTTCATGCGCGCGCCCGCGCAGGTCAGCAAGGCCGAGTTGGAGGAAAGCATGGGCCAGATCCTGGGCCGTGCCTTCCGCGACCCGTCCTATGCGCTGATATTCCTGGGTTTTTTCAGCTGCGGGTATCAGCTGGCCTTCATCACCGCGCATTTCCCGGCCTTCGTGACCGAGATGTGCGGCCCGATCCAGCCCGGTGGCGTGCTGCATTCGATGGGCATCACCACCACCTCGGCGTTGGGGGCGGTGGCGATCTCGCTGGTCGGGTTGGCCAATATCGGCGGCACACTGTTGGCCGGGTGGGCGGGTAACCACTTCCCCAAGAAATACCTGCTGGCTGCGATCTATTCGGCGCGTACCGTCGCGGCCGCTGCTTTCATCCTGCTGCCGATCACGCCCATGTCGGTGATCGTGTTCTCGATCGTGATGGGCTCGCTTTGGCTGGCGACGGTGCCGCTGACATCGGGGCTGGTGGCGCATCTTTACGGCCTGCGTTACATGGGCACGCTTTATGGCGTGGTGTTCCTCAGCCATCAGATCGGAGGGTTCCTGGGCGTGTGGCTGGGCGGCCGGATGTATGACATCTACGGCGATTACACCGTCGTCTGGTGGATCGGGGTCGCGGTCGGCGCCTTCAGCGCGATCGTTCACCTGCCGATCCGCGAAAACCGCCCCGCGCAGCCCGCGGCCGCCTAGGATCAGGCGGCCTCGTCCGGGGTCAGCAGACCTTCGGCCACCAGCCTTTCGGCCCAGCCCTGCGGGCCGTTGAAATGGTGGGTCTGCCAACCACGGCTACGGGCGGTTTCGATGTTGTCGATCCGGTCGTCCGTGAACAGCAGCGTCTCGGGCGGCAGGCCGCAATCCTGTTCGACCATCTGGTAGATCGGGGCATGCGGTTTCACCATCTTCATCCGCCCCGAGACATAGTGCCGGTCGAACTCGTTCAGGAACGGATAGACGGTGGTGGCATAGTCGAAATTCTGCACCCCGAAATTGGTCAGCGCAAAGACCGGCACGCCTTTGGCTCGCAGCGCGCGCTGCAGCCGGACCGAATGCGGGATCTCGGGCGCGGCCAGTTCGATCCAGTTGTCGTGCCACATGCGGATCTCGTCGCGCCATTCTGGGTGTTTCTCGGCCCAGGCATAAATCGTTTCGGTGAAATGATGCCCCTGATCGACCAGGTCGTTCATCCCGTGGAGGTCGACGGCCGAGAACATCTCGCGGCGCCGATCCTCGCCGATCACGCGGTCATAATACCGCTCGGGCTGCCATTCGATCAGAACGTTGCCGATGTCAAAAACGACCGCTTCTACGGGCATGAGATTTCCTGTTCGCTTGTGTTGCGTTCGGGGCCGACTGAACCAACCCGCCGGGCGGGATGCAAGGCCAAACTCAGGTCCGCAGGGCGGCGCGCATCTCGCGCTCGAGTGCGTCCAGAAACCGCGACCGGTCGGCCTTGGAAAACGGTTTGCCACCGCCCCCGGCGCCCAGCGGGTTGGCGGCGCGCAGATCCGCCATCAGATCGCGCATCGCCAGTTGCTGGCCGATATTGGCGGCGGTGAAGGCCTCGCCATTGGGGCGCAGCACCCGCGCGCCGGCCTCGACGCATCTGGCGGCCAACGGGATGTCCGAGGTGATGACGATGTCGCCCGCGCAGCACCGCTCGGCGATCCACTTGTCGGCCTCGTCCGCGCCTTGCGCCACGGTCACGATCTGAACCAGCGAATTGGCCGAAGGGCGCAGCCCGCCATTTGCGACCACCACCATCGGCACCTTGTGCCGCGTGGCGACGCGTTCGGCCTCGGCCTTCACCGGGCAGGCGTCGCCATCGACATACAAGGTCGTCACGCCTGCTTGGCCTTTTTGGGCGCCAACTTTGCTGGCTCGGGCGTGTCCGGTTTGCGCACCTTGAACTCTTCCGGGATCGGCATCCGGTTGAAGGCGTCGAGCCCGGCGATCTTGTAGGCCTCGGCCAGGGTCGGATAGTTGAAGGTGTTCTGCACGAAATAGTCCACCGTGCCCTTCAGGTTCAGCACCGCCTGGGCGATGTGGATCAGCTCGGTCGCGCCCTCGCCGACGATCTGCACGCCCAGCACCCGGCGGGTTTTCAGCGAGAACAGCATCTTCAGCATCCCGTGCTCGAGCCCCATGATATGCCCGCGCGAGGTCTCGCGGAACCGGGCGACGCCCACCTCGTAGGGAATGCCGCGTTCCTGCAGCTCTTCCTCGGACATGCCGCAGGTCGAGATTTCGGGCACCGAGTAGATGCCATAGGGGAACCACGGGCTTTCGGGCAGGGTGGGGGTGTCCAGCGCGTGGCATGCGGCCACGCGGCCCTGCTGCATCGAGGTCGAGGCCAGCGAGGGATGGCCGATCACGTCACCGGTGGCATAGATATGCGGTACCGAGGTCTGATAGGTCTTGCGGTCGACCGAAATGCGGTTGCGGTGGTCGGTCTTGATTCCAACCGCTTCGAGGTTCAGCGCTGAGGTGTTGCCCATGCGGCCCGCCGCAAACAGCAGCATCTCGGCCCGGACATGGCGGCCATTGGCCATGGTGACCTCGACATGCTTGCCAGCGTCCTCGATCTTCTCCACGGCCGAGCCCAGGCGCAGGTCCACCCCGTTTTCGCGGATCTGGTGGGTGAATTCTTGGATGAGGGTCTTGTCGATGAAATCCAGGAAGGTCTCGCGCGGTTCGATCAACGTCACCCGCACGTCGAGCGCCGAGAACATCGTGGCGTATTCCACCCCGATGACGCCTGCGCCGATCACGCAGAGCGAGCGCGGGATCTCGGCCATTTCCAGGAACTCGTCGCCATCAACGATGGTCTTGCCGTTGAAGGGCACGTAATCGGGGCGATAGGTCTTGGTGCCGGTGGCGATCAGGAATTTCGCGGCCGTCAGGCGGGTGGTGTCGCCCGCATCGGCGGTGACCTCGATCTCGTGCGGGCCGACAAAACGGGCCACGCCGTCCATGGTTTCAACGTGGTTGCGGTTGAACTGGTGTTCCAGCACGTCAACCTCGTAGTCCAACGTCATGTGCAGCCGGGCCTTGAGGTCCTCGGCGCGGATCTGGTCCTTGACCCGGTACGAACGGCCGTAAAAGCTGCGCTCGCGCCAGCCAGACAGGTTCAGTACCGTTTCGCGGAGTGTCTTCGACGGGATCGTGCCCGTGTGAACCGACACGCCGCCCAAACGGTCACGACGGTCAACCACCAGAACCTTGCGTTTCAGCTTGCCCGCCTGAATCGCCGCCGCGCGGCCCGATGGGCCCGAGCCGATGATGATCAGATCATAGTCGTATTCGCTCATCCCTTAGTCTCCGTACAGGGCTTCGGCGTGGAAGGTGACGTGGTCCTCCATGAAGGTGGACACGAAAAAGTAGGAATGATCATAGCCCGGCTGCAGCCGGACCGTCGCCTGTTGACGGCGTTCGGCGATGGCCTGGGCCAGGGTCTCGGGTCGCAGCAGGTCGATGAACTGGTCGTGGGTGCCGGTGTCGATCAGGATTGGGCCGTCAAAGCCCTTTTCCTTCATCATTAGCGCCGCGTCATGTTTGGCCCAGGCGGCCGGGTCGTCGCCCAGATAGGCGCTCAACTGCTTGCGGCCCCAGTCGCTGGCCGTGGGGTTCGAGATCGGCGCGAAGGCCGAGACCGACCGAAACCGGCCCGGCAGGTTCATCGCCAGCGTCAGCGCGCCGTGGCCGCCCATGGAATGTCCGGTGATGGCCTGGCGGTCGCCGTCTATGGCGAAGTTTTCGACCAGCAGCGCGGGCAACTCTTCGGCCACATAGCCCCACATGTTGAAATGCGGGGCCCAGGGGGTCTGGGTGGCGTTCACATAGAACCCGGCACCCTGGCCCAGATCGTAATCCTCGTGGTCGGCGACCCCCTCGCCGCGCGGCGAGGTGTCGGGGAAGACCAGTGCGATGCCCTGTTCTGCGGCCCAGCCCTGCGCGCCCGCCTTGACCATCGCGTTTTCATGGGTGCAGGTCAGGCCCGACAGATACCACAGGACCGGAACCGGGCGGTCCTTGGCCTCGGCCGGTAGGAACAGGCCAAAAGTCATGTCGCACTGGCACGCCGCTGAGGCGTGGCGGTACACACCCTGCACGCCACCGAAACAGGCGTTTTCGGAAAGGGTTTCCATCTGGCATCATCCTTACGTTGGCTTTGCGCCATGGCTAACGGGCAAGGGACGCCGCGTAAAGTGCAGCGGGCCGGGAACGCGGCTTTTTTGTCCTGCTTCAGGGGGTCCCGACCCAGGCGATCACCAAGGGAATGGTCAAAATGCTGACCAGGGTCGACAAGAAAATTGCCGCCGAGGCCCGGTGCGGCGCCACCCCGTAGTGCGCTGCCAGCATGTAGACGTTCCCGGCCACGGGCAGGGCGGCAGCGGAAATGGCCACGGCGGCGGCAAAAGGATCGGTCGGCAGCAGCCACAGCAGCACCACGGCCACACAGGCCGGATGCACGGCCAGTTTGCAAAAGCTGAGCCATAACGCGATCTGAACCCGCTCGGCCGATTTGGTGGCCAGCGAGGCGCCGATGGCGAACAGCGCGCCCGGCGTGGCGGCGCCGCCCAGAATGGTCAGAAAATCGTTCAATGGGGCCGGCACCGGCATCTGCAGGGCCGACCAGATCAACCCGGCCGAGATCGAGACGATCATGGGGTTCTTCAGCAAACCGAGCCCGATCAATCGCAATGTCCCGACGCTCAGCCGACCATCCCGCCCGCCATTGATCAGGATCACGATCAGCGAGGAAAACACCACCAGATCGACCGTCAGAACCAGCATGACCGGCCCGATGGCGGCCTCGGAGAACAGCATGGCCAGCATCGGCAGACCCAGAAAGCCCACATTGCCGATGGCCGCGCATTGCGCTTCGACCGCCGCGGTGGGGATGTCGAGCCCGCGCAGCCAGGCCACCAGCGTCGCCAGCGCGTAAACGCCCGCCGTGCCTATCAGATAGCCCAGCATCAGCCGCGCATTGAAGATCTCGGCAAAGGGTAGCGTGGCGGCAAAGCGGAACAGCATCGCCGACAGCGCGAAGTAGAACACGAACTTGGTCAGATAGGCCGTGGCGTCCTCGGTGAAGAACCGGCTTCGCCCGGCCCAGTATCCCAGGCCGATGATCGCAAAGAAGGGCAGGGTGCGCAGAAAGATATCGACCATGGGCGAAGTGGTAACATGATTTGACCGCTTCGCAAGTCGCGTGTCACCCGCTGCCGATCAATATCCCCGCCGCCAGTACCATCGCCCCGCCTAGAACCACTTGGAAGGCCGCACGGAAGAACGGCGTTTCCATGTACCGGTTCTGAATCCATGCGATGGCCCACAATTCGACGAACACGATGAAGAAGGCGATGATCGTCGCGGTCCAGAAGTCCGGAATCAGATAGGGCAGGGCATGGCCCAGCCCGCCCAGCGTGGTCATCACCCCCGAGGCCAGCCCGCGCTTGACCGGCGAGCCACGGCCCGACAACTCGCCATCGTCCGAGGCGGCCTCGGTGAAGCCCATCGAGATGCCCGCCCCGACCGAGGCGGCAAGACCCACCAGAAAGGTCGTCCACGGATCATGGGTGGCAAAGGCGGTGGCAAAGATTGGCGCCAGGGTCGACACCGATCCGTCCATCAGCCCCGCCAGCCCCGGCTGCACCCAGGTCAGAATGAATTGCCGATGCGCGATGGCCTTCTCGGCCTCTTTCTCGTCATGGCCCAGATGGGCCTGTTCCAATTCGTTTGCCGTGGCCTGATGCCCGGCCTCGGCCGCCGCCAGATCGCCCAGCAACTGACGGGTCGCGGCGTCGGTCGTGCGCGCGGCGGCGGCCAGATAGAACCGCTCGGCGTCGCGCTCCATCATCTCGGCCTCTTCGCGGATGCGCTCGATACCGAGGTTCTCGACCAGCCATATGGGGCGGCGGGCATAGAACCCGGCGACGTGTTCGCGGCGGATCAGGGGAATGACCGGGCCGAATCGCTTTTCATGCAACGCGATCAGTCGACGGCGGTGCTCGTCCTCTTCGGCGGCCATGCCGTCGAAGATCTTCGACGTCGCCGGATAGTCCTGGCGCAGCATTTCCGCATAGGACCGATAGATTCGCGCGTCGTCCTCTTCGGACGAAATCGCAAGCGCGAGGATTTCCTGCTCGGTCAGATCCTTGAAGTGTTTGCGTTGGGTGAAAAACCGCATCTCTGCCCCATTTTTAGAATGGTTCTAATATATCCGGTGCGATCGGGCATTCAACCCTTGTCGAAAACCGTTGAAACTGAACTGTACGGTTTATAGATTTGCAGCACCACCCAGCCAAGGAGACACCATGACCCAAGCCGCCACCATCGTGCGTACCGGACGGAAATTCGACCAGGTTCTGAAAGGCGCCCGTGAGGTTTTCATGGCGGACGGGTTCGAAGGCGCCAGCGTCGATGACATCGCACGCGCGGCGGGCGTATCGAAGGCCACGCTCTACAGCTATTTCCCCGACAAGCGGCTTCTGTTTTCCGAGGTGGCGCAGACCGAGTGCTGCCGTATGGCTGAAAACGTGTTGGCCATGATCGATGAGACCAAGCCCGTGCGCGAGGCGTTGATGATCACGGCAACCCATCTGACCCGGTTTCTGGTGTCGGATTTCGCGCAGCAGGTGTTCCGCATCTGCGTGGCCGAGCGCGACCGGTTTCCCGAACTGGGCAAGGCGTTCTACGAGGCAGGCCCCGCCAACGGCCAGCGCCAGATGGCCGAATACCTGGAAAAAGCCGTGGCCAAGGGCGAACTGGCGATTGATGACGTGCATTTTGCCGCCGAACAATTCGCCGAACTGTGCAAGGTGCGCCTGTGGACGCTGGCGGCCTTGGGGATCCAGACCCGGTTCTCGGA
The DNA here is from genome assembly GCF_059613045.1 of Ruegeria sp. BHSC037. NCBI lineage: Bacteria > Pseudomonadati > Pseudomonadota > Alphaproteobacteria > Rhodobacterales > Roseobacteraceae > Ruegeria > Ruegeria sp. BHSC037. Next base: position 249,024 of record NZ_JBXWRT010000001.1, read on the forward strand.
CGAGGAAATCGACGAAGTGGCCAGGAACGCGGTCGAGATGTTCATGGCGCGGTACGGCACCTGACGGATCGGCTCAACCCGACAGCCCAACCAGCGCCACACCGCCCGCCATCAGAACTGCGGCCCCCAGCCTGCGCACCCAATAGCCTTCGTGCAGGAAGACGAAGCCGATCAGGGCCGCAAAAATCACCGAGGTTTCCCGCAACGCCGAGACCGCCCCCAGCGGTGCGAAATTCTTGGCATAGAGCACCAGTCCATAGGCCAGCATCGATACGAAACCGCCCAGAATGCCGATCGCCCAGGTGCGCGCCGGAAGCTGTGCCAGAACCTGGCGCCGTCGAAGGCCCACAAATCCGGCGATGAACAGATGCAAAAACGCTCCCCAAGCCCAGTAGCTGAGCGTGTTTCCAGACAGCCGCACCCCGATGCCATCCACAACCGAATAGACCGAGATGCAAAGTCCGGTACCCACCGCAAACCCCAGCGCTGCGCCGCCGACCCCTTGCCGGAGCGAGCTCCAACTGCTGAGCTGGATGCCGACCGCGATCAGGCCGATGCCGATCCAGGCTTGCAGGGGCAGAACCTCATCCAGCAAAAGATAGGCCCACAGCGCCACCAACGCAGGAACGATGCCCCGCGCGATCGGGTAGACGACGCTGAGGTCCCCATGCTGATAGGCTTTGCCCAGCATGTAGTAATAGCCGAAATGCACCACCGTGGACAAAAGGATGTAGACAAAGCTTTCGCCGCCCGGAAAGGGCAGGATAAGGATCATGACGCTGGCCGGGATCACATGCCCGAAGGCCACAAGGCCCAGCGTGGTCGTCCGGTCGCCCGCGGTTTTGACGATGGCGTTCCAGACGGCGTGCAGGATGGCAGCCGACAGAATGATTGCAACGACGAATGGGCTCACCGGCGGTCCTCAGGTGATGGGGCGGCCCCAAGCAGGATCGGCCCGGCTGCAACTTTCTCGCACCGGGCTGTCAGCGGGGCCGCGCCGGTGGTCGATTCCGGTTACATCGGATTGGCCTGCGCGCGCAAGGTTCCTAAGTCTGGAACAGCAAGAGTCCAAAGGCGCGTTGCTGGTCCTAAGCCGTTGCACGCCGTCCGGCGTCGATGCCGGCGATCTTGTCCAACAGGTCGATGATTTCACTCGTTCCGCTACCGCTCCGCAGGTTGGTGAATACGAATGGCCGATCACCGCGCATCCGGGCCGCATCGCGCTGCATCACCGACAGATCCGCTCCGACATGCGGGGCAAGGTCGATCTTGTTGATGATCAGGATGTCCGACCGGGTGATCGCGGGGCCACCCTTGCGGGGGATCTCTTCGCCCGCGGCCACGTCGATCACATAGATCGTCACATCGGCCAGTTCCGGGCTGAAGGTGGCCGAAAGGTTGTCACCGCCGGATTCGATCAGAACGATCTCGACCTCGGGGTGACGGCGCACCATCTCGGCCACCGCGGCCAGATTGATCGAGGCATCCTCGCGGATCGCCGTATGCGGGCAGCCTCCGGTTTCCACCCCGATCACCCGGTCCTGCGGCAGGATCTGCATGCGCATCAGCGCCTCGGCGTCTTCTTGCGTGTAGATGTCATTGGTGATCACCCCGATCGAGTGGGTGTCGCGCAGCGCGCGGGCGAGGGCGGCGGTCAGGCTGGTCTTGCCCGCACCGACCGGGCCGCCGATGCCCACCCGCAGAGGGCCGTTCATGCTGCTCATGTGCGGAATATCCTTGGTTGTTGAGTTTCATGTTGCATGGCCGCGATCTCGGCCAGAAAGGCGGTGCCGGACAGGGCGGACAGATCGGCCTCCACCGCCGCGTGCGCCTGATGTGCGCACAAGGGCGCCATGTCTCGGACGACCCCTTGCGCAGCGGTCTGGCCGAGGGGCATCAGCCGCTGCGCGGCCGAAACAAGATTGCTGATGAACGCATGCAAATACAGCCGCGCGGTCGGTTCCACCGGCAAACCGGCGTGGCGCGCGGCGCAGCCGACGGCGACGGGATAAGTCAGATCCGCCAGCTCGATGTCCCAGACCGCTGCCGTCACACCGCAGAAGGCAGCGCCCTGTTGCGCGGTCTCGAACCTGCGCTCGAAGGGGCCGGCGAAGGCGCGGGCCATATCGTCAAGTTCGGCCACGGCAAGCTCGGATTTGGCGCGCCAAGCGGCGGTCAGAAACAGGGCATCCGACCATCCGGCACCGTATTCCAGCACGTCGTGCAGCCAATCCCGCAGGCTGGCCGCATCGTGCACCGCGCCCGATTGAACCAGACGTTCCAGACCGTGCGAATAGGCAAAAGCCCCGACTGGGTAGGCGGGTGACAGCCACTGCGTCAGCGTCAGCAGATCAAGGTCAGTGGCTGTGGCCATGCGTCCGCCCGTGCCCATATGCGCCGCCTTCGGGGCTGAAGGGCGCGCGGATGTCTTGAACCGTCGCGCCAAGTTTCAGCAGCATGTCGCGGATCACATGGTCGCGGCGGATCACCAGGCGGTCGGGCTCGATCTGGCAGGGGGTGTGGCGGTTGCCGATATGCCAGGCAAGCCGAGTCAGATCGGGGCCGGTGACGGCGAACAGGTCCTCTTCGGCGGCAACCACCTCGATCAGGCGGCCATCGGCCAGTTCGAACGCGTCCCCCCCGTCCAGCGACGTCGTCTGCGACAGATCCACCAGGAACTCCTCGTTCTGGGTGGTGCGTAGCATCCGGCGGCGCAGAAAGCGGTCTTCGTAGTTCAGCGTCACGGTGCCATGGGTTTCGTCCCACTGACCGTTGCGGCGGATTTTCTGTGATGTGGCAAGCATCGAGGGCATCCCTTTTCAGAACAGGAAATAGCGTTGCGCCATGGGCAGGGTTTCGGCGGGTTGGCAAGTCAGCAATTCACCGTCGGCGCGTACCTCGTAGGTTTCGGGGTTCACGTCGATTTCGGGCAAGGCATCGTTCAGTCGCAGATCGCGCTTGCCGATCGCCCGGGTGTTGCGCACGGCGACGGTCTGCTTGGCCAGGCCCAGACGCGCGGCGATGCCGTCCTCTTGCGCGGCTTCCGACACGAAGGTCACCGCGCCCTGCTCGACCGAGCGGCCATAAGCCCCCCACATCGGCCGGGAATAGACCGGCTGAGGCGTGGGGATTGAGGCGTTCGGATCGCCCATCTGCGCACAGGCGATGGTGCCGCCCAGCAAAACCATCTCGGGCTTCACGCCGAAAAAGGCGGGGTTCCACAGCACCAGATCGGCGCGTTTGCCCTCCTCGATGCTGCCGATATGGGTACCCAGCCCGTGCGCGATGGCCGGGTTGATCGTGTATTTCGCGATATAGCGGCGCACGCGGAAATTGTCGTTTTCGCCCGTTTCTTCAGGCAGGCGCCCGCGTTGTTTCTTCATCTTGTCGGCGGTCTGCCATGTGCGGATCAGCACCTCACCCACGCGGCCCATCGCCTGACTGTCGGACGCGATGATGCTGAAGGCGCCCATGTCGTGCAGAATGTCCTCGGCCGCGATGGTCTCGCGCCGGATGCGGCTCTCGGCAAAGGCCACGTCCTCGGGGATGGATTTGTCGAGGTGATGGCAGACCATCAGCATGTCCAAATGCTCTTCGACCGTGTTCACCGTAAAGGGCCGGGTCGGGTTGGTCGAGGAGGGCAGCACATGCGTTTCGCCGCAGATCTTGATGATGTCGGGGGCGTGGCCACCGCCCGCGCCCTCGGTGTGGAAGGCGTGGATCGTGCGGCCTTTCATGGCGGCCACGGTGTTTTCGACGAACCCGCTTTCGTTCAGCGTATCGGTGTGGATCATCACCTGCACGTCCATCTCGTCGGCCACCGACAGGCAGCAATCGATGGCCGCAGGGGTGGTGCCCCAGTCCTCGTGCAGCTTCAGGGCGCAGGCCCCGGCCAGGACCTGTTCGCGCAGAGCAGCCGGTTGCGAGGCGTTGCCCTTGCCCGCAAAGGCCAGGTTCATCGGAAAGGCGTCGGCCGCCTGCAGCATGCGCCCGATATGCCAAGGGCCGGGCGTGCAGGTAGTGGCTAGCGTGCCATGCGCCGGGCCGGTGCCGCCGCCCAGCATGGTGGTCAGGCCGGAATGCAGCGCATCCTCGATCTGTTGCGGGCAGATGAAATGGATGTGGCTGTCGAACCCGCCGGCGGTCAGGATGCGGCCTTCGCCGGCGATGGCCTCGGTACCGGGGCCGACGATGATATCGACGCCGGGCTGCGTGTCGGGGTTGCCCGCCTTGCCGATCTTGGCGATGCGCCCGTCCTTCAGGCCCACATCCGCCTTGTAGATGCCCGTCCAGTCAACGATCAGCGCATTGGTGATCACGGTGTCCACCGCGCCTTCGGCGCGGGTTGCCTGAGACTGGCCCATGCCATCGCGGATCACCTTGCCGCCGCCGAACTTTACCTCTTCGCCATAGGTGGTCAGGTCGCGCTCGACCTCGATGATCAGGTCGGTATCCGCCAGCCGCACCTTGTCGCCCTTGGTGGGGCCGTACATGGCGGCATAGTCGGAACGTTTGATCTGGGCTGGCATCAGAGGTCTCCCATGACTGCGCCGTTGAACCCGAACACGCGCCGCGCGCCGCCGATCGGGATCAGCTGCACTTCGCGCCGCTGGCCGGGTTCGAAACGCACGGCGGTTCCGGCGGCGATGTCCAGCCGCATGCCGTGGGCGGCGGCCCGGTCGAAGTCCAGCGCCGGATTTGTTTCGGCGAAATGATAGTGCGAGCCCACCTGCACGGGCCGGTCGCCGGTATTGGCCACCATCAGGGTGATCGCCGTCGCGCCCGCGTTCAGCTCGATCTGGCCGGGGGCAGTGATGACCTCACCGGGGATCATTTGCGCGCCTTCAGCCAGAATGCGACGCCGCCGATCGCCAGCAGCAGGACCAGCACCAGCCAAGTGCCCGAGTCATGCGGGTGCAGGTGCGGTCCGTCATGCGCCAGCGCGGGTGCGGCCATCAGGGCGAAGGGCAGGAAACCCAGGTATTTCATCGTCATCTCCTTCAGCGGATGGGGTTGTGCACGGTGACCAGCTTGGTGCCGTCGGGAAACGTCGCCTCGACCTGCACCTCGTGGATCATCTCGGGGATGCCGTCCATGCACTGGTCGCGGGTGAGGACCTGCGCGCCGGCCTCCATCATGTCGGCGACCGAGCGGCCGTCGCGGGCGCCCTCGACCACGGCATCGGTGATCAGCGCGATGGCCTCGGGGTAGTTCAGACGCACGCCCCGGGCCAGGCGCTTGCGCGCCACCTCGGCGGCCATGGCGATCAGCAGTTTGTCTTTTTCACACGGCGAGAGTTGCATGTCAGATCATCCAGGGTCTTGGCAGGGAATTGCGGGTCAGCCGGTTCAGGATCGGCACAAGGGTCTGGCGCAGCGCGAAACCGTCGGGCGCCAGCAGGCGCATCAACAGCATGTCATCACCCAAAAGGCTGACGCCGCCGGTGTCAGGCAAGGCCGCGCGGATCGGGTCCAGATGCGCAGCGGCATCCGGGCGGATCAGTATCAGGCTGCTGAGTGCGCCGGCGCCGTCGCCAACGCCTGGCCGGGCCATTTCCGCCGCCAGATCACCGGTCAAACGCAGCGCGTCCAGATGCGCCAGTCGGCCCGCGCGCCAGATTTCGATGCGGTCTTGGAAGTGAGCCGATGTCACCTGCTCGCCCATCGCCGCGCGGCCGAAGATCAGGGATTCCACCAGCAGCATGCTGGCATCGGGGGCCACATCGACACGCAGGCGGCGGTCGATCGCGCAACCATCGAACAGGATGGTTTCCTGCGGCAGCCAGTTCAACTGGCCGCCCGTAGCCACGGTCAGATGTGTCCGAATCTGGCCCGGAGCTGCTCCGGACGCGCGATAAGCGCGCTCGGCCGCCTGCGTGGTTATGGTCAGACGCGAATCTGCCCCTGCGGTGGCAGACAGGTCAAATCTGTCTCCGCCGGTGACGCCGCCGGCGGTATTGACCAGCACGGCCTGCATGTCAGCGCCATCGCGCCGTGGAAACAGCAACTTCAGCGACCCTTGCTGGCGCAGGTCCTGCAACTCGGTCCGGCCAGCGCGCCCAACCACGGACACCACGCCCCGCCCGACGGCACGAGGAGGCGCGGCGATCGCTTGTGCGGGCGTTATTGCGGACAAAGAAGTAATTGGAAGCTCCGGGCGAGAGGACTGTCGGATGCGAAAGCACCACAGCCATTTCCTCGAGTCAGCGCAGCCCGGCAGAGGCAATTGGGTCAGAACACTCGTTAGCCCATTTTCTGGGCACTATTTCCCCTGTCGCCCGAAGAATAATCACTTCGCCAATGCCTGTGATAATCCGGCCCTCGGCCACAAATCAAAAGAAAAGGGCGGCCAGTTTGGCCGCCCGTTCCGGTGTCTGTCGTCGGTCAGAGCGTGATGCGGAAGGCCGCGAAACCGTCGGCCCCGTTGCCTGCATCTTCCAGCGCCAACCCTTTGACGTCGCTGATGTAATCACGCGCTTTGGGGCCGGTTTCAAACAGAACTGTGGTGTCGCCCAGCGGTGCGAAGGACCAGTTGCCGTCGGCCTTGGGGTCGATCGTGCCTTGCTCGACGATATAGCGCACGATCACGTCGCGGTTGGTGTCGGGGGCCTCGAACACGATAGTGTCGCCCATCGCGCCCGGGAACGATCCGCCGCCCGAAGCGCGGTAGTTGTTGGTGGCAATGATGAACTCCATGTCGTCGGTCACCGGAGCACCGTTGAACTGCAAGTTCACGACGCGCGCTGCGTCGGGGTTGACCTCTTCGCCCTTTGGGCCAAAGCGCGAGGGCTGAGACAGGTCGATCTGATAGGTCACACCGTCGATCACGTCGAAATTGTAGGACGGGAATTCGGGGTTCAGCAGCAGCGCATCCTTGGCGCCCGGCTCGATCTGGTTGAACATCCCGGCCGAACGCTCCAGCCAGCCGCGCAATTGCGCGCCGTTCACGCGAACCGCGCGCACGGTGTTAGGATAGAGATACAGATCGGCCACGTTCTTGATCGCCACATCGCCCACCGGGACGTCGGTATAGTATTCGGGGCCACCCCGGCCACCGGCCTTGAAAGGTGCCGCGGCCGACAGGATCGGCAGGCCCTCATGCTCGGTGCCTTTCAGCATCTCTTCGATATACCATTTTTGCGCGATCGACACGATCTGGACCGAGGGGTCGTCGGCCACCAGCGCGAAATAGCTGTGCAGCGGGGCCGAGGTCTTGCCCACCGCGCGGCGCACATAGGCCAGCGTTTCCTCGTGATCCTGCGCGACCGAGGCCAGCACCTTGGGGTCGTCCTCGACCAGCGCGGTGATCGAGCGGTCTTCGTTGCGCTTCGAAATCGGCCGGGCCTCGGAGGTGGTGGTGACCACGCGCCATTCGTTGCCGTCGCGTTCCAGCAGCAGGTCAAGCACGCCCAGATGCGACCCCCAGAACCCGCCCATGACGGCCGGCTTGCCCATCAGCGTGCCCTTGTCCACGTCAACGCCGGCACGGTCGGCGAAGGTGGGCGAGGGGAAGACCAGGTGGTTGTGCCCGGTCACCAGCGCATCGATGCCATCGACCCCGGCCAGCGGGACCGAGGCGTTCTCCATCCCGTCCGCGTGATCGGCCGCGCCGATGCCCGAATGCGACAGGGCCAGGATCAGATCGCAGCCCTGCTCTTTCATCTCGGGCACAAAGGCTTTGGCGGTCTCGACGATGTCGCGGGCCTGCACGTTGCCTTCCAGGTGGCGGCGGTCCCAGTTCATGACCTGCGGCGGGGTGAAGCCGATGACGCCGATGCGGATCGGCTGCTTGCTGCCATCGCCCAGCTCGATCTCGCGGTCGAGGATGACATAGGGCTGCACCAGCGTCTTGTCTGCGCGCGGATTTGCACCCTGTTCCTTGGCGATATTTGCCAGCACGATCGGGAACTGCGCCCCGGCCAGCGATTTTTCCAGAAAGCTCAGGCCATAGTTGAACTCGTGGTTGCCCAGCGTCGCGGCATCATAACCCAACGTGTTGAACGCGTTGATGATCGGGTGGGTGTCGCCATCGTTCATGCCACGCTCGTAGGCGATGTAGTCGCCCATCGGGTTGCCCTGAAGAAAGTCGCCATTGTCGACCAGCATCGAGTTTGTGGCCTCGGCCCGGATCTGGTTGATGATCGAGGCCGCGCGCGACAGACCTACCGTATCGCGCGGCTTGTCGGCGTAGTAGTCATAGGGAAAGACGTGAACGTGAATGTCGGTCGTTTCCATGATCCGCAGATGCGCCTGATTGCTTGCGGCGGCGGCGGAAAACGGGTGCAGGGAAACCATGGCGACGCCAGCCGTGGTGGTGGCCAGGAATTGACGCCGCGACATCGCGAATTTGCTGGATAGGGTCATGAAGCACCTCTCGAAATAAATTGGTCGACGCATCATCTGAACGTTAATGACGACAATGACGTGACAGCGCGATCCGCGGGGATCACCCGGCGCGCCGATGGTTCAGACTGACCGCTTTTGACACCCGAGTAAAGCGTCCACGCGGCCATCGAGCTGCGCTCGGGCGGTGCGGCGCCTAACGCGCCGTGGTGCGGGCCCAGGCTGGGGCGCCCGGGCCGCGGCCTCAGTCTTTTTTCACGTCGCTAGCAAACCGCGCGGCGTTTTCCCGCGCAAAGGCACTGGCATCAGCCGCGGCATCCCAGAACTGAGGATTGGCCTTGGGAATGGTCAGCGCCTTCTGAACTGCGGGCCGGGCGTCGATGCGGTCGAACCATGCGTTCAGATGCGGAAGATCATCGACCTGAACCCGTGCCCAGACATAGGCCCGCGCCCAGGGGTACAGCATCATGTCCGCGATCGTATATTGCCCCGCCGCGATCCAGTCGCGCCCATTCAGGCGATCATTCATCACCTCCATCAGGCGGCGGCTTTCGTCCACGTAGCGGCGGATCGAGAACGGTTCGGTATGACCGTTGGGGGCGGCAATATGCTGGAAATACATCGCCTGGCCCATCATCGGACCCACATGTCCGACCTGGAACAGCATCCATTGCATCACCTCGGACTGCTGCACGGGGTCAGAGGGCAGGAATCGACCGTATTTCTGCGCGAGGTGCCACAGGATTGCGCCGCTTTCGAAAATCGCCCGTCCTTCTTCTCGGTCCTCGATCACCGGAATCTTGCCGTTGGGGTTCAGCGACAAGAACGCCGGCGTCTTTTGTTCCTGTTTGGAAAAGTCGATGGGGGTTAGGTCGTAGGGCACGCCTGCCTCTTCCAAGAAGATCACCGGTTTGTAGCCATTCATCGTGGCCGCGGTGTACAGGTGAATGTCAGGCCGCGACATGCGCGATCTCCTCGAAATGCTCTTTCAGATGCGCGTCGAACCTCTGGAAATCCTGTTCGATCCGGGGGTTCTTCATCACGTCGAAGGCCGCGAAGGTGGGCAAAGGCTGCATCGCCAGAAACTTGGCGTTCAGGTGCATGGGCCACAACAGGTCGTCGACGCTGGCCCCGGCAAAGAACGGCTCGGCCGGGTTGTCGAACGCCTCACGCGGGGCGTTGAAGGTGACCGACAGCATGTATTTCGTTCCGTGCAGCAGGCCACCGGTGCCATAGTTGGCCTTGGGCGCCTCGGCGGTCCGGCCGTCGCCGGCCAGCAACCGGCCGTCCATGCCCGCGGTGTAGACCTCGTCGATGTATTTCTTGAACACCCACGGTACACCCATCCAGTTCACCGGAAACTGCATGATGACCACATCCGCCCAGACATGCGCGTCGATCTCGGTGTTGATGTCGTACCCTTCGGCAACCGTGGTCATACGCACCTCGTGGCCCATACCGGCCAGTGCGTCCTGCGCCCGTTGCACCAGCGACGCATTCAGGCGGCCAGGTGCGAACTCGTAAGGCTGCGTACCGTTCACGATCTGGATCTTGCTCATCTTCATATCCTTGGTTTTGAAACTGCTTGCCCCTTGACTTTGGCCGGGGTGAAACCGAACTTGAGAACAGTAGTGAGGAATTGCAACCAGTTTACTTTTTGTAATCTACTGGATTGGAGAAGGCGATGCGTGCCCGTATCGAACAGGACGACCAAGGAAAGCGGCAAGCAGTGGATGCGTGCCGCGAACCATGCCCCATCGAACGCGGCATGCGGATCATCGGCGGCAAGTGGACCGGGTCAATCTTATGGCACCTCAAAGACGAGCCGGTGCGGTTCAATGACCTTTCGCGGATGATCGGTGGGGCCAGCAAAAAGATGATCGCCGAACGCCTGCGGCAATTGGAGCAACAAGGGCTGGTTCACCGCCAAGTGCTCGAAACCTCGCCGGTTTCGGTGCAATATTCGGTTACGGATTTGGGGCGCACTGCACTCGGTTTTCTAGACGAGCTGCGGAAATGGACCGAAACATTACCAGGCGGTGAAACCTGACTGGCGCTATGCCTCGGGGGATTGTTGCAAACCGTTGGAGATCTGGGCTGCGGCGCGCGTGACGCGAGCAGCCATCGCCTCAAGCTGGGCGTCCGAAAAACGGGTTGTGGGCCCGGAAATGGACAGGCCGGCAATCACGCGCCCCAAAACATCGAAAATGGGTGCCGCAATACAACGCATACCCAGAAAGCGCTCTTCATCGTCAATCGCCCAGCCTTGCGCCCTGCATCTTTGCAGTTCGTGCTTCAATTGCGCGACATCGGTGATTGATTTCGGTGTCTGGGCCTCGAGTTTCGACTTGCGCAGTAGGGTCTCAAGACGACCGGGGTCCATGTGAGCCATTATTATTTTGCCAACACCTGATGTGTGAAACTTGGTGGTGGTACCGTTCTTTATCGAGGCGCGGATCGGGTTGTCCGATTCGACTTGAACCAGGTACAGCAACGCTCCTCCGTTCTCGATGGCCAGATTGGCGGTTTCGCCTGTCTCCGCCGCGAGGGTGCGCATGACGGGCGGTGCGATTTCAAGAAGGTTCGAGCCGGGCTCAAACGCGTTGCCGATCCGGTATGCCTGTGGCCCGATGCGCCACATTCCGTCTGTCCCGTCCTGGGACACCAAACCCCGATTTTGGAGTGTTGCCAAAGCCCTGTGCACAGTTGGCGCCGGAATTCCGGTCTCGGTCGAAATCGCCGAAAGCGACGCCCGGCGCATGTCCGCCAAACACGAAAAGATACGCAGTCCGCGGTCCAGCGCCATCACCGGCGAGACATCGTTCGTTTCCATCGGAGATTTCCTGCGCGGACGTCCTCGGCGCGCGGCGGGCGTTTGTTCGGTCATGGAAATCCAAGCATCAATTCGTCAAATTCGTGTCCCTTTAACTTAGCGGCCAGAGCACAGTAAAAAAATGAAAAATATAATAGTGTTCAAAAACATAATGTTATGCGATTTTTTCTGCCTTTTTTTCAGGTATTTCCAAAATCTTTTGAAAAAATGGGATTCTGGCTTATCGTTGAGGCATCCGCAGGAGGGCGGATCGGAGCCAGCACCGCGCAAACGGTCAGTGCCCAACCAAGGGAGGAAACATGACAAAATCTTTGAACCGCAGAAATTTTCTGCGCGGGTCGGCCGTTGTGGGCGCAGGTGCGCTTGCGGCACCCGCGGTACACGCGCAGGAGGGAACCACACTCAAGATGCAGGCGGCCTGGGGCGGAGGCATCTTTCTTGAAAACGCTCAATCCTATGTGAACCGTGTCAACGAGATGACGGGAGGCCGCCTGACCATCGAACTGCTGCCCGTGAACTCGGTCGTGAAGACCAGCCAGATGCAGGACGCGGTTCACCGCGGTGTTCTGGACGCGGCCCATTACGTGGCGGCCTATTGGTATTCGAAATCCAAAACGGCCTCGCTGTTTGGGACTGGCCCCTGTTTTGGCTGGTCCAGCCAAGAAGTTCTGGGCTGGGTCTATTACGGCGGCGGTCAGGAACTGTTCGACGAATTGATGGCCAACTTGGGTCTGAACGTCGTGTCGTTCTTCAACTCGCCCATGCCGGCGCAGCCGCTGGGGTGGTTCAAAGAGCAGATCACCAGCGCCGACCAGATGAACGGTCTGAAATACCGGACCGTCGGATTGGCGGCGGATGTTCTGTTGGAAATGGGCATGTCTGTGGTGCAGCTGCCGGGTGGCGAGATTCAGCCTGCGATGAAGTCCGGCCTGATCGACGCGGCCGAGTTCAACAACCCGACATCAGACCGCGACTTCGGCATGCAGGACGTTTCGAAACATTACCATCTGGCCTCGTTCCACCAGAGCCAGGAATTCTTCGAGGTCACATTCAACAAGGACAAGTACAACGCCCTGTCGCCCGAGCTTCAGGCAATTCTGAAATACGCCTCCGAGGCCGAGAACTCGAACTTCTATTGGCACAACACCAAGCGCTACTCGGAAGATCTGGTAAAGCTGGCCGAAGAGCAGGGCGTGAACGTCTATCGTACGCCCGACAGCGTCATGCAGGCGCAGCTGGATGCTTGGGACGTGGTGGTCGAGCGGATTTCAGGCGAGGACCCGTTCTTTGCCAAGGTCATCGAAAGCCAGAAGGCCTATGCCAAGACGGTCATGAACTATCTGAACCTGAACCAGCCCGACTACAAGCTGGCCTACAAGCACTACTTCAGCTGACCAACGACGTCAGTAGCACCAAAGGAGGTCGCGCCCCGCGCGCGGCATCCTAATACGGGGTAGAACAGGCGAGGGACGGACCTTGATCAAGACAATCCACGCCATCGAAGGGCTGAGCCAATGGGTCGGCAAGGCCTTCGGATGGTGCATTCTGATATTGACGCTTTCTGTATCGTACGAAGTCTTCGTGCGCTATGTGCTCAACAGCCCGACCGTATGGGCGTTCGACATGATGGTACAGATGTATGGCGCGCTGTTTCTGATGGCAGGCGCCTATGCGTTGGCCCAGGACGCGCATGTCCGGGGCGACGTCCTTTACAGACTGTTTTCCGTCCGCTGGCAGGCGCGGGTCGATTTCGTTCTGTACATCCTGTTCTTTTTCCCGGGTATGTTTGCCCTGTTCTGGTACGGCTGGGAAATCGCAGCCGACAGCTGGCGCTACAAGGAAGTGAGCTGGAACAGCCCCGCGCGGATTCAGATCTATTTCTTCAAAACCCTGATCCCGCTTGCAGGCTTTTTGCTGATGGTCCAGGGCCTGGCCGAGATGGGCCGGTGTTGGTTGGCCATGCGCGATGGCGAATGGCTGCCGCGTCTGGATGATGTCCGTGAAACCGAAGACATGCTGATGGACGAAACCATCGACCGTCTGAATGCGACCCGTACCGAGAAAGGAGGGCGCAGCGATGACTGATCCTCAAGTCGCCATCCTCATGCTCAGCCTGTTCATCGTACTGGTACTGCTGGGCTTTCCGATCGCGTTCACGCTTTTGGCGATGGGCGTGGGTTTTGGGTACTATGCATACTACCAATCCGCCCCCGAAACCATTTCGGACATCTTCAACAACAACATATTCTACTTGCTGAACCAGAACACCTATTCGGTGATGGAAAATGACACGCTGGTCGCCATCCCTTTGTTTCTGTTCATGGGATACGTGGTTGAACGGGCCAATATCGTCGACCGATTGTTCTTCTCGCTGTATATGGCGGCTCGAAACCTGCCGGGGTCGCTGGCAATCGCTGCCCTGATGACTTGCGCGGTGTTTTCGACCGCGTCGGGGATCGTTGGGGCAGTGGTCACGCTGATGGGTCTTTTGGCCTATCCGGCGATGGCCAATGCCGGATACCAGCGCAGCTTTGCGGCCGGCGTCATTTGTGCCGGCGGAACGCTCGGAATTCTGATCCCGCCATCGATCATGTTGATCGTCTATGCGGCAATCGCAGAGTTGTCGCCACTGCGCCTCTATGCCGCCGCCGTATTTCCCGGCCTGATGCTGGCAGGATTGTACATCGTTTACGTGATGGTGCGGGTATGGCTGAACCCGTCGCTGGCCCCAAAGCCGGCCGAGGGTGACATCCCGCCCAAACGTCAGATCTATATGGATCTCTTGGTTTCCTTCGTGCCGCTGACCGTGCTGATCTTGCTGGTCCTCGGCTCGATCCTGGGCGGGCTTGCAACTCCGGCCGAGGCGGCTGCGATGGGTGCGCTCGGCGGGTTGGTTCTGGCCATGATCTATCGGTCCCTGACCTGGGATAAAGTCAAGCAAAGCGTCTTTCTGACCGCCAAGGCGACGGCGATGGTCTGTTGGCTGTTCGTCGGATCGTGGACTTTCGCGTCCGTGTTTTCCTATCTGGGGGGGCATGACGTCATCGAACACTGGGTCGTTGGCATGAACCTGCAGCCTTGGCAGTTCCTGGTTCTGGCGCAGTTGATCATCTTTCTGCTCGGCTGGCCGCTGGAGTGGTCCGAGATTCTGATCATCTTCGTGCCGATTTTCCTGCCGATGCTCGAGACCTTTGGGGTGAACCCGTATTTCTTTGCGATGCTCGTTGCCCTGAACCTTCAAACCTCTTTCTTGACCCCGCCAATGGCGATGTCAGCCTATTACCTGAAGGGGGTTCTGAAGTCGCAGATCGAACTGATGGAGATCTTCCGCGGGCTGATGCCCTATCTGGCGATCGTGATCCTGTGCATGGTGCTGATGTACCAGTTTCCGGGCATTGCGTTGTGGTTCCCGGACTATCTGTTCGGTGTGTGGGTGCCATGACGAAACACGACCTGACCCTGCTTTCGGCGGTTCACGCCGCCGATGCCATCCGGGCAGGCCGGATCACGTCACAGGCGTTGGTCGAGGCCTGCCTTGAAAGGATCGAGCAGACTGAGCCGGCGATCCGCGCCTGGGCTTATCTGGATGCGGGATCGGCGCTGGATCAGGCGCGGGAATTGGACCGCATCCGCAAAGCCGGGCGACCGACTGGAAAACTGCATGGCGTTCCGGTTGGCCTGAAGGATATCGTGGACACCCGCGACATGCCGACCCAACGGGGCAGCGCGGTGTTCGCCGGTCGCCAACCTGATGCCGACGCGCGGTTGGTCGAACGTCTACGCGACTCCGGTGCGGTGATCTTGGGCAAAACAAAAACCACTGAATTTGCCTTCATGCACCCGACCGACACGACCAACCCGTTTGATCCCACCCGTTCACCGGGCGGTTCATCCAGCGGTTCGGCCGCCGCCGTGGCCGCGCGGCATGTGCCGCTGGCGATTGGAACGCAGACAGGTGGATCGGTGATTCGTCCCGCCTCGTTCTGCGGGGTCTTCGGCATCAAGCCCACCCGTGGCACGATCTCGCGCAGCGGTGTGTTCCGCACCTCGGTCTCGCTCGATCAGATCGGCGGCTTTGCCAACTCGCTCGAAGATGCGGCGCTGTTGATCGACGCGGTGTCCGGCTATGACCAGACCGACCCCGCCAGCTTTGTCCGACCGCGCGGCGAGATGCTGGCCGGCGCGAGGGCCGAAGCCCCGGTCGAGCCTGATTTTGTGTGGCTGGACTTTCCCTTCAACGACCGTCTTGACGAAGATGCGGCCGAAGGCCTGAACGCCGTCGTCGACGCCCTCGACGGGCGCGTCGAACGCATTCCGGCCTCGGCACAGCTGGCTGATCTGGCAAACGTGCACAAAGTGATCTACGACCATGAGATCAGCCAGAACATGGCCGAGATTGCCGCAAGCGATCCCGACAGGATCAGCGCCGAGATGCACGAGGCCATCATCCGGGGCCAGAAGATCAGTGCGGCGCAATACGAAGATGCCTTGGGCATCATGGCCTCGGCTCAGGAGTTTTTCGCAAACTTCTTCAACGATTACGATGCGGTCATCGCACCGGCGGCAACGGGGCAGGCGCCCCTGCTCAGCGCCGGCCATACCGGCGATTCCGTGTTTTGCCTGACGTGGACGCTGGCCGGCCTGCCCTGTCTGAGCCTTCCCTTGCTGGTTGGTGAAAATGACCTCCCGGTCGGGGTCCAGTTGGTTGGGGCCGCCGAAGAGGATGACAGGCTTCTGCGCACAGCCGCTTGGTTGCAGCGCCAACTCGCCGCCGGGCCAGAAACAGGAGTATGAAATCATGTCGCGCTTGACGAACATAATCATGGCCGTGATCGGAACCGGGTTGATGATGGCCTTTGTTCTGGGCCTTGCCCACAGCATCTCGACCGGGTTTGCCGGGTTTTGGGGCGGGTTTCCGTTTCTGGTGATCGCGATCTTCGTGATCGCGCTGGCGCTGTACAACTTCTGGGAAGATGCCATCAAGAAGGACTGACGCCATGAGCGACAAACCCGTCCTGTGGCTTCCGCGTCGTGTGTCTGATGCAACGATCGCTCGGGCGCGACGCGACTATGAGGTGGTGCTGAACGAAGCGGACACACCCGGCACAGCCGACGATATCATCAGGATGAGTGCGCAGGTCGATGCGATGATGCCCTGCCATTCCGAGCATTTCACTGCCGAGGTCGTAGCCCAGTTGGATCCGCGGCTGAAGATCATCGCCAACCACTCGGTGGGTGTCGATCATTGCGATCTGGCGGCGCTTGCCGCCCGTGGAGTCGTGGTGACCAATACCCCGGACGTTCTCTCGGACGCCACGGCCGAGCTGGCGATGCTGTTGATGCTTGGGGCTGCCCGCCGTGCGGTCGAGGGGGACCGGTTGGTGCGCAGCGGCGGATGGAACAACTGGAGCCCGTCTTTCATGGTGGGCAAACAGGTGACCGGGGCCCGCCTGGGGATCATCGGTATGGGGCGCGTTGGGCGGGCTTTTGCAGCCAAGGCCCGCGGATTCGACATGCAAATCCACTATTTCAACCGCACGCGCTTGTCACCGGACCTGGAGCAGGGCGCAATCTATCATGCCAGTCTCGACAGCTTGCTACCTGTTGCGGATTTCCTGTCCTTGCATTGCCCCGCGACGCCGGACACCACGAACCTGATGAACGCCGAGCGGATTGCCGCTTTGCCGGATGGCGCCGTGCTTGTGAATTCGGCGCGCGGCGCGCTGGTGGATGAGGATGCCCTGCTGAACGCGATCAAAAGCGGCAAGCTGGCGGCGGCCGGACTTGATTGCTTTAAAACCGAACCGGGCGGAAACCCGGGTTTTGCGCCGTACGAAAACATCTTCATGCTCCCGCATATCGGCAGCGCCACGACCACGACGCGCGATGCGATGGGGTTTCGTGCTCTCGACAATCTGGACGCTTTCTTTGCCGGCAAAACCCCTCGGGATCTGGTGTAAGGCGACCTGAAGGCTGCGGATGTCTCGATCATTGCCGCAGTTCAAAGCCGGGAAGTGTTCGCGTTCGGATCGGTCTAATGCTTCTAGGCGACCGGCCCGGTGGTTTCGCGGGCGATGAAGCGGGCCGAGACCTCGGAAACGGTGGCAGGCATGTCCGGATCATTGATCCGGTCCAGCAAGGTTCGTGCCAGTCTGCGGCCCAGCTTTTTGGGCGAAACCGCCATGGTGCTGAGGGCCGGGATCGCGACCGAGGCGTCCTCGGTATCGTCAAATCCGATGATCGACACGTCGCGCCCGGGCTCCAGGCCGGCGCGCATCAACCCGTAACAGGCACCTAGGGCGACCATGTCGCCGTTGCAGACGATGGCGGTCACCTCGGGATGGGCGTCGCGCAGCTTCAGCATCTGCTCCATCCCCGCGCGCTTGGTATCGGGCGAGGGCCAGATGACAGGCGCGGCCAGCGATCTGGCCTGAACGGCGCGTTGATACCCGGCGATCCGGTCCTTGCGGACCGGGTTCATGCCGGTGCCGCCGAAAAACGCGATGTGCCTGTGGCCCAGGTCGGCCAGATGATGCGTGGCCGTTTCGGTCGCCTCAGCATTGCGGATGCCGACATGGTCGAAATCGGGGCTGATGTGACGCAGAAAGGTCACCGTGGGTACCCGATGGGTGCGCAGCAGGTCCAGCGTCTGCGCGCTGGTTTCCAGCGCAGGTACCCACAGCAGGGCGCCGCGCCCGTTGCGGATGAAATCCCGCAGTTGCCTGCCCTGACGGTCCGCGTCGTCGCGTGTATCCAGGATAGAAACCAGATACCCCTCGGCCTCCAGCAACTCGACCGCACCACTGACCACTTCGGCGTTGAACGGGTTTGCGAACTGGTTCAGAACGAACCCGATTTCCCGGTTCTCGCCCGACCGCATCGACGCCGCGCGCGAGTCCGTGACATAGTGCAAGGCCTCGGCCGCCTGCAGCACTTTCTTGCGGGTCTGCTCGGAAATCCGTCCGGTGCCGCGCATCACCTGGCTGACTGTCGGAATCGAAACTCCGGCAGCTTTGGCGACACTGGCGAGGGTAGGTTTGGCGGGCATTTCTCGGACTTCTGGTATATCGTTGCATCATCAAAATGCCCAACCCGCATGGGTATTGCAACGTGCAATTCCTGCGAACTTCAAAACATCGGGCCAACCGATTGGCAAAAATTCGTTGACGTAAGATATATCGTTATACCATGCTGACCGCATCGCTTGGGGTGAGTCGCTGCTCGACACGCACAGCAAACCGACCCCACCAGGCAGAACGGGCGAAAGGCCCAATCGAAACTCTGGGAGGAGTCCATGTCAATTCAATCCAAGCTGGTCGGTGCCGCATCCGGCCTTGTTCTGGCCCTGGCCACAAACGTGGCGCAGGCCGAGGTTCTGTTCTGGTCGACGCAGGCCAAGCCGGTCGAAGAGGCGCAGGCCATGCGCGAACAGGTTCTTTCAGGCTTCGAGGGTGGCGTGGACTACCAGCCCAATGACGGCGGCCCCTGGCTGACGCGTCTGCAGGCCGAATTGCAGGCCGGCTCGGGTACCATCGGCGTGCTGGGCGCGCTGCATGGTGATTTCTCGGCGATGAACCCCGATGATCTGGTCGACCTGGATGATCTGGGTATCGCTTCGGCCTCGGACACGTTCAACGAACTGGCCAAGCTGGGTACTAACAGCCTGCAATACATCCCCTGGATGCAGGCCAGCTATATCATGGCGGCCAACAAGGAGGCGCTGCAGTACCTGCCCGAAGGTGCCGACATCAATGCGCTGACCTATGACCAGTTGATCGAATGGGCCGCCAACGCGCATGAGGCTGCGGGCGAGCCGAAATTCGGCTTTCCGGCCGGACCCAAGGGCCTGAAGCACCGCTTCTTCCAGGGTTATCTGTACCCGTCCTATACGAACGGCGTGGTGCGGACCTTTGCCAGCGATGAAGCCGTAACCGCGTGGGAAAAATTCCGCGAGCTGTGGGCACATACCAACCCGGCCTCGACCAATTTCTCGTTCATGCAGGAACAGCTGCTTTCGGGCGATGCCTGGATCGTGTTCGACCACACCTCGCGTCTGGCGCAGGCGTTCAACGAGCGGCCTGATGACTTCGTGGCCTTCCCGGCCCCGGCGGGCCCGACCGGGCGCGGCTTCATGCCGGTTCTGGCTGGGGTTGCGATCCCCAAAACCGCACCGGACATGAAAGCGTCCAAAGCTCTCGTCGCCTACATGATGAAGCCGGAAACCCAGATCGCAACACTGCGTGCCACCAACTTCTTCCCGGTCGTCGCGGTTGACCTGCCCGCGGACCTGCCGCCGGCCGTCAAGGCCGCAGGCGACGCGGTCGCCAAGATGAGCGGCTCGGCCGATGCCAACCCCGGTCTGCTGCCCGCGGGACTGGGCGACAAGGGCGGTGACTTCAACCGTGTCTATACCGATGCGTTCGAGCGGATCGTGCTGGCCGGTCAGGACATCCGCACCGTGCTGGACGATCAGAAAGGCGCGCTGGAGGCGATCATGCAGGAAACCGGCGCGCCCTGCTGGGCTCCGGATGCGCCTTCGGACGGTCCATGCCCCGTCGAATAAGGGTCTGACCTGATCCCGACACCGGGCTTGACGCGGGCCCGGTGTCCCCCGAACTCTCTGCCCGAAACCACCGGAACTTCCGCAAGGAAAGGAGCGATCAGATGAACGCTCGTGTGTTGCCCTATGTGCTGATCCTGCCCGTGACGGCGTTTCTGTGTCTGTTCTTCCTGTATCCTTTCGTTTTGGTCGCCAAACAGGCCTTCAGCACCGGGGACGGATTCACGCTGGACAATTTCCGGCAGGTGGTCGGGTACTGGAAATTCCCGATCTCGTTGCAGAACACGCTGCTGCTGGCGGCGGCGGTGGTTCCAGTGCAACTGGCGCTGGCGTTGCTGATGGCCACCATGGTCAACAAGATGCAGCGCGGGCGCGATCTGGTTCTGTATGTGTGGACCATCCCGCTGGGTATCTCGGATCTGGCAGCGGGCATCATCTGGCTGGCAATCTTCGAACAGTCGGGTTTTTTGAACTCCATGCTTGCTGGGCTGGGCGTGGTGGACCGGCCGGTGAATTTCCTCAGCTATCAGCACCCCGGCGTGGTGTTCCTGGCCATCGCCCTGGCCGAGATCTGGCGCGCCACCGCGATCATGCTGGTGATCCTGGTGGCCGGGATCGGCCTGATCCCCAAGGAATATTACGAGGCGGCCGAGGTCTTTGGCGCCTCACCCTGGAAACGCTTCACCCGCATCACCCTGCCGCTGCTGCGCCCGTCGTTGCAGACGGCACTGGTGCTGCGCGTGATCCTGGCCTTCGAGGTGTTCGCCGTGGTTTTGGCCTTGGGCGGCACCCTGTTCCCCGTCCTCATGAGCGAAACCTACGCCTATCAGTTCGACCTGCTTGACAGCGGCGCAGCGGCGGCGATGGCGCTGATCATCCTCGCCATCTCGATCGGGTTCACCCTGATCATCCTGCGCGCCCTGCGTGTCCCGAAAGGAGCCACGATATGACGACCGTCACGACCGATGTCTCCGCGCCCGATACGCGCCGGGCCGGACGCTATGTCTACATCGCCGCGGTGGTGCTGCTGTGCGCCTGGGTGCTGGTGCCGCTATATTTCCTGCTGATCAACACGCTGTCCTCGCCGGAAACGGTGAACAGTTTCCCCAAGCCCTTCATCCCCGAATTCGACTTGGGCAGCCTGGGGTTCTTTGCGGGCTTCGCGGGCATCCTGACCGCACTCAAGAACTCGATCCTGGTGGCCGGGCTGACGATGATCATGTCGATCCTGATCGGCGCGCCGGCGGGCTATGCCCTGTCACGGTTCGACTTTCGCGGGAAAGAGGCGTTCCGCCTGCTGATCCTGCTGACCCGTGCCTTTCCGCTGCCGCTGCTGGCGCTGCCCTTGGCGGTGATGTTCATCCAGACGGGGCTGGATGACACGGTATTCGGCCTGTCCCTTGTGCACACCACGCTGGCGCTCCCATTTGCGGTGCTGATCACCTTTTCGCTGTTTTCCGGCATCCCGCTGGAACTGGAAGAGGCCGCCTGGACGCTGGGCTGCACCCGGCTGACCGCCTTCACCAAGGTGGTGCTGCCGTTGATCCTGCCGGGGATCACGGCCTCGGCCATCTTCGCCTTCGTGATCTCGTGGAACGAGGTGTTCGCCGCCGCCGTCCTGACGATCGAGAACCGGACCCTGACGGCCTTTTTGCTGCAGAACCTCGACACCTCGCCGCTGCATCTGAAATTCGCGGGCGGTTTCATCCT
Source organism: Ruegeria sp. BHSC037 (assembly GCF_059613045.1). NCBI lineage: Bacteria > Pseudomonadati > Pseudomonadota > Alphaproteobacteria > Rhodobacterales > Roseobacteraceae > Ruegeria > Ruegeria sp. BHSC037. The sequence goes on from NZ_JBXWRT010000001.1 coordinate 270,469, forward strand.
GGTCGTGCCGGCGCTGATCTTCATCTTCGCCGTGCGCAAATACCTGTTCGCCATGTGGGGCATCGCCAACCGCTGACAGCCCCAAGGAGTTGGAATAATGGCAGAAATTCAAATCAAGAATGTCGCGAAACGCTTTGGCAGCTATCAGGCGCTGCACGACATCAACCTGACCATCCGGGACCAGGAATTCATGGTTCTGCTGGGGGCCTCGGGCTGCGGCAAGACCACGCTGCTGCGGATCATCGCCGGGCTGGAGACCGCGACCGAGGGCGAGGTCTGGATCGGCGGGCGCCGGGTGGATCACCTGCCGCCCAAGGATCGGGGCATCGCCATGGTGTTCCAGAACTATGCCGTATTCCCGCACCTGACCGTGTTCGAAAACATCGGGTTCGGCTTGCGGATGCAGAAACTGCCCAATGACGAGGTCAAGCGCCGGGTCGAGCGCACCGCGGGCCTGATGCATATCGACCAGCTGCTGGGGCGCTATTCGGGCGAGCTGTCCGGCGGTCAGCGCCAGCGCGTCGCCGTGGCCCGCGCCCTGGCGATGGAGCCCGACGTGATCCTGATGGACGAGCCCCTGTCGAACCTGGACGCGCTGCTGCGGATGGAGATGCGGGCCGAGCTCAAAGGCGTTCTGGCCGAAAGCAACACCACCGCCATCTATGTCACCCACGACCAGGTCGAAGCCATGAGCATGGCCGACCGGATCAGCGTGATGCATCAGGGCAAGATCGTTCAGGCGGCCTCGCCGATCGAAGTCTACCGCAACCCGGCGGCCGAGTTCGTGGCCGGGTTCATCGGCAATCCGCCGATGAACTTCTTGCCCGCCACTCCGACCGGAGACGGTAAATGGACAGTCGCGGGCCAGATCCTCGACGGGCCGTCCCGGACCACGCCGCTGCATTTCGCCATCCGCCCCGAGGATCTGCGCCCGGCCGACACGGGCCTGGCCGCCACGGTCAAGGTGGTCGAACCGTTGGGCGCGCACCTTCTGGTCACCTGCAGCGTGGATGGCGCCTTGTTCCGCGCGGTTCTGGACAGCGATCTGACCGTCCGCCGCGGCGACACCCTGACCCTGGCCCCGCAGCCAGACCGGGTGCGCTGGTTCGACCCCGAAACAACCCTGGCCGTAGCCTGAGGAGCGCGAAATGAAACAGGATCTGATCGAACAGGCCCGCGCCGTTCTGGCCCGTAATGACCGGGGCGACTACACGGTGCCCACCCACGGCCTCTATCCGTTCCAGTGGAACTGGGACAGCGCGCTCAGCGCCCTTGGGTTCTCGCATTTCGACGAAGCCCGCGCCTGGCGCGAGATCGAGACCTTGTTCCGGCATCAGTGGGATGACGGCATGGTGCCGCACATCATCTTTCACGAGATGAATGACGGCTATTTCCCGGGGCCGGACGTCTGGGCCACGGGCCACGCGGTTCCCACCTCGGGCATCACGCAACCGGCGGTGGCTGGGTTCGCCGTGCGGCGGATCCATGCGCGGGCGAAGAACCGGGCGCTGGCCGATGCGCAGGCCCGCGCCCTGCTGCCCAAGATTCATGCCTGGCACCAATGGTTCTACACGAACCGCGACCCGCAGGGCACCGGACTGGTCGCCATCATCCACCCGTGGGAATCGGGGCGCGACAATTCGGTCGATTGGGACGCGGCGCTGGCCCGGGTCCCGACCGAGGGCGTGGCCCCGTTCCAGCGTCGCGACGTAGCCCATGCCAACCCGGCGCACAGGCCGACTGATGAAGAATACCGCCGCTATATCTGGCTGGTACAACATTTCCGCGACCTTGGCTGGGATAATTCCAAGCTGCATGACGCCTCGCCGTTCCGGGTTGTCGATCCGGGATTCAACGCGATCCTGATCCGCTCGTGCCTGGACTTGGCGGCGCTGGCCGACGACCTGGGCGAGGCCGAGATCGCAAGCGCTTCGTGCGCCTATGCGCAAGCGGGCATCGCGGCGATGGACGCCCTGTGGAGTGAGACCCGCGGGCAATATCTGTGCTTTGACCGTGTCACCGGGGAGCTGATTGACAGCCCTTCGATCGGCGGCTTGTTGGCGGCGTTCTGCCCCGTCCCCGAGCACCGCGCGCAGGCCATCGCCCAGCGGTTGGACGCCATCGGTGCCGCAGTCCCGTTTCTGGTGCCCAGCCACGACCCGGCGGCCCCGGAGTTCGACGGTCTGAGGTACTGGCGAGGCCCGGTCTGGCTGATCGTGAACTACATGATCGCCGATGGGCTGAAACGCGCGGGCCAGAGCCGGATCGTGCAGCGGATCGTCGACGACAGCCTGCGCCTGATCGAACAAAGCGGCTTTGCCGAGTATTACGACCCGGTCACCGCCGAACCCTGCGGCGGCAGCAGCTTTACCTGGACGGCCGCGATGGTGATCGAGATCCTGAACGCGGAAACCACCCCGGCATGAGGGGCGCGCCACCGGTCCCCACCCAACGGGCATGGGCCTGACCGATGGTGGGCCCGTCCATTGTTTCCGCCCCCGGGCAGGAGGACTGGGTAGAGCAAGCCCTTCTTGCGGAATTGCGGACAACCGCGCCGCAAGGGGTCAATGACAGCGTCACGCTGATTGCGCAGGACGGCTCCAAACGGGTGGGCGGCCTGCATGGCGCAGCCTCCTATGGGTGGCTGCTGATCAAGACCTTATGGATCGATCCGTCCCACCGACGCCGCGGTTTGGGCCGGCAGTTGATAGACCAAGCCTTTGCCGAGGCGCGCCAGATCGGGTGTCATTCTGCATGGCTGGACACATCCAACCCGGCCGCCGCGCGGTTCTATGAGGCTTCGGGATTCGAGCCCTTTGGTCGCCTGACCAACACGCCCACGCAAAGCCCGCCCGGACATTGCCGTTGGTTCTTGTGGCGCGCCTTGCCGTAGCCGTGGCCACGCCGCCCTCACAACCGTTTTGCCGGATCGAACACCTGTTGCCACCGCTGTGCATAGCGGGATTTATCAGCCTTAGGCGCAAGGGCGGGAACCACCGGAGGCGTACCCGCCAGAACTGCCTCGATCGATTTGCGCCACGCCTTGGGATCGGATCCGCACGGAATCACACCGCTTGCCCCGATCCGGTCTCGCAGACCGTCGACCATGCTGACGATGACCGGACGCTGCGCCGCGCGCGCCTCATCCGCCACCAGCCCATAGGCCTCCCACCGCGAGGGCATCGCCACCACGTCCACGGTCCGATAGGCTTCGGCTGGGTCGTCGGCGTGGCCACGAAACTCAATCCGCTGGTCGCCTGCGGCCAAGGCCACAAGGCGGTCGCGCTGGCTGCCCTCACCAAAGATCACAAGCCGCGCATCGGGGTTGGGGCACATACGAAACCCTTCGATCAGAAGATCGAAGCCTTTCTGCGGCTCGAGCCGTCCGATCGCACCGATGACCCGGGCCGCCTCGACCGGCCCGGCTGCGCGGGCAACCGCGCTTAGGTCAACCTGGGGCGAAATCACACTCAGCTTGGATGCGGGGGTCAACCGCCGTTCAGCCATCCAACCGGCCTGCGCCTTGCTGACGGCGATGACCTGATCGAACAACGAATAGGTCACGCGCAGCATCGCAAAGAACCGCCGCTTGTGCGGCACGTTCAAGGCGGTGAAAGACCGAGTATAGCTGTGCTCGACATGCACCAGCCGCGTGGTGGGATGCATCGCCCGCAAGGCCGAGAAGGCCGGCAGGCAGCGCCAGCCGGGGGCGATGTGGCACACGATGACATTGGCGTCGAAACTGCCCCAGCTGAAGGCGGTCCGCTTGACCGGGCGAACCTCTTGGTGGACTTCGCCGGCCAGTTCGGGCAGCTGCGCAAGATGGTCGAGCATACGCATGACTCCGCCGGCCGTGGTGTCATCAACAAGGTGAAGAACGGTGATCTTGGACATTTGGAAACCTCGGTTCAGATGGAAGTCTGGCGGCGCATGAGGCGACCGGCTTGAACAACAGGCGCTGGCCCGACCGCGCGCAGGGCTGCGGCTGCGATGATGGTGGTCAACGTTTTGGCGGGTTCTTCGATCAGGGGCCGGGCGCTGGTTGAAACCGACCGCTGCGCAAGCTCCCAAGCCTTGTGCGGATCCAGATTGCTGACTGCGCGGCGCGCAAGATAGCGCAGCTGATAGGCGCGCGCCGCCGCCTCGTGCCGGGCAAAGAATTCGGGGTTCAGCGGACGCAGCTTGTCGACCATCCGCTCCCACGCCTGCAACTGCCGGTCCAAGGCCGCCGACAGGCCGGTCGCGTGGATCCGGTAGCGGGTCAGCAACCCAGGTACGCCTGCGATTTGCCAATCCGTCGTCAGCATCAGCCGCAGCCAGCATTCGATGTCCTCGGACTGGCGGAAGGTTTCGTCAAAGACCCAGTCGCGCTTGGACTCGAACGCCGGACGGTAGGCCAGATCCAGCAAGGCCGATTTGCGCATCACCGCTGCCGATCCATTGCCGATCGGGTTGCGTTTCAGGACATGTGCCGCCGTTACGTCCCGCAGGCGCGGCGATTGGCGGACGCGCATCAGCCGACCACCCTCGTCAATCATGGCACTGCCGGAATAGCTGATCGCAAGGTCGGGTTCGGCCTGCAGGTGGCGCACATGGGTGGCCAGCTTTTCGGGCAGCCACAAGTCGTCGGCGTCGCAGAAGCCAACGAACTCTCCCCGCGCGGCCGCAATGCCGGTATTGCGCGCCCCGGCCAAGCCACGGTTTTCCTGCCGGATCACCCGCACTTTTGGGTCGGTCGCATGGGCGCGGGCAATGGCCCGGGTTTCGTCTTGCGAACCGTCATCCACGATGATGATCTCGAAATCGTCATGGGTCTGCGACAGAAGCGAGGCCAGAGTCTCGGCGAGGGTCGCGGCGGTGTTGTAGGCGGGAACGATAATGGATGCCTGGGGCATTTTGGGTCTCCTGGTTGGGATCAGCGGGCAAACAGCGCCTGACGGATCGGGCGGGGCAGGGCGGGGGCCAGTGCCGCGCCAAGTGCAGTGGGCACACCGCGCCGAATGGGGTTGAGAAAGCTGCGCGCACTCAGCGCCAGACCGGCGCGGGCATAGGCGCGGGCCATCGACGGTTCTGCCCCCAGACGCAGCGCGCGGCGGGCCAGATACCGCATGTAAATCGCCTCAGATGCAGGCGATGGTGAAACGCCATAGCGGGCCGCTGTTGCAACCGCCCTTGCGCGCCCGGCCCGCATCGCCTCGAGGTCCGAAGACAGACCGCTGCCGCTGGTCCGGTACCAGACCTGCAGGCGATCGACGCCGATGATCACGTGGCCTTCGCCTGCCAAGCGGATCAGCAGCTCGAGATCCTCGTTGTGGACCGCAGCCGGGTTCAGTCCGCCGACAGCAGCGAACACCTGGCGGCGCACTGCAAGGTTCGACATCGTGCACACCGCATTTTCCGCCAGCAGGTCTGGAATGGTCAGGGGATCGGTGGGAACCGTTGAGCGCGTCGGACAATCGCCGGGGGTTTCGGAAAAGAACCCAATCTGGCCAAACGCCACATCAATGCTGGTATCTGCAAACAACCGGTCCAGTTGGGCCAGCTTGTCGGTGACCCACAGGTCATCCGCGTCGCAGAACGCGAGGATGTCGCCGGTGGCCACAGTTGCACCATGGTTGCGCGCAGAGCTGGGGCCGCGATTGGGGTTGGCCTCAACCCGCACCCGGGCGTCGCGCGTGCAAAATTGCCGGACAACTTCGGTCGTCTGGCGCGAGGGCTTGTCGCCCACGCAGATGAGTTCGAAATCCGCAAAGCTCTGCACCAGCAGGCTATTCAGGGTGGCGGCAATGGTTGCCGCGTCATTGTGGAAGGGAACGATGATGGAAAACCGGGTCATTGGGCGCGCGCCTCCTGAGTGATTGTAGAACCCCGCGGCAGCAGCGCCCAGGAAGCGGCCAGCATGATGGCGCTGCAGGTGCAGACGTACCCGACGGCGACGGGCATCAGGCCGAGCGGCGCCATCAGGGTAGTGTTGGCGATCAGGCCCACGGCCAGAACCGTGCTGACCCGTAATTCGGTGACGGGGCGGTTTTCCGACCGCAGCCACCCGGCGACCGCCGACCAGATCACCGTCGGCAGGGCCGCAAGGCACAGAACCGATACCACCGGGGCGATTTCGGCCCAGCCCTGTCCCAGCAGCAGCGGCACATAGACCGGGGCCAGTGCCGCCTGCAGCAAAACCAGCGGCGTCAGGATCAGCAGCGACAGGCCCAGCCCGTGGCGCAGCGCCCCGTGCTTGTCCTCGGCCGCGCACAGATGCGGGAACAGAACGACCGAGAAGGCTTGCGTGAACGAAGTGGCCAGCCCAAGGCCCGCATTGAAGGCCATGAAATAAATGCCAAGCGCCTCGGCGCCCATCATTGCGCCCACCACCAGCTTGTCTGCCTGCAGGCGCAGAACCTTGACCAGTTCGACGCCCAGAACGGCCCAGCCGTAGACCGCGAAAGGTTTCAAGGCTGCAAACCCGGCCCGACGATCAGGCGACCACCGACGCAGGCGGCGCATCAGCACCAGCCAGACAGGTGCAGTCAGCAGGCGCGGCAGAACCAATGCCAGGGGCGAGGCCCAGACTACCGCAAGCAGCGCCGTCAGGGCATTGGCCCCCACGACTTGCCCGCCGGCGATCGCGGCGGTCTGCTGCAGCTTGCCCTCGCGCATTGCCAGTGCGGCCTGAACCAGGCCCGCCGGCATGAACAGGTATTCCCCGGCCAGCACCGCCAACAGCATCGCCAGCATCGTGTGGCCCATGGCGAACAGCGCCGCCGCGACAGCCAGTTGCAGCAGGCACAGCCCCGCGCACCAGACCCAGAAGATGCGGTGCGCCGTGTTGCACCGCTGCGCCAGCTCCTCGGGCGGGGCCTGAATGATACGCTGGTTCACCCCGTTCTCGGTCAGCGCCTTGAGGATGTCGCCCGCCGCCAGAGCCGCTGCGGCCAGACCGATCGCTTCGGGGCTCAGGGTACGGGCAACGGCCACCACGACGACCAGCCGCGACGCCTTGGCCGCCACTTCGGAGGCGGTATAAGCCAACAGGTGCCGCAGAAAACCGGAATGTGCAAAGCTGTGCGTCATGACGCCGTGATCCCGAAAAACGGTTGTTGGTTCCGTTTTACGGGTGGCCAAGGTCTGTGTCCCGGACGCGGTCGGACGGGGCAGAGGACCGTTCGGAGAGGGACCTATCCGAATGGGACAAGCCGTCATCCCGATGCCGGACTGACGCAGGCCGCGCGGCGGGGTTTATCTTCTGTGACAGATCAGGAGATGAAAATGACCATGAGTTTCAAGACTTTCCTTATTACGGCGGTCAGCGCCTCGACCCTGCTGGGGTGCAGCAGCATGCAGACCCCCCGCAACATCGAAGCCGTATCACGCGGCGAAAGCTATCAGGCGCAATACCGCGAACCCGGACGTCGGCGGGGCGACACGCCATTGCTGCAAGCCGCCGCGATGAACGGCCAGACCTGCATGCCGCAGGCCGGCGACCAGGGCGCACGTGCCTATGCGAAATGGTCTCAACCAGCGCTCAGCCCCTTGTTGGGCGAGAAACTCTCGCGCAACGACATGGTTCAGATCACCATCGAAGGGGATGATCTGCTGAGCGACGCTTATGTCGTTTCGCGTGACGGAGACCTCAAGCTGCCCTACCTGCCACCCGTGCGCGCCCAGGGCCGCACCACCGAGCAGGTCGAACAAGAGGTGGCCCGCGTTCTGGTTGCGGCCCAGTTCTATGACGCCGAACCCCGCGTAACCGTGAGGGTCAGCGATTTTGCCTCGGTGACCGTGGGTGTGCGCGGCGCGGTGTTCGAGCCGCACTCGGTCGAGATCGGCGGTGTTCCGGGCGATTCCCTCGACCGTCGGCGCCAGGGCGCGCTGGGGGCCTCGACCGAAGGGCGCAACCTGTCGGTGGCGCTGCGGGCCGCGGGCGGGGTGCGGCCGGATGCCGATCTTTCGGCGGTCGAGCTGCACCGTCAGGGGCGCATCTATCGCATGGATCTGCGCGGCGTGTTCGAAGGATCGGACCCGACCGACATCATGCTGCTGACCGGCGACCAGATCGTGGTCAACAGCCGAGGGTGCTTCCAGGACGCGCTGATGCGCCCCAGCCCGATCAGCCCGCCCGGCGTGACGCTTTACATGTCGAACCTGACCCAACCGGCCGCGGGCAACGCCCAGTCCGCCATCGGGCGCGACGTGCGCGAGGTGCCGTATGGCACCCGGTTCCTGCAAGCCGTGGTCGACAGCAACTGCGTCGGCGGGTCGAAGACGACAAACGCTAACCGCAGCGCAGTGCTGTTCACGCGCAACCCCGTGACCGGATCCTCGGTCGTGATCGAGCGCAATATCGAAAAGCTGCTGCGTCGCGGAGACCGCGACGACTACGATCCCTATGTTCTGCCGGGTGATGCCGTTGCCTGTTACGACAGCAAGGTCACCGGAGTTACCGAAATCGCCCGGTCGCTGGGCATCGTCGGGGCCGCGGTTCTGCTCAGCCCTTGACCGCACCGGGGGCGGGCAGCGCAGCTTTTGCCCGCTCCCATACCGTGGGCAGACCGCACAACAGGTCAGCGACTTGCTGACGGTCTGCGGATTTTGCGGCCATCTCGATTGCAGTCAGCGCATTACGGAACCCAATCGCACCAAAGGTCGCCGCGCTTCCCGCCAGCCTGTGACATTCCTGCGCGACCTGGTCCAGATCGGCTTCACCGGCCTCCAACTGGGCAAGTTGCGCGACGATGGCATCCCCTTCGGACAGGTATTTGGCAAGCAGCTTATCAAACACGTCGGCGCCGAGGCTGGCGCGCAGATCGCCGATGTAATCCGCTTCGTCCTCGGGCTGGATCAAAGCGTCGGGTTCGGTGACCGCCCTCAGGGCCTTGCGCAAGGCATCCAGGGCAATCGGCTTGCCGACAAAGGCCGTCATCCCGGCAGAGCTAAACTCGTCGACCGCATCAGGCAGCACGTTGGCCGAAACGGCAATGATCGGTATGTCCGCCGAAGGCCCTCCCCCGCTGCGGATGTGGCGCGTCGCAGTCGGGCCGTCCATGACCGGCATACTGATATCCATCAGGATCACGTCGAATCGATGCGCTGCCGCCGCGTCCACGCCCAGTTGACCGTTCTGGGCAACCGTCACCCGGTGGCCGTCCAGTTTCAGCATGTTGCAGATCACCTCGCGGTTGATATCGTTGTCCTCGACCACCAGCACGTCCAACGGCTGGGCGTGCTGAACCTCTGGCTGGTCGCTGTCAACGTTGGCGTCCAATTCCGCGTCCTGCAGCGGCAGGCGAACCCAGAACACGCTGCCCTCGCCGGGCGTGCTTTCGACGCCGATCTCTCCGCCCATGGCCTGAGCAAACCGACGTGCGATGCCCAGTCCCAGACCGCTGCCCCCGGTGGCTCGACCGATGGTTGGATCACTGGTGTGGAAATCATCAAAGATCACGTCGACCTCATCCGAGCCAATACCGTTGCCCGTGTCGATGATGCGGAATTCAAAGATGTTGGCACCGGCAGAGGCGCCAGGCTCGGTTACTTCGACCTCGATCGAGATCCGGCCGTTTTCGGTGAACTTGATGGCATTGCCCACAAGATTCAGAAGAATCTGCCGCAACCTTTGGGCATCGGCGGCGACGCAGGGGCGCGCCTCGCCCACCCATTGCCAAGAGATAGAGTTCCCCCGCGATGCGGCGTTGCCGCTTTGACCGTCCACAATCTCTTGCAGGATGTCGTTCAGGTCGGTGGGCTGCAACGCGACCGACAGTTTCCCGGCCTCGAACCGGGCGATGTCCAGAACGGAGTCGACGTGGCTCAGGAGGATCTGGCCCGAGATTTCCATGTTCTCGACGAACCGCGCCTGTTCGCGGGTGGTGCGGGTGTTCTTCAACAGCGTGAGGTTGCCCAGCAGCCCGTTCAGCGGCGTGCGGATTTCGTGGCTCATCACGGTCAGGAAATCGGCCTTGGCCTTTTCACCGGCCAGGGCTTGGTCGCGGGCATGGATCAGTTCCTGCTGCGCCGCCACCCGCTGCGAGATGTCACGGACAAAGCCAATGATGATTTCCTGATCACCCGCCCGGGCCGATTGCAGCGCCAGTTCGACCTGGAACTGCTCGCCGTCCGCGCGCATCGCCTCCAACTGGACCCGCCCCTTACCGACGACATGCCGTTCTCCACCAGCCTGCATACGTTCCATGCCGGCATGATGAGCCGCGCGCAGATGCGGCGGCACGATCAGGTCACCAATCGCGCGACCCCGTGCCTGATCTGCCGTATAGCCGAATATTGCCTCGGCAGCTGGGTTGAACTCGATCACGTCGCCCTTGGAATTTACCACGATCACCGCGTCCAACGAGGTGGAGAGGATCGTGTTCATCCGTTCATTCGCCTGCCGCAGCGCCTTGCCGCGGCGCGTGGCGCGCTGGTTGACCACCAGAAGATAGGCGCTGACGGCACCCAAGGTCAGAAGCAAGGCTCCCGACAGAATCGCCAATCGCAGAAGATTTGCGGCGGTCTGGGTGCGCTGCTGGTCCGACTCGGTGGCAAAATACGAGATGCCCGAAACGGCCAACGTGCGGACATGCGGACCGATCTCAAGGGCGGCGCGTTTCAGATCGTCCAGTTGTTCGGCCAGCTCCGCATCCGGCCCGTCGATCAACGGGATTGCGGCGTTCAGGTGCTGGGTCACCCGCTCCAACGGCAAGCGGAACCGGTCATCCTGGCGCAACGGTTGAAACACACGGGATTGTGCCAGCGTATCGACACGGCTGTAGAACAGGTCGAACCGCCGGCGCACCAGATCCAATGTGCCATGTTCCGCGTCCTGGGCCGCCGACGCAGTTTCCAGAGCGTTCAGGTAGGACAGATAGTCAACCTCGACCTGCGACAGCGTCCATTGGACATTGTCCGAAGGCGCCGCCCGCCGGTCGTTGAAATCTGTAAACACCTGCGCCGACAGCCACGCTACCGCGACCAGACCTAACAAAACGCCAAAGCCGATGAGCCCGAAGACCCATCGGCGTCGCAAAATGTGCGTGCCGGTACCGCTCAACCCGAGCCCCATCGATAGTTCACTGCGCTTTACTCATTACTGCACTCGGTCCGGTTGCAAGCTATTTAACGACCTCGAGGCGATCGAGTTGCCAAATGCTGCGCGAATAGGTCACCTCGGTCTGGTATTTCGGGTCGCTGTCATAGGGGTAGACGATCCACAGCGGGCCCTTCTGCCGGCGCGACATCTCGGCGCCGTCCATCTCATAAGCCACGATCGGGTCGCTTTCAGTAACTGAGTCTATCGGGATTTCAACCGCATAGTCGTTGATCGCCGTGGCGCGGATCATGCGGCCATCTGCACCGACAGCCTCCAGCAGGACCGACAACGGCACGCCGACAAAGGTGTTCTCACCTTCGGTCCAGATCGTCGAGGTCGCAAAAGTCCGCGCGGGCAGGGCTTTCAACATGTCCATGTCGAACCGCGCTCCGTCCTCGGCTCCGGGCCGAGTCAGGTTGCCGGTGATCGTCAGAACCACCTCTCCGGTGGGTTCGGCCAGATCCTTAGCCTGTGCCTGGCCCAAGGTCAGAACCATTGCCAGAGCTGCAAGTAAAATCCGCATGTCATTCTCCTAGTGTCCAGCTGCACAAGATCAGAAAGCTTAGCAGGGCAACAGACGGGCATCGGGATAAGCACCTATCCGAACGGATAGGTGCCCTTCGTTATGCGGCCGGGCGCAGGTGGCCCATGCGCTGCGCCATGATCCGCTCAAACTCTTGGCGCAGCTCTGACCGCTGCAGGGCAAAGACCGCGGTGGCCTCAAGATACCCGGCGACCGAGCCGCAGTCGAAGCGTTCACCCGCGAAGGCATAGCCCGAGCAGCCAGCGGTTTTGATATCCGCAGCGATGGCGTCGGTCAGCTGAATTTCATTTCCCGCACCCGGTGCCTGGCCGGCCAGACGACCAAAGATCGACGGCTGCAGGATATACCGCCCGACGATGCCGAAATTTGACGGCGCCTGCTCGGGGTTGGGCTTTTCAACCAAGCCGCGCAGGCTCTGCACACGCCCGGCCTGCAGAGCGATATCGACCACCCCGTAGGACCCGATCCTGTCGGACGGCACGGATTGGGTCGCAACCATGTGGCCGTTTTGGTCACAATAGCTTTGGACCATCTGTGCCAAGGCTGGGCGTCGGGCGCTGATGACGTCATCGGGCAGGATCACGGCAAACGGCTCGTTGCCCACACATTCGCGCGCCAGCGACACAGCATGGCCCAATCCACGGGGCGCGTCCTGCCGGACAAAGCAGTATTTGCCATCCTCCAGATCGGCGCAGCGCAGGTTGTTCAACAACTCGGTTTTACCACCATCCTTCAACTTGCGTTCAAGCGCCGTATTCCGCCCAAAATAGGCCTCCAGCGCGGTTTTTTCGGGCGACGTAATGAAGATGAACTCTTCAATCCCGGCCGCGCGCGCCTCGTCGACGGCATATTGGATCAGCGGGCGGTCGATCAGCGGCAGCATTTCCTTGGCCACGGTCTTGGTCGCGGGCAGAAACCTTGTGCCCAGTCCGGCGACGGGAAAGACGGCTTTGCGAATCTTGGTCATATCAATTCTCCTTGGGTTTTCTCAGTAGGCGCCGCGGCCGGACACGACGGCCCGCACGGTCATGGCAATCAGCATCAGATCCAGAAGGGCCGAGCGGGACCGCACATAGGCCGTGTCCAGGTCAATCATCCGGTCGAAGTCGATGGCGGCCCGGCCCGACACCTGCCACAGGCCGGTGATCCCGGGGCGGACGGCCAGGCGTTCAAGCGCGCGCGGCGGGTATTTGGCGACCTCCTCAGGCAGGGCAGGGCGCGGTCCGACGATCGACATGTCGCCCTTGAGGACGTTGAGGATCTGCGGCAGTTCATCCAGCGAGAAGCGGCGCAGAAGCTTGCCCACCCGTGTCACACGCGGATCTTGACGTGCCTTGAAGCACACGCCTGCGCGGTCGGACTGCGCCAGCAGGCTGGCCCGTTGTGCTTCGGCGTCGGTGGTCATCGAGCGGAACTTGTAGACGGTGAAGGGAACCCCGTTCCTGCCCACCCGCGTCTGCCGGAACAGGGCCGGGCCCTGGCTGTCCAACCGGACAAGCGCGGCAATGGCCAGCATTGGAAGGGCCAGAACCGTCATGGCCGCCAGCGCAACGGTCAGGTCAAGACTACGGCTGGGCGTCAGCCCGCCGAGAGCCTGGGCGACGCACCGGCCCAGAAACTCGAAATTTCCGATCAGATAGCGGCGGGCCATGCGGCGCGGCTCCATCGCCAGCCGCCACGCCCATTCCATCCGGGTCCGCCGCACGATCCCGGGGGCCCGCCGGACGTTGCCCGCCAGAAAGTCGAACAACGCGCCGACACCCAGCACCAGGTTTGGGTTCAGCCGTGCGCGGTGCCGCGTGATCCACAGTTCTTGCAGCGGAACGCCCATCGCCACCAGCAGGATATCTGCGCCGGACTGGTTGATCTCGTCCAAGGCTACGTCCGCCCGTTCGATGCCCCCAAACCCGTCGCGGGAACCGGCAATCCTAAGGCCGGGCGCCATGTCTTGCAGGCGCGCTGCTGCGGCCTGTGCGGTGCCGGGCGTTCCGCCCAGCAGATAGACCGACTGGCCCAGCTTGGCCGCGCGCCGGACCAGGCGCGGGACAAAGTCGGTTCCGTTCAGGTTCTCGGCCAGGCGTTCGCCCTGCATCGAGGCTGCAAGCTCGACCCCGATCCCGTCGGGCAGGACGAGGTCGGCTTGCGTCAGGGCTGCTCGATATTGGTCATCCTTTGCCCGGACATTCGCGCAATGCGCATTCAGGAAAAAAACGGTTCGGCGGTGACCGTCCAAAAGCGTGTTGATGACCGGCCCGGATTCTGCATTCACCACCGGCTGCCCAAGGATTTCGGTGATCGGCAGCGCGGTGCCGGGCGTGGTGTGTGCGCCGTCGAAAAGGGCGTTTGCGGCTTGGAAGTGCATGGAACTCTCCGAACATGAATTGAACTGTTGCCCTAAACCTGTCCGCGGTGTCGGCACCGGTACAGACGAGCATCAGGAGAGTTGGCGGAGAAATCGGCTGATCGGCACGGCCCGGATGCGGCACCGCCCGGAAATCCGGCCAGTTGCTCCTATCCGATTGGGTATCTGCCTGTCCGTTCGGTAGGCTTCACCGCCGATCATCAATGCTTTATTAACCTTTTCAGGTGTGGGTGGAGGCACATGGAGTTCATTGATGAAAGTTCTTATCGCCGACGATCACGATCTGGTTCTGGACACGCTTGTCGCCTTCATCGAGGCCACGGGCGGGATCGAACCCACCACCGCGCCGGATTTTGCGACCGCAAAGGCCAAGATCGAATCCGAGGGTCCGTTTGATCTGGTTCTGCTGGATCTGAATATGCCTGGCATGAACGGGCTGAGTGGGCTGGAAACCTGCATTGGCATGGATCGCGCGCGGCATGTGGCGCTGTTCACCGGCGATGCCTCGCGCGGTCTGGCCGAACGTGCGCTCGAACTGGGGGCCGCCGGGTTCGTGCCCAAGACCCTTCCGGCCAAGTCGCTGGTAAACGCCATCCGTTTCATGGCCATGGGTGAGCAATATCTGCCCGTCGGTTTCATGAGCGCCGAGCAGCCGAACGACTCCCATCCGATGGCCAAAAAACTGACCGAGCGCGAGCGCCAGGTCCTCAAGGGTCTGACCGAGGGCAAGTCGAACAAGGAGATCGCCCGCGATCTGGACTTGTCCGAGCCGACGATCAAGCTGCATGTGAAAACGCTGTACCGCAAAGTGGGTGTCAGCAACCGGACCCAGGCCGCAATGGCCGCGCGCGAGGCGGGCCTGTTCTGACCCACGCCCATCCTTTCGGATAGGGGGCCTGTCCCAACCCGCCCCAGTCTAACCCATTGCTCAGCGGACAGCCCATGCCGTCCCGGTCTATCACTCCTTTGAAAGAGGATGTGATATGCCGAACCAGATTTCCGACAACCATCAGCCCCTTGCGCCCAACCGTTCCTGGGACTGGGCGCGTATAAGCCGCAGCGACATCCGGTCTCTGGGTTGGCGGCGCGTCCTCAAGGGTGGGCGGTTGACCGATGCCGGACGATTGCCGCGATATGTTGCGCTTTTTCTTCTGGGGTCCAGCTGCATCTGGGCCCCGATCAGCGGGTATCTGGCAACCGCGCCGGTCAAATACGCATCCCACGCATCGTTGATCCTGCCGGGATCGGGCGCGTCGGCCTCGGTCAATCTGGCCAATATCGGGCAGGCCTCGTCCTACGCCAATTCAGCCTTTGCCAACGGGTCGATCAGCCCCACCGAAACCTACAAGCGCCTGCTGTCTGCGGATCGCATCCTGGATGCGGCGGCGCGCGCCGTCGGCGCGGAACGCGATGCGTTCGGCAAGCCGCGCATCCGCCTGGTGGACCAGACCAGCCTGATCCATATCGAAATGGAGGCCGCCAGCCCGGGGGACGCGCAACGCCACGGCGATGCCCTTGTCGCTGCGTTCTTTGCCGAGATCGACGCCTTGCGCGCGGACGAAATCGCCACGCGCGAAGCCAGCAACAGCGGCGCAATCGAAGACTATCAGCGCTCGGTTCGTGAAACCCGCGCTGCGATCGAGCAGTTGCAGCGGCAGAGTGGGCTGCTCTCTGCCGCCCAATACCGTGAGCAGGTGGCCGCCACTGACCGTGCGCGCCAAACGCTGCGGGCCGAGGAAAGCACGCTGGCCCGCCAGGCCGAGCGCGTCGCGGCGCTTGAGGTCGCGCTGGATCTGCCTCCGGATGCCGCTGCGGTGACGCTAAAGCTGTACGCCGACGCGCAATACATGTCGCTGCTCAAGGATGTCTCGACCGGCGCGGCCAAGCTGGCGCAGGCCGATGCCAATTACGGGCCGCGCCATCCGGTCTATCGCACAGCGCGGGAGGAATATGAAGGCGCACGGAAGGTCGCCGTCCAACGCGCGGCCGAGGTGACCGGCCTGTCGGTCGAGCAGCTTTCGGGTCTGGACCGCGCCCCCGAGGGAGAGCGCGCGCAGTTGCTCAGCGAGCTTGTCCGCGAAAACGCCCTGCGCGCGGGGCAGGAGAAGCATGTAAAAACCCTCGCCGCACAGGTCGCGGCCGAAACTGCGCGCCTGTCCGCGCTGGCGCCGGTGGCCGCCGAACTTGAAGACCGTCAAAGGGATTTTGCCGTGGCCGAAGCCGTTTTTGCCTCGGCCATCGCCCGGTCGGAATCGAAAAAGACCGATGTCTATGCCTCGTACCCGCTGATCCAGGTGCTGGAAAATCCGTCGCTGCCGGACCGGCCGTCTTCACCCAACAAGAAGCTGTCGATCGCGGCCGGGATTGCCGCCACGTTGATGCTTCTGATCGGGCTGACGCTGGCATGGGTCCGTAACCCGCTGATCTCGCGGCTGTTGAAAGACACAGGCGAGAACAAGGCTTGACCCGGGCCGAGCCGCAGAACCCGGCCGAGCGGCTTGTCTGGTGCGCGCTGGTCTGGACATGGCCGTTCTATGCCATCGGGGCGCTCTATGTCGTGGGGCCGGTGCTGGGATGGTCCTTGGCGGGGTTGGCGGCGCTGGCCTTGTATCTGGGGCCGGCGATCCGTTCGGATCTGCGGGCCACCGGGCCGGTTCCGGCGCTGGCTTGGCTATGGATGGCCGGCATGCTGTTGATGCTGTTTGCACTGTGGGCCGGCCATCTGGATTGGGGGCTGGGGCTGAGCAAGACCATCAAGTCCTCGATCGGCTGGGCCAAGGGCTGGGCGCTTATTCCATTGTTCATCCTGGCCGGGGCCGTGCTGCCGATCCGGCGCGAGGTTCTGGTGCGGGGCCAGTGCAGACTGGGGCTGTGGACCCTGTGCCTTGCGCCCCCGCTGATGGCGGCACCTTATCTGGGCCTGCCCAGCCAGATCTTCACCTCACCGCTCAAGGCGGTAGGTGGGCCGGGGCCCGAGTATTTCTCAGTCTATCTCTACACGATCGACCCGGCCAGTTGGACGCCCCGGTGGCAGTTCTTCGCGCCCTGGTCGCCATTTGCCGCCCTGCTGGGGGTATGCATGGTCCTGTTCGCGCTAGAAGAGCGGCACCGTGGATGGATGACCGTCGGGCTGAGCGCGGGTATTCTCATGATCCTGGCGTCGAAATCCCGCATGGGGCTGGTCGGGCTGGTGGCCTGCACACTGGGACCGCGCCTTTTGCCTTTGGTGGCGCGCAGCATCGGATGGTTTCTGGTGTCGGCCGTGGCGACGGCGTCCGCGGCGTGGGGGGCCGCTGCAATTGATCTGGGAAACCAGGCACTGCACAATTTCAAATCGGCCCGCGCCGACAGCACACGCGTGCGCGAAACCCTGCAACGCATCGCCTATGAACGCTGGCAGTCCGACGCGGTGCTGTTTGGTCACGGAACGGTTCAGCCCGGTGCGCATTTGGTCGAATACATGCCCATCGGAAGCCACCACACCTGGTACGGCCTTCTGTTCGTTAAAGGCATCACCGGTTTCGTGGCGTTTCTTGTCCCCTTCGCCGTGCATTTCGGCGTGGTGATCACCGACGCGGTCCGGTCGGCGCGCGGGCGGCTGCCGCTGGGCCTGCTGATGACCCTGCTGCTGCTGACCTTCGGCGAAAACATCGAGATCGAGGCCTATCTGCTCTGGCCCGCGCTGCTGATGCTGGGATGCCACCTGCGCGAAATGGCAGAGGTCCGGGCTCAGCCGAGCGCGTAACCGGCCCCGCGCACGGTGCGGATCGGGTCATCCCCCCCACGCACCGTCAAAGCTTTTCGCAAACGCCCGATATGCACATCGACGGTCCGGGTATCCACGTAGATATCGCGCCCCCAGACCCGGTCGAGCAATTGTTCGCGACTCCAGACCCGGCCCGGCTTTTCCATGAAGGTCGACAGCAGCCGGAACTCGGTCGGGCCCAGCTTGATGTCCTCGCCCGCGCGGGTGACACGGTGGGTTTCGCCATCCAGAACGATGTCATCGTATTCCAACCGCTCGCCCACGGCAGCGGGGCGGGTCCGCCGGAACTGGGATTTGACCCGGGCCATCAGCTCGATCACCGAATAGGGCTTGGTGACATAGTCGTCGGCACCGGTTTCCAGCCCCCGCACCTTGTCGACCTCGTCGGACCGGGCCGACAGCATGATCACGGGGATCGCACGGGTGGCCGCGGTCATCTTCAGCTGCCGGCAGATCTCGATCCCGGAAACGCCGGGCAGCATCCAGTCCAGCAAGATAAGGTCGGGCGGGGCCTCTTTGATCTGCAGCAGGGCTTCGTCGCCGTTCTCGGCCTGTACGACCGTGAACCCCTCGGCCTCAAGATTGTAGCGGATGATCTCGCGCTGGGACGGCTCGTCTTCGACGACAAGGATCGTAGGGGTGGGCATCACCGGACCTCGGTCATTTCCGTTGGTGTCTGATCCTGACGTGGACGATCATCATCCGGTAACTCGCCGGTGACCAAATAGATCGTCTGCTCGGCGATGCCGGTGGCGTGGTCGCCGATTCGCTCAAGATTTTTTGCGACAAAGTGCAAATGCATGCCGACGGTGATATTGGCCGGTTTCTCCATCATGTGCGTCAGCAGGGTCCGGAAAACGTTGTTGTAGATCGAATCCACCTCGGCATCGCGTTCACGGATGCTTTGCGCCGCGTCCAGATCACGCTGCATAAACGCATCCAGTGCGTCGGCCAGCATGCCCTGAACCATTTGGGCCTGACGCGCAATCGCTGCGCTCACCTCGTCCAGGCTGGACGATGCCGCAATGGTGATGGCGCGCTTGGCGATGTTCTTGGCGTGGTCGCCGCTGCGTTCCAGTTGATTGGCGATGGTGAAGGTGGCCAGAACCACGCGCAGATCGACGGCGGTGGGGGCACGGCGCGCTATGATGTTGGCGGCCTCGGTCTTCACCAGCTCTTCCAACTCGTCGATGCTGCGGTCGGCCTTGACCGTCCGTTGGGCCAGATCCATATCCCGATCGCGCAACGCGTTGATTGCATCGGACAGCCCGGTTTCGACCAGCCCACCCATGCGCATCAGGTGTGCCTGGACGGCCTCCAATTCCGTGTCGAAGGACCGGACGATGTGCTTTTCCTTCATGGCTTCGTCGGTCATCCGATCCTCCCGGTGATATAGGATTCGGTGCGGGGATCTTCGGGGTTGGTGAAGATCTGGCCGGTGTCACCGTATTCGACAAGGCTGCCCAGGTGGAAAAACGCGGTTTTCTGGCTGACGCGGGCGGCCTGCTGCATCGAATGGGTCACGATCACCACCGAGAACCGCTCGCGCAGTTCGTCGATCAGTTCTTCCACCTGCGCGGTGGCGATCGGGTCCAGTGCCGAGCATGGCTCGTCCATCAACAGCACCTCGGGCGAGGTGGCGATGGCGCGGGCGATGCACAGGCGCTGCTGCTGGCCGCCCGACAGCCCGGTGCCGGGCGCATGCAGCCGGTCCTTGACCTCGTCCCAGATGGCGCCGCGGCGCAGGGATTTTTCCACGATCTCGTCCAGGTCGGCCTTGGTCTTGGCCAGCCCGTGGATGCGTGGGCCGTAGGCGATGTTGTCATAGATCGACTTGGGGAACGGGTTGGGTTTCTGGAACACCATTCCCACCCGCGCCCGCAACTGCACCGGATCGATGCTGGGGTCATAGATATCCTCGCCGTCCAGCCGGATGTCGCCCTTGACGCGGCAGATGTCGATCGTGTCGTTCATCCGGTTCAGGCAGCGCAGGAACGTGGACTTGCCGCAGCCCGACGGCCCGATAAAGGCCGTGACCGTCTTGTCGAGAATGTCCACCGAGACGTCCTTGATCGCCTGGGTTTCGCCATAGAAGACCTGGACGTCCTGCGCCTTTATCTTGACGGCATCGACGGCGACGCCCGGTTCGATCTTGCTCATGTCATTCATCATGATGATCCCTTTGCGCTTACCAGCTGCGCTCGAATTTGTTCCGAAGATAGATCGCGATGGCATTCATCGTGACCAGGAAACCCAGCAGCACCAGGATCGCCGCCGAGGTCCGGCTGACGAAGCCGCGCTCGGGGCTGTCGGCCCAGATGAAGATCTGGGTGGGCAGGGCGGTGGCGCTGTCGAACGGGCCGGCCGGGGCCGAGGTGATGAACGCGTTCATCCCGATCAGCAGCAGCGGGGCCGTTTCCCCCAGCGCCTGCGCCAGCCCGATGATCGTTCCGGTCAGGATGCCGGGCATCGCCAGCGGCAGCACATGGCCAAACACCACCTGATGCTTGGACGCGCCGATGCCCAGGGCCGCCTCGCGGATTGACGGCGGCACCGCCTTGAGCGCGGCGCGGGTGGCGATGATGATCGTCGGCATGGTCATCAGCGCCAGCGTCATGCCGCCCACGAACGGGGCCGAGCGCGGCAGGCCGAACCAGCCGATGAACACCGCCAGCGCCAGCAGGCCGAACACGACCGACGGCACCGCGGCCAGGTTGTTGATATTGACCTCTATGAAGTCGCTGATCTTGTTCTTGGGCGCGAATTCTTCAAGGTAGATCGCCGCGCCGATGCCCAGCGGGAAGGAAATCGCGAAACATACGAACAGCGCCCAGAACGACCCGATCAGCGCGCCCTTCAGACCAGCCAGTTCCGGGAATCGGCTGTCGGCATTGGTGACCAGGCCGGTGTTCAGCGGCTTGCTGATTACACCTTGGGCTTTCAGCTGGTCGAACCAGGCGATCTCGGCATCGTTCAGACGGCGGTTCTGCTCGGGCGTGTCGCGGTCGATGGTGCCCTTGTTCAGCTGGTCATACGGATCCGATACCGGCACCGTCAGCGTGATGGTCTGCCCGATCAGAGAAGGGTCAGCCACCACCCGGTCGCGCAGTTGAAACTGGGCGCCGTTGGACAGGATGCCCGCCAGGGCCTTACGGGTGGCCCGGTCGCTGGTGTCCACCTCGGGCAGCAACTCGGACAGCGAGGCTTGCAGCACGTCCTTGAAGCCGCCGCGCGGCAGCTTTTCGGGCTTGATCTCCTCGGGGTCGACATAAACCTCGAGCGTGATCTTGGTCTGGGTAAAGGCCTGATATCCCGACGATACCAGCGAGGCCACCAGGATGAACAGCATCAGAAAGGCAAAGCCGATGGCGCCCAGGCCCAAGCCCTGCAGCAGCTTCTGCTTGCGGTTGCGGCGGGTCAGGCTGGCGCGTACGGCGTCGGCGGTGTTGCCCTGCGGGGGCGTCATTTCGGGTCCTGCGGTCAGGTCAGCCATGGTCTTGGCCTCAGTCATAGGCTTCGCGGTACTTGCGCACGATGCGCAGCGCGAAGACGTTGATGATCAGGGTGACGACGAACAGCATCATGCCAAGGGCAAAGGCCGCCAGCGTCTTGGGGTTGTCGAACGAGGTGTCGCCGATCAGAAGCGTGACGATCTGCACGGTCACCGTGGTAACGCTGTCCAGAGGGTTGATGGTCAGCGAGGCGATCAGGCCGGCGGCCATGACCACGATCATGGTTTCCCCGATCGCGCGGCTGACGGCCAACAGGATGCCACCGACGATGCCGGGAATGGCGGCAGGGAAAAGCACGTTCAGAACCGTCTCGGCCCGGGTTGCCCCCAGCGCCAGCGCCCCGTCGCGCAGCGAACGCGGTACCGCCGACAGGGCGTCATCGGTGAAAGACGAGATGAACGGGATCAGCATGATGCCCATCACGCTGCCTGCGGCCAGCGCCGTGTTGGGCGACACCGGAATGCCCAGCGAGGCGCCGAAACTGCGCATCGCCGGCGCCACCACCAGGATCGCGAAGAAGCCATAGACTACAGTCGGCACGCCGGCCAGGATCTCCAGCACCGGCTTGGCCACCGCCCGCAAGCGGTCGGGTGCGAATTCGTTCAGGTAGATGGCCGACAACAGGCCCACCGGAACCGCCAGGAACAGCGCGACCACGGTTATGACGATGGTGCCGAGAATGACCGGAAGCCAGCCGAAGGCACCTTCGGCCGCAATCTGGTCTTCGCGCAGAGGGATCTGCGGTTCCCAATTCAGGCCAAAGAAGAACTCGGTGATCGGCACCATCTCGAAAAAGCGGATGGATTCGAACAGCAGCGCGGCAATGATACCGACGGTCGTAAAAATGGCGACGGTCGAGCAGAAGATCATCAGGCTTGACACGATGCGCTCGACCCCGTGGCGAGCGCGGAACGCAGCCCCCACGCGCGAGCGGGCAAAGGCCACGATCGCCAACGACAGAACGAGGACGATCGACAGCAGAACCCATCCCGACATCTTATGGAGCTCAAGATACCGCTGGGCCGCGGCCATCTTCCATTGTTCGGGCTCGCCGAAGATCTGCCCGCGCGAGATCGACTTAATCTCGGCCAGCACCAACTGGCGCCCGCCAGTGTCCAATCCGTCAAGGCTGCCGGCAGGCAGGCCCGACATGACCACATGGTCGATCACCGGGCCTTGCAGGATCAGCCACAGTACGATCAGCACAAAGACCGGAACCAGCGTGGACAGAAAAGAAAACAGCCCGTGATAGCCGGGCAGAGAGTGCAGACGCGCCCCATCTGCGCGCAGACCGGCTGCAGCCCGCCGGTTCAGCAAATATCCAAGGATACTGACGCCCAACAGCGCCGCAAACACGAAAGTCGTCATCTGCCCCCCAGGCAAAAAAATAGGCTGCCCGGTTTCGTGGCCGGACAGCCCTGTGAATTGCAAGTCTTACGACTTGGGTTCCATGTTCTGGCCGTTCAGGATTGCGTCCTGCAGCTCTTCACGGCGCTCGTCGGACAGGGCCACCAGGCCACGCTCGGCCAAATAGCCGTCAGCGGCCAGCGCGTCGTCCGACATGTATTCTTCCAGGAATTCGTCCAAGTTCGGGATCACGCCGCGATGCGCGTTCTTGACGTAGAAGTACAGCGGGCGGGACACCGGATAGGACTTGTCGGCGATGGTGTCGGCATTCGGCTCGACGCCTTCGATCTTGACCGGCTTCAGCTTATCCAAGTTTTCGTACAGGAACGAGTAGCCGAAGATGCCAACGGCGTTCGGGTCCGCCTCGAGGCGCTGAACGATCAGGTTGTCATTTTCGCCCGCTTCGACGAAGGGTCCGTCGGTGCGCATGCGCGAGCAGTTTTCCTTGACCCAGTCGCCATCAAACCCGCCATTCTTGACAAAATCCAGCTCTTCGCAGCCGGCATGCATCGCCAGCTCGACGAAGGCGTCGCGGGTGCCCGAGGTCGGCGGCGGGCCATAAGCCAGGATTTCCACGGCTGGCAGGTCGGGGTTGACTTCGTTCCAGGTCTTGAACGGGTTGTCCTTCCACTCGCCATCAACCGGCACCTGGGCGCCAAGGGCCAAGTAGATGTCACCCAGCGACAGGTCCCAGTCCTGATCATTGCCGCGCGAGATGGCGATCGACAGGCCGTCGAACCCGATCAGGGCTTCCGAGATGTCTGTGACGCCGTTCTTTTGGCACAGCTCGTATTCCGAGGCCTTCATGGCACGCGATGCGCCGGTGATGTCGGCGGTGTTTTCACCGATGCCTTCGCAGAAGATTTTCATGCCGCCGCCGGTACCGGTCGATTCGACGATGGGCGAGGCTGCGCCGGTGTTGTTGGCGAACTGCTCGGCGACGGCCTGGGTGTACGGGAACACGGTCGAAGATCCGACGATGCGGATGGCGTCGCGCGCCGAAGCAGCAGACGCAGCAATGGCGGTGATTGCCAGAACCGAAGCGGTCAGTTTGATGGTGGTCATGGTCACTCCTGAAACTCAGCTTTGGCCGCCCCCTGCGGCCTTGGCGACTGCTCTAAGCGGGACGTGCGACGCTTATGTAACGGCAGTGTAACAGTTTCATGACAAAGCGCGCAGGGTTCGGGTTTTTGCGGGATCTCCTGCGCCGAATCCTGCTGAAATGGAGATGAGGCGGTCCAAATAACACCTGGCGTGCAGGGAAAATGGCCCCATACACACAAGTGAATGGACTCGGCGCCCCGATTCGAGGATCTTGGTGATCCAGTTTCGAATCATACCGATGGCCGGGTGACAGGAGCGTTGATATGCTGACCAGACGACACTTTGTTGCGACATCGCTTGCTTTGTTCTCGCAGCCGATTCTGGGTGCGTTGCCGGCCTCGGCCGCGACCGCGTCTCAATGGGCAGCATGGGATGCGCAGGTCACGCCGGGCAATTACGATCCGGCCGCGTCGAACCCCTGGGGTCTGCATCCGCGGTTCCTGCCCCGCCGGGTTCAGACCAACCGGCCGCTGAAACCCGGCGACATCCATGTGGATGCGGTGGCGCGGTATCTGTATTTCATCGAAGATGGCGGTACCGCCATGCGCTACGGCGTGGCCATCGCGCGCGGTGATCTGTACGAGCCCGGAACCTATACGATCAAACGCAAGGCCAAATGGCCGCGCTGGACGCCCACCGCCGACATGATCCGCCGCGACCCGCAGGATTATGCCCAGTTCGCCGACGGCATGCCGGGCGGGCCGAAAAACCCGCTGGGGGCGCGGGCGTTCTATCTGTATCAGGGCAATCGCGACACCTATCTGCGCATCCACGGCACGCCTTATCCCCGGTCGATAGGTGGCCGCGCCAGTTCAGGCTGCGTGCGCATGGTGATGGCGCATATCATCGGCCTGTATGACCGGGTTCAGCCCGGCGCCACGGCACATCTCTACCCGCCCGAGCAGCCGATCACGGCCTCGGCCTGATCAGGCGCGGGCGCAGATCGGGCGCCCCTCGACGGTTCTGAGCGGCAGATAGGTCGTCTCGACCGGGCCGACATGGCGGTACCAGTAACACCCATCCTCGGGCATGATCCGAACCGCGTTCAAGTTCTGGCCGGGCGCGGCAATTGCGATCACCCCTTCGGGCACCTTGGCCAGGTCGCCGGGCGCGGACGCGCCGGACATCGACGCGGTTTCCGTGCAGGCGCCCACTGCCAGCAAAACTGCCGCATATTTCAAGTCCGATTTGGCCAACATCGTGTACTTCCCCGTGCTGTTTCCCGGTCCGTTTGCCGCACAAAGTTGCATCCTGACGCGCGCAGTTCAATTCGCTGCGTACAATAGGTGTGACAGCGTGGCTTTTCTGCGCAGGGCGTTGCGAACAAATTTGGGTTGACCTTCCAGCGCGGTAAGGCGGCAGAAGACGCGCAAACCGCGAATGCATCTACAACCAAGTGAAACGAGCCGATGAACAAACTGACGCTTTTGATTGGCGGCGTTCTGATCGCGGGCGCTGCCGTATTTGTCTACAACTTCAACCAGCAGCCTACGGGCCATTCGATGGCGGTGCCCGATACGTCGTCGCTGTCGCAGGGGGAACCAATCGCGCAGGTCCGGGTGCCGGCGACGTTCAGTGCGCAGGCGCAGATGGGAAAGGTTGCCTTTGACGCTAAATGCGCAGCCTGCCATGGAATGAATGCGACGGGGCTGGAAGGGCTGGCGCCGCCGTTGGTACACAAGATCTATGAGCCCAGCCACCACGGGTTCGAGGCCTTTCAGCGGGCGGTTCAATATGGTGTTCAGGCCCATCACTGGCGCTTTGGCGACATGCCGCCGGTCGCTGGCTTGACCCGTGCAGACGTGCAGGGCATCGTTGCCTATGTCAGGGAACTGCAGCGCGAGAACGGGATAGACTGAACCTTGCACAGCTGGGCGGACAGGATGATCGGACGGTGGCTTCTGGCCTTGGGCTTGGTCTTGGCCGGTGTTCTGGTGTTCTCGGAACCCGCCTTGGCGCATGGGGGCGATGGGGGTACACATGCCGTCGTCGATCTGGAAACATCCGACCCCGACCATGTCGAACAGGGCCACCCGGGTCATTGCCACGGCGGGGCCTTCTGCAACGGCGTGGCAATGACCTTGGCCGCGCCCGTCGTTTCCGCTCTGGTATCAAGGATCAGCCGCCGTGCCATCCCGCCGGGCCGGTACCGGATGTTGCCGGTGGCCCTGTTCGATCCGCCCCCGCCGCGCGCCGTGTCCTGAGTCACGAAAGGCCCCTTTCGGGGGCGAGTTGAAGCAGACAAACAGGACAAGACGATGACCCTTTCAAAACTGACGACGGGAGCCGTGCTGGCGTCGATGATCGCCGTAACCGCCCTGGCGCATGGTGGCGCCACCGGGATCGTGAAGGAACGCATGGACGGTATGTCCGCCATGAAGGACGCGATGAAGACCCTGACGCCGATGATGCAGGGCAAGACACCCTATGACGCCGCCACAGTCCGGCGCGCGGCCGAGACGATCGGGCGCCATGCCGGTGACAGCATGACACGGCTGTTCCCCGAAGGCAGCGACGGCATGCCCTCCGAGGCCAAACCCGAGATCTGGCAGGACTGGGAAGCCTTCGCCGAACTGGCCGAGCAGCTGCAGACCTATGCCGAGGGGCTGGTCCTTGCGGCCGACAACGGGCTGATGATGGCCCGTGCCGGTCAAGGGTCCGGCATGATGGGCGGATCGGGCATGATGGGTGGCGCCTCGATGATGGGGGGCGGGGCCATGATGGGCGGAACCCCCGGGCGCGAGGAGCTGTCCGAGATGCCCGCCGATGGCGTGTTCATGATGCTGGGCCAAAACTGCTCGGCCTGTCACACGCGGTTCCGGTCGGAATAGGGTGCCACGATGAAACGCATCTATCGCTTGGGCCTTGCCTCTGCCGTACTGGCTGCGGCGGGGCTGGCCGCCGTGGTCGCGTGGCCAATCGGTCTGACGCCGCAACTGCCCGAGCTGACGGGCGACGTTGACCGCGGGGCCTACCTGGCGCGGGCGGGCGGCTGCATCGCCTGCCACACCAATTTCGCCGAGGGTGGCGCGCCCCTGGCCGGCGGCGTCAAGCTCGAAACACCCTTTGGCACGGTGTATTCCCCGAACCTGACCACAGACCCGGACCACGGCATTGGCGGCTGGTCGATCGAGGCATTTGCCAAGGCCGTGCGTCAAGGCGTGGCACCGGACGGGCAGCCCTATTACCCAGCCTTCCCGTACCCGTTCTACGCCGATTTCACCGATCAGGACATTGCCGACCTGTGGGCGGCGTTCCAGACCGTGCCGCCGGTGGGCACGCCGTCCCGCGCGCAGCAGATGGCCTTTCCCTTCAACCAGCGCTGGGGGCTGAAACTGTGGCGCGCGGCGTTCCTCGAGCCTCCGCGCACCGATCCGGTCCCCGGCAAAGGTGATGTGTGGAACCGCGGCCGGCTGCTGGTCGAAGGCGCCACTCACTGTGCCGCCTGCCACACCGGGCGCAATCTGTTTGGTGCCCGCAAATCGGATACCGAGCATTTCAAGGGCAGTGATGCACTGCCGGGCGGCGACAAGGCGCCGGCCATCGACTATGAAACCCTGCAGAGGCTGGGCTGGACGGTCGACAACCTGGCCTATGCCCTGCGCACCGGCATTATGCCCGACGGTGACGTATTCGGCGGTGCCATGGGCGAGGTCGTGACCTACGGCACCAGCTTCCTGACCGAAGCAGACCGCCGCGCCATGGCCACCTATTTGTTGGACGACCATGACGGATAGTGAAAAGGTGGAGCCGCGGGGCAAGCCGCGCAGGACGACATTGCCCTGGGTGGCGCTGACGGCCGCCGTCGTGATGGGTGCTGCTGGCGCCTTTGGATGGATTTCAGGCGCTGACCTCAGTGACGAACCCTCCGATCCGGTGCGGGGGGCGGTGCTCTATGCCGAGAACTGCGCCGCGTGCCACGGGGCCAACCTTGAGGGTCAGCCGGACTGGCAGACGCCCGACGCCAACGGTGTTCTGCCGGCCCCGCCGCATGACCGCACCGGCCATACTTGGCATCACGGAGACGGTATGCTGTTCGCCTATACCAAGCTGGGCGGTGCCGAGACGCTGAAACGCATGGGCGTGACCGGGGTACAAAGTGGCATGCCCGGTTTCGCCGATACTCTGACCGATGCAGAGATCCGAGACATCCTCGGTTTCATCAAATCCAGTTGGACGGAGCGCGAGCGTGAGATGCAGCAACTGCGGACCGAGGCCGAAGACGGCGGACCTTTCGAGGACTTTCGCTGAGTACACCTTGACCTTCCACCTGCTGGAACCCTTATGTAGCGGGTCAGCAGCGATTCAATGGTGACGAAATGACCCAGATTTCACACGCCCGACTTCAGGTTCAGGGAATGAACTGCGCCTCGTGCGTCGGCCGCGTCGAGCGAGCCCTGAAGGCCGTGCCCGGCGTCGAGGACGCCTCGGTCAACCTGGCCAGCGAAAGCGCCCAGGTCGATTTCCACGCGCCCGCTGACCTGCCGACCATCCTCGGCGCGCTCGAGGCGGCCGGGTATCCCTCCGCGATCGAAGAGGTCACGCTGGACATTCAAGGAATGAACTGCGCCTCATGCGTGGGCCGCGTGGAACGGGCGCTGTTGGCGGGGCAGGGGGTCGTGGCGGCCTCGGTCAACATGGCCTCGGAAACGGCCACGGTCCGCTATGTGGCAGGCTCCACCACGCCCGAGGCCATCGCCGCGCTGGCCACGGCGGCGGGCTACGCCGCCACCCTCCGAGACGCGGCACGGCCCGAGCCCGAGGACCGCAAAACCGAGGAAATCCAGCACCTGGCCCGGCGCACGAGTTTTGCCGCGATTCTGGCTCTGCCGGTCTTTGTTCTGGAAATGGGCGCGCATGTCGTTCCCGGAATGCACCATCTGATTGCCCAGACGATCGGTCTGCAGACCAGCCACCTGTTGCAATTCGTACTGACCACGATCGTTCTGTTCGGGCCGGGGCTGCAATTCTATACCAAGGGCTTTCCGGCCCTGTTGCGGGGCGCGCCCGACATGAACTCTCTGGTCGCGCTGGGGACCGCGGCGGCCTATGGGTACTCGCTGGTGGCGACCTTTGCGCCTGGCCTGCTACCGGCGGGCACCGCAAACGTCTATTACGAGGCGGCGGCGGTCATCGTGGTGCTGATCCTGCTGGGCCGCTTCCTCGAGGCGCGCGCCAAGGGCCGCACCGGTGAGGCGATCCGCAAGCTGGTGGGGCTGCAAGCCAAGACCGCGCGGGTCGAGCGCGATGGCCGCGTGGTGGAACTGCCCGTCGATCAGATCGTCGTGGGCGACATAGTGCATGTCCGCCCCGGCGAGAAGATCCCGGTGGATGGCGCCGTGCTGACCGGGCGGTCTTATGTGGATGAAAGCATGATCACCGGCGAACCGGTGCCGGTCGAAAAGGCCGAGGGCGCCGCCGTGGTTGGCGGCACCGTGAACGGAACGGGGGCGTTGACCTTCCGGGCCGAAAAGGTCGGGGCCGACACGATGCTGGCGCAGATCATCCAGATGGTCGAACAGGCACAGGGGGCCAAGCTGCCCATCCAAGGTCTGGTCGACCGGATCACCCTGTGGTTCGTTCCGGCCGTGATCTCGGTTGCCGTGGTGACGGTTCTGGTCTGGCTGCTGTTCGGCCCGGACCCGGCGCTGAGCCTGGCGCTGGTGGCCGGGGTCTCGGTTCTGATCATCGCCTGCCCCTGCGCCATGGGTCTGGCCACGCCGACCTCGATCATGGTGGGCACCGGGCGTGCGGCCGAGATGGGTGTGCTGTTCCGCAAGGGGGACGCGCTGCAGATGCTTCAGGAAACCACCGTCGTTGCGCTGGACAAGACCGGCACGCTGACCGAGGGCCGGCCCGAACTGACCGACCTGATCGTGGCCGACGGCATGGCCGAGGACGCGGTGCTGCGCCTTGTCGCCGCGGTCGAGGCCACGTCGGAACACCCGATCGCAACCGCGATCACCCGGGCCGCCGAAAGCCGCCGGTTGTCTCTGCCCAAGCCCGAAGCGTTTGACTCGATCACTGGCTACGGGGTGCAGGCAATGGTCGAAGGCCACCGGGTTCTGATCGGCGCCGACCGCCTGATGGCCCGCGAGGGGATCGAGATCGGCGGGCTGGCAGAGCGCGGCGCGAACCTGGCCGCCAAGGGGAAAACGCCGCTCTATGCCGCGATCGACGGGCGTATCGCGGCGGTGATCGCCGTGGCCGATCCGATCAAGCCCGGCACGCCCGCCGCGATCCAGGCCCTGCATGACCTGGGTCTGAAGGTCGCGATGATCACCGGTGACAACGCCGCCACGGCCCGGGCCATCGCCGCGCAACTGGGCATCGACCACGTGGTCGCCGAGGTGCTGCCCGAAGGCAAGGTGGCAGCGCTCGAAAGCCTGCGCGCAGACGGAGGCAAGCTGGCCTTCGTGGGCGACGGCATCAACGATGCGCCCGCGCTGGCGGCGGCGGATGTGGGCATCGCCATCGGCACCGGCACCGACATCGCGATCGAGGCGGCCGACGTGGTGCTGATCTCCGGTGACCTGACCGGCGTGGTCAACGCGTTCGACATCAGCCGACGCACCATGCGCAACATCCGGCAGAACCTGTTCTGGGCCTTTGGTTACAACACGCTGCTGATCCCGGTGGCCGCCGGGGTTCTGTACCCGTTCGGCGGGCCGCTTCTGTCGCCGGTTCTGGCCGCGGGCGCGATGGCGCTGTCCAGCGTTTTCGTCCTGTCCAACGCCTTGCGGCTGCGTTGGGTGAAACCGGCCCGAACACCACAGGACGCTCCCGAAGAAACCCGCATCCTGACGCTCAACCCGGCCAATGCCGACTAGACAAGGAGGGAACCATGAATATCGGAGATGTCGCCGAGCGCTCGGGCCTTCCGGCCAAGACCATTCGTTACTACGAAGACATCGGCTTTATCAAACCCCGGCGCGGCGCCAACGGATACCGGCATTTCGACGAAAAAGAGCTGCACAAACTGGCGTTCATCGGCCGCGCCCGGTCGCTGGGCTTTACCATCGAAGACTGCCGGACGCTTTTGGCACTGTACGAGGACAAGCGTCGCGCCAGCGCCGATGTAAAGCGCATCGCCAAGCAAAACCTGAAGGAAATCGACGCGAAGATCGCCGATCTCAAGGCCATGCGCGCCACGCTGTCTCACCTGGTCGCGGAATGTGCCGGCGATGACCGCCCGGATTGTCCGATCTTGAATGACCTTGGGCGGATTTGACCGCATCCGTCTGCGACACATTCCACAGGATGGTGGCGGAAACCCGCGTCGTCCGGTCTCGTTTGTCCTCGCATCACTCCAGAAGAAGCCCAACGCCGACATCAAGGCGTTGGGAAGGAACACCCGCCTCTGCGAATAAAGCTTTGTAAAACGCTCGTTCAGAAACGGGGCGCAAGTTACGAACCGAGTTTCGCCCCAACCCAGTGTCCCGAACAGAGCGTCTTTTGTTAGCCCACCCGGTTGACTTGGCTTTGCCGATACCCAATTTCCGCGGCCTACGCATAACAGAGGTTTGCCGAAATGAACCGTATCCTAGCAACCGTTCTGGCCTTGGGCCTGGGCACTGCCGCAACCGCCGAAACCCTGCGCGTGGGCATGTCGGGCGGGTATTTCCCCTTTACCTTCGTTAAGCAGGACGTGCTTCAGGGCTTCGAGGTCGACGTCATGAACGCCGTTGGCGAAAAGACAGGGTTGGACATCGCGTTCGAGACCATGTCGTTCTCGGGCCTGATCGGCGCGCTGGACGCGGGCCGGATCGACACGATCGCCAACCAGATCACCATCACCCCCGAACGCGAAGCCCGGTTTGCGTTCAGCCAGCCCTATGTGATCGACGGCGCGCAGGTGGTCGTGCGCAAGGGCAACGACACCATCAAGGGGGTCGAAGATCTGAAAGGCCACACCGTCGCCGTCAACCTCGGCTCGAATTTCGAGCAGCTTCTGAAAGAACTGCCGTATTCCGACGAGATCGAGATCAAGACCTACGAGGCCAACATCGCGCAGGACACCGCCTTGGGCCGTGTCGATGCCTTCGTGATGGACCGCGTGTCCTCGGCCCAGCTGATTGCCGAAAGCCCGCTGCCGCTGGAGCTGGCCGGCGCGCCCTTCTCGGAAATCCGCAACGCCCTGCCGTTCCGCGATGACGCGGAAGGCCGGGCTTTGCGCGACCGGGTCGATGCGGCGCTGACCGAGCTGAAGCAGGACGACACCCTGGCGGAAATCTCGGTCAAGTGGTTCGGAACCGACATCACGGCGAACTGAAGCCATGCGGGGATTGGACCTTGAATATATGCTGGGGCTGGTCCCCGTCATCTTGGGCTATGTGCCGCTGACGCTGGCGATGGCTTCGGCCGCCATGGTGCTGGCGCTGGTTCTCGCGGTGGCGCTGGCGGTGGAACGTGTCTTTCGCGTGCCTGTGCTGGATCAGCTGGTACTGCTGTTCATCAGTTTCTTCCGCGGCACGCCGCTGCTGGTGCAACTGTTCCTGTTCTACTATGGGTTGCCGCAAGTTCTGTCTTTCCTGACCGCGATTGACGGGGTGACCGCCGCGATCATGGGGCTGACGCTGCACTTTGCCGCCTACATGGCCGAAACCATCCGCGCGGCGATCATCGGCGTCGATCGCAGCCAGTGGGAAGCAGCGCAGTCCATCGGCATGACCCAAGGCCAGTTGATGCGGCGGGTGGTCCTGCCGCAGGCGGCCCGCGTGGCGGCTCCGACGCTGGTCAACTACTTCATCGACATGATCAAGGGCACCTCGCTGGCCTTCACCCTCGGCGTGACCGAGATGATGGGCGCGGCCCAGAAAGAGGCGGCGGGCAGCTTCCTGTATTTCGAGGCCTTCCTGGTGGTCGCCGTCATCTACTGGATCATGGTCGAAGGTCTGAGCCAGGCGCAGAAGGTCCTCGAGATCCGACTGAACAGGGCATATGCACGATGATCCGTATCGAAGGACTGACCAAACGGTTTGGCGGCACCGACGTCCTGAACACCATCGATCTCGAGATCGCAAAGGGCGAGCGCGTCGTCGTCATCGGCCCCTCGGGCACCGGGAAATCGACGTTGCTGCGCTGCATCAACTTTCTGGACACGCCCGATGCGGGCCGCATCACGGTCGGAGGCATTTCGGTCGATGCGACACGGGCCAGCCGTGCCGATATTCTGGCCCTGCGGCGCGCGACTGCCTTCGTGTTCCAGAATTACGGCCTGTTTTCACATCGCACCGCGCTGGAAAACATCATGGAAGCGCTGGTCACCGTGAAGAAACGCCCCCGCGCAGAGGCCGAGGCGCAGGGCCGTCGCATCCTGAAGGAAATCGGTCTGGCGGAAAAGGCCGACAGCTATCCGGCCAGCCTGTCGGGCGGACAGCAGCAACGTGTGGGGATCGGCCGCGCCATGGCGATCGGGGCGCAGTTGATGCTGTTTGACGAGCCGACCTCGGCGCTGGATCCGGAATGGGTCGGCGAGGTGCTCGACCTCATGCGTTCGGTCGCCGCGCAACGCCAGACCATGTTGATCGTCACGCATGAGATGCGTTTTGCCCGCGAAATCGCCGACCGGGTGATCTTCATGGAGGGCGGTCGGATCGTGGAACAGGGTCCTCCGGCACAGATCTTCGATGCGCCGAAAGACCCGCGTTTGCAGCGGTTTTTGGCGCGCGTCAGTGCCTGACGACGCGGCCCCGCCCTCGGGGGCGCAAAGCCCCCTGTCCATCGCGCCACGATCGGGCGTGGTCCCTGCTCACAGCTGCGACCCGATCGGCAGCAGGCTCAGGAACCCTGCAACGATGTGATCCCAGGCGCTGCCCGTTGGCTCGGCATCATATTCCAGCACCGTTCCGTCGGCCGCACGGGTCCGCCAGGTCAACTGCCCGGCTGGCCCCAGCGTGACCCGGTACGTATAGGCGGGTAGCGCGTCGTCCAGCGCACCGATGGCCTGTTCGGTCAGGGCGGGCGAGTCGATCAGGATTCCCATCTCGGTGTTGATGTTGACCGAGCGGGGGTCCCAGTTGAACGACCCCACGAACAGGTATCGATCATCAATAGCGAAAGCCTTGGAATGTAGCCCCGACCGAGACTGCGCCCAGTTGATGCCCTGTCGCTGCTGTTGATAGTTGTCGGGTCGCAGTTCGTACAGATCGACGCCGCCGCGCAGCAACGGTCTGCGTTTCGTGGCGTAATGGGCATAGACGGGAAGCACATCGTTCGATGCCAGCGAGTTGGTGACGACCCGGACATCGACGCCTCGGCGCTCGAGTGCGGTCAGCCACCGGACACCGCTGTTGCGGGGCACGAAATAGGCCGAAACGATGGTGACCTCGGATTTTGCTGTCTCGAAATATGGCAGCAGTTGCGCGGCAAGGATCGGATCCGCGATGTCGGCGCCGGCTGCCTTGGCAGGCGGGTCCGCATAGAGTCGGGCCGGCACCCAATCCAGCGAAAGGGCCCCGTCTGCAAAGTTTTCCTGCGCCGACCGGCGCAGCGCGGCGCCATAGGGTGTTCGCTTCGCGTCTTCGACCAATTGGCGCAACCGGTCGCGGGCGGCGGCAAGGCTGAATTCCGGCGGCCCGACAACCGCGCGAGCGGGCACCGCGAACGGGCTGTTCCAGTAGGCATCGAAGCTTTTGGAAACTTCGGTCACCACCGGCCCCGCAGCCAGCACATCGAGATCGGCATAGTTCATTTCCTCGCGCGCGAGAAAATACTCGGCCCCGATGTTCCGCCCGCCGACGATGGTAAACAGATTGTCGGCCGTCATGGACTTGTTGTGCATCCGTCGATTGATCCGCTTGAAATCGGTCAAACCGGCCACGACCAAGCTTTGATCGCGCCAGAACGGGTTGAACAGCCTGATTTCGATGTTTTCGTGCAGGTCCAGTGCGGCGGTCATCGCGTCATAGCCTGCGGTGTCCATATCATCCAGCAACAGCCGGACGCGCACCCCGCGATCAGCCGCCTGAAGAAGGCTGGCCGCGAACAGATGCCCCGTCGGGTCGTCATGCAGCAGGTAGTATTGTGCGTCGATCGTGCGTTCGGCGGCGGCCGCCATCAACAGCCGAGAGACCAGCGCCTGTTCCCCGTCGCTGACAAGTCGCACGCCCGAGCGCCCATCGCCGGGGTCCCCCAACCGGCGCGCGACGCGTCCCAGTTTGCTGTCTTCACGGGCGGGCTGATAGGTCGATACCGTCTTTTCGTATACGCGCTCCCTAGGTGCGCAGCCAAGCAGCGCGACCAGACAGACCAGACCGGTTATGATTTGCCGCAGCTTCATGCAGACCCTCCCCTCGCCGGGGTACAGATGACACTGTCACGGCCCCCCGGTTCAAGCCCCTGCGGATCAGCGGTGCAGGTTTTCGGCGGCCTGTGGCGATTGCGCAGGGCGGGTGCGTCAGCTTCGTTCGCCGTAGTGGTCGCCGATTGCCTTCCGATCCGAGACGCCGGAGGCAGAAAGAAAACACCATTGGAACGCGCATCGCGCGGCGTCTACAGGCCCAAGACCGGTTCAGGCAGAACCCGCATGCAGACAGCGGCAAAAAACAGACCACTGCCCGACAGCACGAACACATGCCAGATCGTGTTGTGATACGGGATCCAGTTCAGCAGATAGAACGCAACGCCGGCCGTGTAGACCAGCCCACCCGCGATCATCAGGATCACGACCGCCGAGGGCAGATCGGCCAGAACACCCTGGCCTGCCCACACGATGGCCCATCCCATCATCAGGTAAAGCGCCAGCCCGAACCACCGGAA
Source organism: Ruegeria sp. BHSC037 (assembly GCF_059613045.1). NCBI lineage: Bacteria > Pseudomonadati > Pseudomonadota > Alphaproteobacteria > Rhodobacterales > Roseobacteraceae > Ruegeria > Ruegeria sp. BHSC037. Next base: position 306,007 of record NZ_JBXWRT010000001.1, read on the forward strand.
CCTGTGCGGAGCGATCATCTTCAGGGCCGAACCCAGCGTGGCCGACGACCACAGACCAAACAGCAAGCCCGGCGCCTGCCCGCCGGACAACAGCAGGAACGGCGTATAGGTTCCGGCGATCTTGACGTAGATCCCCGAGTGGTCGAGACGCCGCAGAACATCGGTCCATTCCGGGCTCTGGCTCATGTTGTAGAGCGCTGAAAAACTCAGCATCAAGACAAGCGTCACGCCGTAGATCAACGCGCCCCAGACCGCGGCGGGCTCGGGTCCGGACTGCACGGTCTGGCCGACCAGGATCGGTACCGCGACCAATGCCGCACCAACGCCCAGTACATGAACCACCCCGTCGCTGACGCGTTCGGACCGGCTGTAGGTCGGGCGAATTTCGGCAAAGGATTTCATCCCCACCAGGATAGGCCAGCGCTCGGCCCCGGGCAAGCCGGGTGTCGATGACCTTCGGGTGTCGGGCCTCTATGAGGGTTGATCGTCCGCCTTCGGGTCCTTGTAGCGGTTGAGGTCCAGAACGCCGGACTGAACCGGCGCTTGCCGTGCCAACATCTCGTGCAGGCGGTCGCTGAGCCTCCAGAAGTCGGAGCTTGTCCTGCGTATGCCGTAAGTGGCGATGACATTCATATAGTCGCTTTGCGAGCGGATCGCCTTCACGGCAGACACGAAGTCGGGCAACGCGTCGCTGGACACGCGGAAGAAGAAATTGGGATAGCTTCCGATCAGCCCGGGCAACACCGTGATCGTGTCGTCCCGGGGCAGGCGTCGTGCGTGTTCGCGGAACAGAAATGCAACGTTGGAATGGGCCTTGTCATGGACGAGGGAAAAGACCTCGGTCTGGTCTTCGCCATGTTCGACCAGCAAAACCGACAGGTCGGGCAGATATCTGACCCACGGGCCGGTTTGGCTGGACAACTGCCGCAGCAGCGTCGCGCTGGGGTCGCTGGTACAGGCGTCACCCGTGCAGCGATTGATCGGGTCGGTGACCGGCCAGAGCCCGTTCCCGCGGTTCAGCAAGTTCAGCAGAAACTCGGCCTTGGGGTTGTCGGTGCCGAAGGCGATCCCGGTCGGGAAATCGTCATCGAGACGGCGCTGATGCCAATAGGTGTGCAACTCGGCAAGAAATCCCTGATACCAGCCATCATGCATCCGGGTTCGGATTTCGGCCGGCATGAAGGTCAGGAAACTATCTTCGCTCTCCATACGCAGCTCATTCATGTACAGCCGTGTGGCCAGCTGATGCGCGACCCGGCCGAACACGTCATAGCCTGCGACCAGATTGTAATAGATCCTCTCGAACACCGGATAGTCGATCACCCAGGCGGTTTCCGGGATGTCGCCGTGAAACCCGATCATCGCCGAGGCGTTGTCAAAGTGCCGAAACACGGTGATCAATGCCTGTGGATTCGTCCCGCCCCCGTCCCAGATCGCATCATAGCCGAACCCCGTCCGATGCGCCGGGCTGTTGCGATAGCGGGCGTCGCGAAACTGAAGGTATTCCACCTGGTTGCGGTGATAGAGCGACTGTAGATCGCCCAGCACCCCTTCATCGGCCCTGGCGACCGGCAATTCGAGATAGGCCGCGCCCTGGGCAAGATAGCTGGGATCGGTCACCGACAGATCCGCCTCGGGGTCAAGGAAACTGACCCAGAACCGGTCTTCGATCACGTTGACCGCCGTCTGCCCATGACAGACCGGGCCTCGGATGAAGCTGCGCACGAAGAACAGCGCGTCGTCCAACAAAAACTCATAGCGGCTGCGGGCGGGGAGCGCAGCGAAGGTGCTGAACGGGTTGCCGCCCTCTGCATCGCCATAGGGCGGCAGTTTTTCCAGCGACCAGTCGGGTTCAAGAAACAGCTCCCTATAACGGTCCATACGCCGGGACCCGAACGGATAAACGAGGTGTTCCTTGTGCACGATGGTCTCGGTCACAAGTTGCAGCCGATAGTAGAACGGCCTTGCGCCGGGGTCGTCGAAGGGCCGGCGGGACGCGATGACGGAGATCGGCTGCCCCGGCGGCGTCGTGGACCTTACCATCTGAAAGAACCGGCGCGGGTCGTCATCCGGGAAATGCAGGCGCGCCAGGAACAGATGTTCGAACAAGTAGCGGCTGGTCAACCGGCTACGGAGATCGTCGGCGTTCAGAAAGGCCTCCCACCTATCGACCTTCGCCTGGACCGAAGCTGGCATATCCGCTGCTTCCGGATCGAGTGTCCCGCCGGCCCGCGCCCATTCGCGCAACAGGGTGAACTCGTCATCCGACAACCGCGCGGCAGCGTAGGGCATTCCGGCCAAGGGGTGTTTGCGCCGAAACGCATCGAATTCCTGCGGCGACGGGCAGACCAGTTCGCGGTTGATCGAAAGACCCAGCTCCTGCGGAACGGGCTCTCCCTCGGGCAGCGGCGCGGCGTGGCCCAGATCCAGAAAGCGTTCCAACAGGCTGAGTTGCCCGGGCTTTTGCCCCGGATCTCTGGTTGCGGGGTGGAACCCCAGCGCGCGCCAGTCCGGCACGGTCCGGGCGTCGAGCCCAAGCCGCGTGGGCGGCGCATCTGTCAGCCGGTCGGTGTCGTAGACCACCTGCTTGGTCCCGCCGCGCGCCACGCCTTCGGGCGCGGTCAGCTTCAATTGGCAGGGCGCGTCATAGCAGCTGTGGCAGACGACGCATCGTCGGTTCAGCAGGTCTCTGACCTGTACGGTGCCCGTCACGCCCGTCTCGACGGTGTTCTGGGCGCAGGCACCCATTGGGATGATCAACCCAGCCAAAACGATCAGTGCAAGGCCGGCTACCGTCATTCGGAATTGAAAAAATCCGCTGCGCTGCATGGCTGGACTCTGCCCGATCAAGGAATTGAAACGTCAGCGCAGTCTGATCCGCCCAAACCTGCGTGTCGAGACATTTTCGGCCGCACTGACCGATTGCTTGATTGACACCGCAGAACCCCGCATGATCAGGCATGGACAGCACGGTCGAGACATGGCTGCACGATCTGGGCCTGGACCAGTATGCCGATGCGTTTGCACAGAACGACGTCGATGAACGGGTGCTGCCCTTGCTGTCCGACGCTGACCTGCGCGAACTGGGTGTCAGCCTTGGGCACCGGAAGCTCATACTGGCGGCGGCGCGGGATTTGGGCGGCACGCCGGACGGGTCGCCGCACCCTGCCATCCCTTTGCCCGAAGCGGCGGGGACCGTATCCGACCAAGCTGACCTTGCGGCTGCCGAGCGCCGGCACCTGACCGTGTTCTTTGCCGATCTTGTCGGCTCGACCGAACTGACCAACCGGATTGACCCGGAAGACATGCGGACCCTGCTGCAGCGCTATCAGGACGCCGTCGCCGGGGCCGTCAGCCGGTATGGCGGCTATGTCGCCAAATATCTGGGTGACGGGTTGCTTGTCTTTTTCGGTTGGCCGCGCGCCTACGAGGATCACGCGATCCGCGCGGTCAAAGCAGGCCAGGAGTCGGTGGCGCGGGTCAAGGCGCTGCAAACCCCGGACGGGACACCGCTGTCGGTTCGGATCGGCATCGCCAGCGGCGACGTGGTCGTCGGTGACGCGATCGGCAAAAACACCTATGAGGAAGGGGCGATGACCGGGCCGGTCTTGAACCTGGCCGCCCGCATCCAGGAACGAGCGCCGCCGAACGCCGTGGTCGTCCCGCAGGAGGACGCCACGACGGCGTTGCAGGGCGTATTCGAATTCGCCGAACTGGGGCAGGTTCCGCTCAAGGGGTTCGATGCACCGCGGAGTTTGATGCAAGTCTTGGCGGAACGCAGCGCCGAGAGCCGCTTTCGCGCCGTGCATGACGGTGCGGCCCAAAACAGGTTGATCGGGCGCGAGACGGAAAAGGACATCCTGCTGCAGTCGTGGCGGCAGGCGCAGGATGGCGCGGGCCAGGTGATCCTGCTGGGCGGCGAGGCCGGTATGGGCAAGTCCCGGCTGGTCGAGGCGTTTCTTGCGGACCCCAACGTGGCGGAACACGCCGACATCATCCGCCTGAACTGCTCGCCTTACCTGACCAGCAGCCCGTTTCACCCGGTCGCGGCACGGATTTCGCAGGATGCGGGCGTTGGGCACGATTTTGACGACGACAGGGTTCAGTAGCATGTGCGCGGGATGCTATCCCGGCGTCAGGGTCTGAAACTCGAGCAGGTGCTCCCGGTATTTGCGGCCCTGGTTGCGCCGCACAGCGCGCTGGCCCAAACGGTTCTGAACCTTTCGCCGCAAGAGCAGCGTGATCTGACGATTCAGACGCTGATCACCACGGTCAGGGCGCGAGCGTCAAATCGTCCCGTCATCATTTTCGTCGAGGACGCCCATTGGATCGATGCCTCGACCTTGGCCCTTCTCGAGCGGTTCAAATCGATCTGTGTCGACCTGCCGTTGCTGATGGTTATCACTCATCGCCCCGAATGGGAAATGCGGACCGGCGCCGGCGATACCCATGTCCAGACATTGCAGTTGCGTCGCTTCGGGCCTGCCCAGGTCGGCGACCTGATCGAATCGTTGACCGGCCGCCCGACCGACCCCGAAATGGTGGCCAGCATCATCGAGAAAACCGACGGAATCCCGCTGTTCGTCGAGGAATTGACCCGAACGATCACCCAGACGGGCGATCTGCGCAATGTGCCCTCGTCGCTCAAGGGCACGTTGATGGCTCGGCTCGATGCGGTGTCGCCCGGCGCCAAACAGGTCGCCTTGGCCGCCTCGGTGATCGGGCGCGAGTTCGAGCCAGACCTGCTGCTGGAAATCATGTCCCTGGGCCCGGAGGACCTGCACACGCATCTCGATGAGTTGAGCCGCGCCGGTCTGATTTTTGAAAGTGGCCACCGCAAGGGGCATTTCGTATTTCGCCACGCGCTGATCCGCGACACGGCCTATCAATCCATGCTCAGCACCACACGCAAGGTCCAGCACGCCCAGGTGGCCCGAGCGCTGACCCTGCACCGCGCCGCTGACATCGAGCGCCGCCCGGAACCCGTCGCCCGGCACCTGACCGAGGCCGAGGATTGGGCCGCTGCCTTTGAACGGTGGCGCGCGGCCACCGAAATGGCCTTGGGCAGATCGGCCAGCCAAGAGGCCTTGGCCAACGCGGCTGAAGCGCTGAAGGCCGCGGGCCAGTTGGGCTCTGACGACAGCCGCGAGGTGATTGTTGCTACTTCACTGCTGGGGCGTGCCCATGACAGCGCCGGGCAATTGCCCGAGGGGATTGCGCTGCTGCAACAAGCCATGGATGCGGCGCGGCGCACCGGCCGGGATGCGCTGGCCGCGGATATCACGAACCAGTTTGCGGATACCTGCATGATGGCCGGCCGGAATCATGAAAAGGCGATCTCGCTCTGCCTCGAGGCGCTGGAAAAACTGCCCGAGCAAGACGAGGCGCGCCGCTGCAGCCTCATGGGACAGATCTCCAAAGCCTGCATGTTCATTGGCCGCCTTGCCGAAGGTGCGGAATATGGTCAACGATGCATGGACTTGGCCGCGCGGCTGGGCGACCACAAATCGCAGTTTCACGTCATGATGACCCGCTATGGTGCGCCGTTCATCGCCCGGCAGGGCGACGACCGCTGGAACTGGCGGGAAAATCTGGAGGCGATGCACGCGACGGCGGAAAAACTGGGCAGCATCGACCAGGGGCGCGACCGCACGCTCAGCTTGTTCGTCGGCGCCGAGATGGCTGACCGTGCGTTGGTCGACAGCTCGCTGGACCTGTTGACCGAGATTTCGAGCAAGGACATGCATCTGCAACTTTATTGGGTGCAGATTCATGCCCGGGCCATGGTGGACATCTTGGACGGTCGGTTCGACCGGGCCGAAGCCTATGCGACCGAGGCGTTGAAGATCGGCCGCCAGACTCACGGTGCCCATGTCGAGGGCGTGTATGGCGTTCAGATGTTCACGATCCGTCGGGAACAGAACCGCCTTCACGAAGTGGCGCCCGTCGTCAAACGCCTGATGTCCGACAACCCGGAAGATGTCGCTTGGAAGCCCGGCTTTGGCCTGATCGCCGCCGAGCTTGGCTATTCCGAGGCGGCTGAACGCATCCTCGATGAGTTGTCCGAAACCGGCTTCGAGCTGCCGGAGGATGCGATGTATTCGACCACTCTGGGCTATCTCGCCGATATCTGCGTAGCGGTCGAACGGCGCGACCTCGCCGAGATCATCTATCAGAAACTGTTGCCCTTTCGCGATCTGACCATCACCGCCGGGGCAACTACCGTCTGCACCGGCGCCGCTGCACGACGGCTGGGCGCGCTGGCGGCGCTTTTGGGCGAATGGGACACTGCCGAGAGTCTGTTCGACACCGCGATGGCCGTCGATACAGCGATGGCCGCTCCACCCTGGATCGCCCATAGCCAAGCCGCCCGAGCCCGAGCATTGCGCCGCCGAGGTCGCCCTCAGGACCTTAGCATTGCCTTGGAGCTCGAGGTGGCAGCGTTGGCAACCGCGCGAGAATTGGCTATGGTTTCCTTGGCGTCAAGACTTGAGGGAGCAGCGTCCTAGTTTTCAGAAAGTGTGTACCGGGGGGTGCCATGCCAAGATATATCATTGAACGAAATTTTGCCGAACAGCTTGATCTGGGAGACGACGACAAGATCAAGATCAAGGAAATCAACGATGAAGAGGGGATCGAGTGGATATTCTCGTTCCTCAGTGCCGACAAGCGCAAGACCTATTGCCTGTACGAAGCCCCGGACGAGGAAAGTCTGCGCAAGGCGGCGAAGCGCCTGAACATTCCTGCTGACGTCATCACGCCGGTTGACCGTGTCGACCCAGGCCTTTTCGCCTGACGTAGCATCCGATCTCAGTTGCGCCCGACGCCGGCAACAGGCGAAAGGGCACCCGCCGAGGCAGACAAGCAAGGATCCTGTCCACCTGATCTGGAGGACCGATCATGTTTGACCTGATAACGCTGAACGGCAGCACCAAATCCGTGGACCAAGACGCGCTTGACGCTTTGGACGCGGCGCTACGCGGCTCCGTCTTCCTACCCGGAAGCCCGGAATACGATGACGCCCGGACCACTTGGAACAGCATTGTCGACCGCAAACCCGGCTTTGTGATCCGGGCGCTCGGCGCCAGCGATGTGCAAAAGGCCATCAATTTCGTGCGCGAGGCGGGGCTGATCATGTCCGTCCGCTCGGGCGGACATCAGATTGCCGGGCATGCGGTGGCCGATGATGCGGTGATGCTGGATTTGTCGCAGATGAAATCGGTGCATGTCGACCCGAAGGCGCGCACCGCGCGTGTGGCGCCAGGCGCGGTACTGGGTGACGTAGACCGAGAGACGCAGGCTCACGGGTTGGTGGTTCCGACCGGCATCAACTCAACCACCGGGATCGCCGGGTTGACCTTGGGCGGCGGCTTTGGCTGGACCACGCGCAAGTTCGGCATGACCATCGACAACCTGATCTCGGCCGAGGTGGTGCTGGCCGATGGCGCGATCGTGACCGCGTCGGAAAGCAGCCACCCGGACCTGTTCTGGGCCATCCGTGGGGGCGGTGGCAATTTCGGCGTGGTTACCTCGTTCGAGTTCCGCCTGCATCCGCTGGGGCCGCAAGTCCTGTCCGGCCTTGTGATCCACCCGCTTGAACAGGGTCCCTCCCTGTTGCCCGAATACGCCCGGATCGCCGACACCGCCCCTGACGAGCTGACGGTCTGGACGGTGATGCGCAAGGCCCCGCCCTTGCCCTTCCTGCCCGAAGACTGGCACGGGCGCGAGGTGCTGATCTTTGCCGCCTGTTATGCCGGGCCCATCGAAGACGGAGAAGCCGCGATGGAGCCGCTGCGCGCCCTCGGAGACCCGATCGTGGACGTGATCGCGCCGCACGCCTTCGTCGACTGGCAGGCCGCGTTCGACCCTCTGCTGACCCCCGGCGCGCGCAACTATTGGAAAAGCCACGATTTTGATGCCTTGCCCACGGATGCGGTCGCAGGGCTGCTCGACAGTATCTCGACCTTGCCGGACCCGGCTTGTGAAGTGTTCATCGCCCACGTCGGCGGCGCGATGGCACGGGTCGAGGCTGCGGCGACAGCCTATCCCCAACGCTCGGCCCATTTCATCATGAACGTGCACACCCGTTGGGAAGACCCAGCCAATGACGATGCCTGCATTGCTTGGGCGCGGGCGCTGTATGACCGCATGGTGCCGTATGCAACCGGCAGTGCCTATGTCAATTTCATGCCCGCGGATGAGGCCGCCGCCCTGTCATCGGCCTATGGTGCGAACGCGGCCCAATTGTCCCGGATCAAAGGCAGGTACGACCCCGGCAACCTGTTCCGGGTGAACCACAACATTCCACCCGCGTGACGGCTTGAACTTCTTGCGGTGTTTGGCATAGACCGCGACCAACTGGACAGGGTCGGCGGGCAACACTACCGTGGGCCCGACATTCCCAACAGGAGACCCAGATCCATGTCCAAGATGCTTTCGATCGCGGCCGCAACCCTTGCGTTCACCGCAACTTCGGCCCTTGCGGATGGGCATTGCGCCGCGGGCAAGACCCTGACCGAGGGCAAGTTCACCGTGGCCACCGGAAACCCGGCCTATTACCCTTGGGTGATGGATGACGCGCCCGAGTCCGGCCAAGGCTTTGAAGCCGCCGTCGCCTATGCCGTGGCCGAGGAAATGGGCTTTGCCGCTGATGACGTGGTTTGGGTCCGGTCGTCCTTTGACGAGGCGATCCAACCCGGCGCCAAGAACTTCGACGTGAACATCCAGCAATACTCGATCACGCCCGAGCGCGATCAGGTCGTCGATTTCTCGGCCCCTTACTACACCGCGCCGATGGCGGTTCTGGTCAGCGCAAACGCCGTTGACACCCCGCCCACGCTCGAGGCGCTGAAGGGCCTGCAATGGGGCGCGGTCGGCTCGACCACAGCGGTGCCGAAACTGGCCAACGTAATCCAGCCAAATGCCGATCCGCTGCTCTATGGCGACAATGCCGATGTGAACGCGGCCATGACCGCGAACCAGATCGACGCCGCGCTGTTCGACCTGCCCACTGCCCTGTTCCTGAGCGCGGTGATGATCGAAGGGTCCAAGGTGATCGGCCAGTTCCCTGCCGATCAAGGCGACAACCCCGATCAGTTCGGCATGTTGATGGAGGAAGGCAACCCGCTAAAATCCTGCGTGGATTCGGCCATCGCCGCGCTGACCGAAAGCGGCAAGCTGGCCGAGATAGAGGCCAAGTGGCTGCAGGACACGACGGGCGTTCCGCTGATCAAGTGACATGACACAGAACAGAACGGCGGGTCCGACCCGCCGCGAACTTTTTGAGGCGCAGCAGCGGCGGCGATCGATCCGGATCGCCGCGACCAGCACCGTTCTGGTCGTGTTGGCGCTGATCGTGCTGGTGCCGCTGGCACCGGGCTGGGCCAAGGTCCAGCAGAGCTTTTTCAACGGCGAGGTTCTGGTCAAGACCTTCCCGAAGCTGCTCGAGGCCTTTAAGATCAACGTGATGATCTTTGCTTGGTCGGCGCCCGCGATCGCGGTGCTGGGGCTACTGATCGCGCTGGCCCGCGACACCAAATCGCCCGCTCTGTTCCCGTTGCGTATCTTCGGCGCGGCCTTCACCGACATATTCCGCGGCGTGCCTGTGATCCTGACCGTCTATCTGATCGGCTTCGGCATTCCCGGGCTGGGTCTGGCCCGGCCGTGGAACTCGCCCTATATCTGGGGATCGCTGGCGCTGATCCTGACCTATTCGGCTTATGTGGCCGAGATTTTCCGCTCGGGCATCGACAGCGTACACCACAGCCAGCGCGCCGCCGCCCTGTCGCTGGGCCTGACCGAAGGCCAGGTGATGCGCGACGTGGTGCTGCCACAAGCCGTCCGCAACGTCGTGCCCTCGCAGATGAACATGTTGATCGCGCTGCAAAAGGACGTGTCGCTTCTCAGTTTCATCGGCCCGGTCGAGATCTTCCGCCAGGCCGGCGTGTTCAAATCGCTGCTGGCCAATTTCACGCCTTATGTGGGCGCGGCGATCATTTTCCTGATCGTGACCATCCCGGCGACGCGCTATGCCGACCACCTGATGGCCCGGCAGATGCGGGAGCGGCGCTGATGGCGAAACTGAACTTGCGCAACGTCGTCAAACGCTTTGGCGACCGCACCGTCTGCGACGGCATCGACCTGACCGTGGACGAGGGGCAGATGGTCTGCCTGATCGGCGCTTCGGGGGCGGGCAAATCCACCGTTCTGCGCTGTATCAACCTGCTCGAGCCGATCGAGGATGGTGAGATCCTGCTGGACGGGGTCGACATCTCGGTGCCCGGGCTGGATCCGCAATCGGTGCGCGCCCGCATCGGCATCGTGTTCCAGAGCTTCAACCTGTTCCCGCACATGACGGCGCTGGACAACGTGATGTTGGCGCCGCGTCGCGTGCGCGGCCGCACGCGCGCCGAACTGCTGCCCCAGATCGAAGAGATGTTCGAACGCTTCGGGCTGGCCGACCGGATGCACAACTATCCCGACCAACTATCTGGCGGGCAGCAGCAGCGCGTCGCGATCGTGCGCGCCCTGGCAATGCAGCCCGAGGTGATGCTGTTCGACGAGATCACCTCGGCCCTGGATCCGCAATTGGTGGGTGAGGTTCTGGACGTGCTGCTGATGCTCAAACAGCAGGGCATGACGATGGTGATGGCCACGCACGAGATGGGCTTTGCCCGGCAGGCCGCCGACAAGGTGTGTTTCCTTCAGAACGGCCGCATTGTCGAGGAAGGTCCGCCCGAGCAGCTGTTCGACCACCCGCAGCAAGACGCCACACGGCAATTTCTGGCGCGCGCGCTCAAGTAAACGCCGGCGCCGGTTCAAAAATTGAACATTGCACGGGCCGGACGCCAACTTCGTGCTAGAGTCCACCGAACTGCCATATGCTGCTGGAGGTTCGGAATGCGTCTTTCAACCCTGTCTGCCGTGTGCGTTGCTGCCGGTCTTACCCTCAGCAACATGGCTTTGGCCCAACAGGTCGCTGACACGATCTATACCGGTGGTCCGATTCTGACGATCGATGACGCCCGGCCCACGGTACAGGCGGTCGCGGTCAAGGATGGGCGGATCATCGCAGCAGGTGAACTGGCCGAGATGCGCAGCCATCAGGGCGACGACACGACGATCTTTGATCTGGACGGGCGCGCAATGTTGCCCGGCTTTGTCGACAGCCACGGTCACGTGGTCATGGGCGGTTTGCAAGCCTTGTCGGCGAACCTGCTGGCACCACCGGATGGCACGGTCACCGACATTGACAGCCTGCAGGCGGCGTTGTCCGCGTGGGCCGAGGCCAATAGCGACACGGTCGAAGCGATGGGGATGATCATCGGCTTCGGCTATGACAACGCGCAACTGGCCGAGCTGCGCCACCCCACCCGTTCCGAACTGGACGCGGTATCGCGCGACGTTCCGATCATGATCATCCACCAATCCGGCCATCTAGGGGTCGGCAATTCCAAAGCGCTCGAATTGGCCGGGATCACCGCAGAAACCGAGAACCCGCCCGGAGGCGTGATCCGAAAGGACGATGCCGGCCAGCCAAATGGCGTGCTGGAGGAATACGCATTCTTCGGCGCCTTGGTGCCCCTGCTTGGCAGTGTCGGCGAAGACGGACTGCAGACTTTTGCGCGCGCCGGCAGCCGGATGTGGGCGCGCTTTGGCTACACCACCGCGCAAGAGGGGCGCTCCTCGGGTGCAGCAGTTCAGGCCCTGCGCCGGGTGGCCGCGGACGGCGACCTTCCGATCGACGTGGTGGCCTTTCCCGACGTTCTGGAATCGCGCGATTTCATCGCATCGGACGCGTCGCGCACCTATGCCGACCGGGTGCGAGTCGGCGGGTGCAAGCTGACAATCGACGGCTCGCCGCAAGGATTTACCGCGCTGCGGGATCGGCCCTACTACGATCCGGTCGGGGATTACCCGCCCGGCTATGCCGGCTACGCCGCCATCACGCGCGAGCAGTTGCAGGATTCGGTGAACTGGTGTTTTGAGAACGGTCTCCAGATCCTGACCCACTCCAATGGCGAGGGGGCCACGGACATGCTGATCGCCGCCATTGACGAGGCGCGGTTGACCTATGGCGATCCGGGCAATCGGCCTGTTCTGGTGCATGGTCAGTTCCTGCGCGAGGATCAGGTGGCCAGCCTCAAACGATTGGGCGTGTTCCCATCGCTGTTTCCGATGCACACCTTCTACTGGGGCGACTGGCACCGCGACCACACGGTCGGGCCGGTCAATTCCGACAACATCTCGCCCACCGGCTGGGTGACCGAGCGCGGCATGATGTTCGGTACGCATCACGACGCGCCTGTGGCATTTCCAGACAGCATGCGGGTCTTGGCAGCGACGGTTACCCGGCGCACCCGGTCGGGCGACATCCTGGGCCCGCATCAACGGGTCGATGTGATGACGGCGCTCAAGGCGATGACGATCTGGCCGGCATGGCAACACTTCGAAGAAGACCAGAAGGGCTCGATTGAGGTGGGCAAACTGGCCGATTTCGTGATCCTTTCGGACGACCCGACCGCGGTCGACCCCGAAACGCTGGCCCAGCTTCGTGTGGTGACCACCATCAAAGAGGATGCGGTGATCTTCGACGCCGAAACAACGGTCAAAGAGGGGCGACTGGACCGTCGCCCCCTTGCCCCCGACCCGGTGACGGCACATCTGCTGCTGCATGCGCTGTATCAGGGCATGGATGTCGAACGGCCTTGGCTGGCGGACTTCACGCAGCCCTCGACCGAATGAATCGGCTTTCCGAGGTGGGGCAATAGAGATACCGTCGCCACATGGTGCTTTTTCTGAGCCTTGTTGCGGCAATCGCCGGTCTGGTGGCCTGGTATTTCTGGTCGAAGTCCAGGGCCAGGGCCGCGCTGCTGCAAACACCGCTGAGCGATGAAGAGCGGCGGACCATCCACGCGACGGTGCCGATCCTTGAGCGGCTGCCTGCCAAGCTGCGCGCCACTTTGGAAGGCAAGATAAACCTGTTCCTGAACCAGGTCGATTTCATCGGCTGCGACGGGCTTGAGGTCACGGACGAAATGCGCCTGTCGATTGCCGCACAAGCCTGCCTTCTGGTCGTCAACTCGGACCAATGGTACGACAATCTGACGACGGTCCTGATCTATCCCAACGCTTTCAAGTCTCGCCAACAGCGGCACAGCGGCTATGTCGTGACCGAACAAGAGATCATCCGTACCGGCGAAAGCTGGGATCGGGGGCCGGTGATCCTGTCCTGGGCGCACAGCCGGCAGGGCGCGGCAAACGATCATGACGGGCACAACGTCGTGTTCCACGAATTTGCCCATCAGTTGGATGACTTGTCCGGCGGCACCAACGGCGTGCCCGTACTGGCCAAAGAGCAGAGCTATGCCGGGTGGGCGCGTGTTTTTTTGGCGGCCTTCGACGCGCATGTGCAAGCGGTCGAGACGGGCCGGCGCACAGTGATCGACCCCTATGGTGCCACCGGACACGAAGAGTTCTTTGCCGTCACGGTCGAGCTGTTCTTTGAGCGGCCCAAGGCCTTGAAGCAGGTCGAACCGGCATTTTATTCGGAATTGCGCAAGTTCTTTCGCGTTGATCCTGCAAACTGGTCGTAGGATCGCCGGCCCAGATGTCTCGGAATGCGGCGATCAGCCGGAAAAGGCGCGGCGTTCATCCGATTGCGTGGTCTTCAGCGCGCGGGTCAAGCAGATTGCGCCCATGCCAACCAGGACAAAGCAAGTTCCGGCGAGCATATAAACCAACAGTGCGGTCAGAACCGAATACCCGGACAACAGGGCGGCCACGGCCAGACCAAGGCTGAATATCATTGCCAATCCGACGATCCCCAACACTGTCCCAGTCCCTCCGGTCATGAATCGCGACCCGGTTGTGAGAGGACCAAGATGCCCACCACTCAAGCCGCAATTCGATTACGGTTTCAAATCATGGCAAAAGTTTGAACTGCCAAGGGTTAAAATTTGGTTAGCGGTTGCCTGTCTGCACCGATCCCACCACGCGAATCCATGAACTGTTGCGATATGGTACGGTGTGCGCTACATGCCGGATCAAGTGTTGCAACGGCAAGGCGTGAGGTGCAAATCGGTTCATTTGTGCAAGGTTTTGCCGATGGTCAACGCGCCGGGTGTCAGGCTTGGTCGACCTGCGACAGCAGCAGAACCCCTGCCATGACCAACCCGATGCCGGCGATTTTCTGAAGGCTCAGCGTTTCCGAAAACAGGACGTAGCCGACGACAAGAATACCAACCATCGCCAACCCCGTGACGGCCGGATAGGCGATGCTCAACTCGATCCCGCGGATGGCGACGATGAAACTGCCCAGCAGAAGCAGCCCGCTGGCCAGCCCGGCCCACGCCCAAGGAGATGCCACCAAGGCGCGGATGTCAAACGGACCGGACAGCTGTTGAACGGCCAGTTTGAATGACACGTTGGTGCAGATGTTCGCGCAAACCGCAAGCAGCAAAGAAGACCAGTAGAGTGACATGTTCCTTCTCCTCGGTTGTCGGGTCCGTCACAGGCTGAGGTACTTGGCAGCCAGCGTGACCACCACGAAGGCTGCGCCGACCATCAGGCTGATGCGGTCGCGCAGCGCGAACAGAACCGGGTCGTCGGCCACCCGCCCGCGCCGCGCCCCGACCCAGATCCGGTTGCCCCAGTACAGCAGCAGAAGGCACAGCAGCCACAAGATTTCGGGGGTCCGGTAGATGGTCTGGACCTCGGGGCTGTTGATGTACAGCGCCAGAATGACCACCGCCGCGGTGATGTTTGCGACGCCCAGGCTGAACATCGTCTCGCTGTCGGCATGCGAATAGTCCCGGCCATGCACGGTGCTGTCATCGGCGGGGGCCGCGGCCACTTCGACATAGCGTTTCAGATAGCCCAGGCTGACAAAGATGAACATCGAGAAGGCCAGAAACCAGGACGACAGGACGATACCGGTGGCGGCTGAGCCCGCGATCACCCGCAATGTGTACAATGAAGCCAACACCATAACGTCCGCCGTGGCGATCTGCTTGACCCAAAAGGAATAGGCCATGGTGATGGCAAGGTAGGCGATCAGCACCAGGGTGAAATTGACCGGAAGGAAAAAGACCGACAGTCCGAAGGCGACGATCGGCAGGGCGATGGCCCCGACCACGCCCGCCCGCAGCGAAAGGTCGCCCGAGGGCAGGGGACGGAACTGCTTGCTGGTATGCTGGCGGTCGGCCTGCAGATCGACAAGATCGTTCAGGAAATACACGCCCGATGCACAGAGGCTGAAGCAGATGAAGGCCAGCAGCGACGCCAGCACGCTCTCGATCGGCAGGTGCTGCTGTGACGTGAACAGAGGCGCAAAGATCAACGCGTTCTTGGCATATTGATGCGGACGCATCGATTTTAGGAATGCTCTCCAGCCGGGTGGCCGCGAGTTGACGACCATTTCGGCTTTGTCCGCCGCCCGTGCTGCATCCACATCCCGTGCCGGTGCATTCACCAAGATTTCGGTCTTGGCTGCGGCCCAGATCGGACGGTCCGCTGCGGTGTCACCTGCGTAGGTGAAGGGATCCTGTCCGGCCATATTCCGGATCGCGGCCAGTTTTCTGGCGCCTTTCAGGTTGTGCGTTGCGTCGGTGGCCAGGACAGTATCGAAAAGGCCCAGATGCTCGGCCACCGGTTCGGCAAAGGCCTTCGGCGCGGCCGTCGCCAGAACCAGCTGCCGGCCCTGGGCCTTTTGTTGCTTCAAATACGCCAACAGCGCCGTTTCGTAGGGCAGACCGGCCGGGTCGATCCGAACCTGCTGCGCGATGCGGGATTTGGCATAGGCGATGCCGCGAAACAGCCAGAGCACCAGCACAAATATGTTCAACGGGTTCTTCGTCAGAAACTGAACGATGGCCTCGACAAAAAGATCGGTCCTGACCAGCGTGCCATCCAGGTCGACGAAGATTCTTGCGGGCTTTTCACTCATCAACGGGTTCTTCTTTCGGTCCGGGCATCCTTGAAAGCGAACCTTGCCGACCTGCCGGACCTTCGCCCGGCAGGGCCGCCACACGCGGTCTCAAAGCTTCACCAGGCGGCCACCGGCCACCTCAATTCCTTTCTTTGCAAAGACGTTGCGCGTGTCGAATATCATCGCGGCTTCGCGCGCCACCAGCGCATAGTCGGGCGCGCTGTGGTCGGTAATCACCGCCACCGCGCCATAGCTTTTCAGGTTTTCCGCCGTCAGAGGCATCGATTCCCGCCCGGCCAGATCCGGGTACTCGCCCCCTTCCGGCAGGCTGGGGAAGAACGGATCATGGTAATCGACCCGCGCGCCCAGCTTCTCCAGCTCTTGCAGCAGCACCAGCGCGGGGCTGCGGCGGGTATCCTCGACGTCGCGCTTGTAGGCGATGCCCATCAGCAGGATGCGTTGGCCGGCCAGAGGTTGGTCGGTGTCGGCCCCATCCGGCGCCAGCCGGTCGGCCATCCGGCGGGCCAGCGCGCTTGGCACGGCATCGTTGCTGGACCGGGCCAGGTTGATGATCGGCGTGTCGGATCCGGCATCGGCCGCGCGCCAGGCCAGATAGGCCGGCGAGACCGGGATGCAGGCGCCGCCGATCCCCGGACCGGGATAGAAGGGCATGAACCCGAAGGGCTTGGTGGCGGCGGCGTCGATCACTTCCCATACATCCACGCCCATTGCGTCCAATGCGGTCTTGAGTTCGTTCACGAGCGCGATGTTCACCGTCCGAAAGCTGTTTTCCACCAGCTTGACTGCCTCGGCGGTGGCGGCCGAACTGACCGGAACCGCGCGTGTCACAATGGCGCGATAGAACTCCTCGATCAGTTGCAGCGACAGCGGATCGTCGGCGCCGACAACCTTGGGAATGTTGTGGGTGTCGAACTTGTCATTGCCGGGGTCTTCGCGCTCGGGCGAGAAGCCCAGAAAGAAATCGACCCCCGCGCGCAGGCCGTCCGCTTCTAGCAGCGGCTGCACCAGCGTCGTGGTAGCGCCCGGCCAGACGCTGCTTTCCAATACCACCAGCTGTCCGGGCCGCAGATGCTGCGCGATGGTCTCGGCGGCGGCTGCGACAAAGCGCATGTCCGGGTCCTGGCTGTCGGTCAGCGGCGTGGGGACGCAGATCAGGATGATGTCGGCCTCGGTCAGCGCTGCCGCGTCCTGCGTTGCCCGGAACCGTCCGCTGTCCACGGCTTTGGCGATTCGGTCTGGTGCGAGGTACGAGATGACCTGCGCACCTTGATTGATCCGCGCGACCCGCTGCGGGTTCAGGTCGATTCCGGTGGTGTCAAAGCCTTTGTCATGGGCGGTCAGCGCCAGAGGCAGGCCGACATAGCCCAGCCCGACCACGGCGACCCGCGCCTCGCGCGCGGCGATGCGCTGTCTGAGGGCCTGGTGATGTGAGGTTTCGAGATTCATGATGTACCCTGATCATACAAACTGGAACTGAAATCAATTGCCGTCTTGGACCTAAACAAACCGCCCTCAACCACCGATACGGAGGATCGGGGCCGAATCCAATAAAATAGTCTCGCCCGGGCAGGGCGCAGATTGAATGTTTCCAAATAGGGCGCAATGGCACCTATTGCCGTGGACTGTACTGTGGCAGCTTGCGCAGTCGGACGATGCTGCAATTTTCCTATTTCCCACCCAGCGCCCGCTGAAACGACTGTTCGGCCATGGCCGCGCCCTTGTCCCACCCGAACCCTGACGCCCGGGCCAGCGCCTTGTTCGACAGGTCGTGTCGCAGGCCCGGATCGGACAGCAGGCGGATGGCCTGGTCTGCCAGCGCCCGGCTGGATGTCGGGTCGAAATACAGCCCGCCATCGCCGACCACCTCGGGCAGGCTGCCGCGATCCGAGGACAGGACGGGCGTTCCGCAGGACATCGCCTCGAGCGCGGGCAAGCCGAAACCCTCCCACAGCGAGGGAAATACCAGCGCGTCGGCGGCGTTCAGCAAGGCGGCCAGTTGGGTGTCGTCGATCTCTCCGGTAAACAGGATGTTTTCGGAACACGCGGCATTCGCGGCTGCACTGGCCTTGAGGTCTGCGACGTTGTCCCAGAACCGGGCCCCGGTCGTGCGCCCGACGATGGCCAACCGCGTGTCGGGAAACGTGGCGACGATGCGCGGCATCGCCTCGATCAGGCGCAGCACGTTCTTGTGCCGGTTGAACCCGCCTACATAGACCAGAAGCGGCGCGTCCGGCGGGATGCCATGGCTTTGCCGGACACGGTCCAGCTGCGACTGGTCCTGGGCGGGGGCAAAGATCGGCTCGGCCCCTTCGGTGATCGTGTCGATCTTGCCGCGCGGAATGCGCAGGATGGCCGCCAGGTCGGTTGCCGAAGCCTCGGAGATCGTCATCACCCGCGTCGCCTGTTTTTTGGCCAGCCAGCATTTGGCCTGCCACAGGCGGAAGTTCAGCTTTCGGGGAAAGATCAGGTCGGGAAACCGCTCGGGGATCGTGTCGTGAAAGCACACCACGCTGGGTCGCCGCGCAAGCAGGGGAAAATAGGAATAGACCGCCGGATAGAAGAACAGGTCGCACTGAATCTGCCTGGCGGCCCGCGCCATCGTCATCAGGTCGGCGCCTTTGCGGGCCCGCGCGCCTGAAGAGGCCTCGGACATCGAAGCCCCGGACCCGGCGACCCGTATCTCGACCCCGTCCGGCACCACACGCGTGGGGGGGTGATCGAACAGCAGCGTGTACCGGTACCCCGTGTCCCGGCTGACCAGCGCGTGGATCAGGTTGCGGGTGAAGCGGCCAAACCCGCGTTCGTTTTCCCACGATGTTGCGTCAACGGCGATATGTGTCAAAACCCAGAAACCTCGAAACAAGAAACACTGAAAAAAACCGTCAATTACGGGGCGCCGTGGCGCGATTGAAGATAGGTGCGTGTGGCGTCGAGCCCGGCGGGCAAATCGTATTCAGGCCGATAGCCCAGGCGCGCGCGGGCGAGGTCGATCCGGCAGACCCCATGTGCCGCGAACAGTTCGAGCATGGCGTGGTCGGGAAAGACCTCGGCCGGACCGGGCAAGCGGCGCTTCAACTCGTGAACCATGGTTTCGAACTTCTCGCGACCGATCAGGCTGCGGGCGGCGGCGCTGACGCGCGCGGCCAGAGCTGGCCGGTCGGGCGGGGCGTCCTCCGATGGCGCGGGCAGCCGGGCCTGCAGCGCGGCCAGTGGGGAATGGCGCACCTGACCCCGCCCGATGATCCGGGCATAGCCAAGCAGCAGGTCCGACCAGGCGAAAGGTGCCGCGCCGGAAATGATGAAACGCTCGCGGTCCAGATCCGGCAGGATCGCCGCGCGCAACAGAGCCTGCACCAGATCATCGACGAATACCCCGTTGCAGACACCTTCGGGATCGGGCAGGACCACCGTTCCACGCGCCAGCCAGTCGGCCAGCTGGTCGGTCCACATCCGGCTGTGCGGGCCATAGACCAGCGTCGGCTGCAGGATCGCCGCGGGGCAGTTCCCTTGCATCAAGGTCTGCTCCATGGCCTGCTTGGCCTGCCGATAGGCCGACCCGCCCGGCCTTTGCATGGGGCTGTTTTCATCCAGATCCTGATGTGGCCAGCCGTCATGCACGACGATCGAGCTGACATGGACGATCCGGCCGACGCCCGCGGTTTCGGCGGCGGATCTGAGCACCTCGAAATCCGCAAGGTTTTGGGTTGCGGGCGCGCGCATGTCATAGGCCAGGTGAAACAGCACCTGTTGGCCGCGCAAGGCGGCCTGCATCAGAGGTCGGTCAGACAGGGCGCCCACCTCGACCCGGACCCCGAGCGCGGCAAGATCGCGCGTGCCGTGCCGGGTTCTGAGCAAAGCGGTGACGTTTGCCCCGGCCTGGGTCAGCTGTTCCAGCAGCCGCCGACCGACGAACCCCGTGGCACCGGTGACAAAGACTGGGCGGCCAGCAAGGTCCTGCCATTGGGCTTGGTTCCCGGTGTGGGTCCGATCCGTCAAAACTCGATCCAAAGCAACATGTTGTCCGAGGTCAGCCTAGCGCAACGCGCTGGCCTGTGCTACTGCGCAGGAAAGGAATGTTGGATTGGAGCGCGGGTTTTGCGCCGGGCCACCGCCGGATCCGCGATTGAAGGACCGAGCACCCTAAGGTGCCGTTCCCAAGGTTGATTGTCGTGTGCGCCGGACCGGTTCGGTCGGGCGAAAGTATTGAGTGAAGGAGTTGTTTCATGCGTATCGGGGTTGTCGGCGGGGCCGGGAAAATCGGGAAATTGCGGGTCGAGACCATCCAGGAGTGCCCGGACACGACGCTGGCGGCCGTCATGGATCTGTCGGAAGAGGGTGCCCGGGCCGTAGCCGGCGGGGCGCCGGTCTTCACCGACCTGGACCGGTTTCTGGACACCGATATGGATGCCGTCGTGGTCTCGACACCGCCGCACCTGCACGAGGCCCCCTGCCTGGGCGCGCTTGCGCGGGGGCGGCATGTGCTGGTCGAGAAACCGATGGCCAACTCGGTCGAGACCTGCCGCCGGATCCTGAAGGCGGCCGCAGCCGCGAACCGGGTCGTCGCGACCGGGTTCAACATGCGGTATTACCCGGCCTTCGCCTATGTAAAGGACGCCGTGACCAGCGGCCAGATCGGAACGCTGACCCATGTGCGGGCCTTCGGCGGCCATGACGGGCTAGCCCATTTCGCCCACGATTGGGAATACCGGACCCCGCTGGCGGGCGGCGGCGCGATGTGGGACATCGGGATTCACCTGACCGACCTGGTGCGGCATCTGCTGGGCGAGGTTACGTCGGTCTATGGCGTGGCTAGCGAGTCCGTCTGGAACTTGGCGGGGTCCGAGGACAATGCCATGGCGATCTTCCGCAATCCCGACGGGCTGGCCGCGATCTATCAGGCCACATGGGATGAATGGCGTGGATACGACTTTGTCATCGAGGCACATGGAACCCACGGGCTGGTGCGCGGGGCCTATGCGCCGATGAAGAACGTGCTGGTGACCCTGCCGGAACCGGGCGGAAAACCGGTCACGACCACCCGGCACTATTTCGACATCGCGGTCCGGGAAAAGCTGCGGTCGTGGAAATCGACGGCCAAGTTATCCTTCGCCGAGGAACTAAGGGATTTTCTGAAACTGTGCGACGGGGACCTGAGCGTCCGGATTGCCGACGGGAATGCCGGTCTGCGCGCGATCGAGATCGCCTTGGCGGTGGCCGAGAGCAGCCGCACCAACGTGCCGGTCGAGTTGCCCCGCTTGCTGCCCGAGCGTCCTTGACCGGGATCAGGCGTGGTCGGGTTCCGGCCCCTGCACATAGCCTGCAAGCTCGCCCAACGCCCACATCGTGACGATCAGAAAGATCAGGGGGGATGCTTTCCAGAAGTCGCGCAGATGTATCCGTTTCTTCCGCTGGGTTGAATAGTGCCGCGCAAACAGAACGAAGGGCAGCAAGGGGGTCACAGCGGCGCGAAAGACACGCTTGGCGGCCGAAATCTCGCCGGAATGTATCCGCGCGTATTTTCGCCCCCAATGAAACCACTCGACCGCCAGCAGATGTGTCGGGATGCGTGGCCGGAATTGCGTTGTGCGGGGGTGTTCTGACAGGACCAGCTTGTGACCAGCCGCCTGTAATGCCGCGTGGATCGAGGGTTCGTAGAACCGCTCTTTGTAGAGGGCCTGCAATTCACGCAGGGTATCGGCCCGGTAGCAGACGTTTGTTGCCGACAGAAAATCGGCCTCGGAGGTCGGGATCGGCGGCATGTAGCGGCTGAAGTCACAGATGTGAACCGCCCAATTCCACGCCGTGTCGTGGCCGTTGTCCACGCATCCCCCCACTGCGGCCGCGCCGGTTTGCCGTTGCAGGTCGATGGCGGAGGCCACCCAGTCTTCCCGCGGGATGCCCCGGTCTTCGACCATGCCGATCAACCGGCCGCGCGCGGCCTTGACGCCCTCGGCGCGGCGAATGTCCCAGAACCGGTGCAGTTCGAGCGCGTTGCGCGGCACCTGGCCCCGGGCGACCACGCCCAGATCCAGAAACCGGAACTCGGGGAAATCGGTCTGCAGGTCGGCGGCTTCGCGCGATAGCTGGTCGTAGGGAATGATGACTTCGAACTGATGCGTGCCTGACTGGTTCCGCAGTGCGTTCAGACAGTTGCGCAGCGCAGCGCCTCCATCGACGATGGCGACGATCACGGACAATTCGGGTCGGGTCGGATCGGACATCGGCCGCTATCCCGCTAGCGGACCTTGGACAGGGACTGTCCGGCCCCGAACCAGTAACCCGAAATCTCACCCGCCCCCCAGGACAGCGCAAAAGGCACCAGAAGCGGCAGCGACCGAAGCAGCTGTGGCACATGCCTCTTCTTGGACAGGATGTTGCGGACCACCCGCGCAAAGACGACCGGCGGTAGGGCAAAGGCCAAACAACCCATCAGAGCGCGTTTCGTCGCGGGTTCGCCGCGGACCCGCGCCCCGGCGAAGCTTTTGGAGTAGAGATATCGCTGTGCCATATACAGCCCGAAGGTGTAGTGCATCTTGTGGCCGGCGACGATGTCGTTGCGCATGACCAGTTTCGCGCCTGCTTGGCGCATGTAATCATGTAGATGGTTTTCCCATTTGCCGTCGTCCAGCACCGCGTCGCATTTGCTCAGCACGTCGCGTCGATACACGGTGTTGTTGCCGGGCAGCCAATCACACGGTCCGTCGGCCAGCGGCGGCAGGACCGCGCTGTATTCACACAGGAACGCCGCCCAATCGATCAGCGAGTCGGTCGCCTCGTTGTCGACCGGCCCGGCAACCGCATCCGCGCCGGCGGCGATCTCTTCCAGCATCCGGGCGGTCCAATCCGGCGGGACGATGACGTGATCCTCGATCACGCCGACCGCATCCGCCGAGGCCGTCCGGATGCCAACTGCCCGCATCTGCGGGATCGTGGCTTCGGCGCCCACCGAGATGACATGAACGTCGGGAAATTCGGCCTGGACCTTCTGGGCAAAGCCGCAGCCCAGACGCTCGACCGCCAGGACCTCGGGTCTAGGGCCGGTCTGGTTGCGCAGCGCGGTCATGCAGCCTTGAAAATCGGAATAGGAATTGACGCAGGGTATGACGACCGAAATCTGATGTGGTTTCATGACTAAATCTCCAATCCTGATCGTAATGCAAAACCGGTCGTCTGCGCGCCCATAATCCGAAATATTGAATTTGAACGTGCTTGAACACAGCGATCAAAGGTCGGCTGGCCAACTGTCAAAAAAATTTGCCCATTGATTCAAAGGTGACCGGATTGTGGCATCAGTGGCAACAGTCCTGATTTGGGCTTCGCGGGCGAAACCGGCTTGGCCAATCCGTGCGGGGGCATGGATTTGGCCATCCGCCCTGATCTGACCCAGTCTGGGCCGCTGCGTTTTCAGCGGCCAGTCGTACAAAGGGCGCTGATATGCGTGGCGTCGCACAAGTGCTCTTGTTACACCTTCACTACCGAATGCAGTTGGAATGAACCATGCAGACAGAACCCGGAACGGATGTCCGCCAGCCCCTGCGCATCGCGCAGATGTGTACCGATTTCGGAATGGGTGGAATAGCACGCCATGCGCTGGACCTGAGCACTTGGCTGACGGGTCGCGGGCATGAAATCTATCTGGCCGGCAGCCCCGGAAACTGGGCGAACGAACAACTGAGCGATCGATTTCTGTCGGTTCCGACGCGCGGTGTTGCGGCGGATGGCGGGTCGGTTCTGCGGCGACTGTCAAACGCGGGGCGGGGCGCGCAGTCGCTGCGTCGCTGGTTGCGCGAGGCGAACGTCGACGTGATCCATGCGCATGAATCCGCTCCGGCCCTGGTGGCATTGCTGGCGCGGATGGGTCTGAACATTCCACTGGTCGTGACCTATCACGGCTCGGACCCCGACCGGATCAGGGGGTTCGGCGCCATTGCGCGCCATGCCGACCTGATCGTCACGCCCAGCCACCGCGCCGCCGAGGACCTTGTGGCGATCGGGGGTATTTCCAAGGGCAAGCTGCGGGTGATCGGCCTCGGGATCAAGCCGCCCCCCGTAGACCTGCCGGAAGACGTGGCCGCGTTGCGTGACCACCTGTTGCGCGGGGGCACGCGCCTGGTCGTGACCATCGCCCGGGTGGCGCATCAGAAAGGGATCGACATTCTGATCGAGTGTGTGGCGCGCCTGAAGGGCAGCCATCCCGAATACCGCTTCGTCGTGGTCGGCGATGGGCCGCTGGATCGCGAGATGCAGGCGTTGGCCACGGATCGCGGCCTGGACGGGTATCTGCAGTTCGTGGGGCGGACGGATGTTCCGTACCGGTATCTGCGGGCGGCGGATCTGATGCTTTTGACCTCGCGGTGGGAGGCCCTTCCGATCTCGATTGCCGAGTCGCTGCAGACCGGCACACCGATCGTCGCGACGGATTGTTCCGGGGTGCACGAACTGGTCGACGACACGGTCGGGGCCTGCGTTCCCATCGGTGATGTCGCGGCGATCATACAGGCGGTGACAGAGGTGCTGGAAGATGATGCGAAACGCGCGGCCATGGCGGCAAACGCGTTTCAGAGATCGAAAGCGTCCCGCTTTGACCCCGACCATATCAACCGGCAGATCGAAAGCCTGTATCTTGGGCTGCAGGAGCGGTAGGCCCGGTCGGTGGCGACTTGTGCCTTTCGATCGGGGCGGGGATCGTGTTTCATGCCCCGAAGGTGTTGGTTCTTGAGTATTGTGACATGCGTTCGTTGAAAATCCTGATGTTCACTACCTTCTATCCGCCCTATTCCTTCGGTGGCGACGCGGTGGGCATCCAGCGCATGGCACGGGCGCTTGTCGCGCGCGGGCATGACGTGACCGTGGTGCATGACGAGGACAGCTATCTGATCCTCGGCGGCAAGCCCCAACCCGAAGGCGACCCGGACGGAGTGCGCCGGATCGGACTGCGCAGTCGCTATGGCATGCTGTCGAACCTTCTGACCCAGCAGACCGGCCGCCCGGTGGTGCACGCGGGCCGCATTCGTCAGATTCTGGACCAGCAGCAGCCGGATATCATCTGGCACAACAACACCTCGCTCATCGGAGGGCCGGGCCTGTTGCCGATGGGATCGGGCCTGAAGATCTATGAGGCGCATGAACACTGGCTGGTGTGTCCTACCCATGTCCTGTGGCGCCATGGGCGTGAGCTGTGCGACAAACGCCAGTGCCTGCGCTGTGTCCTCAGTTACAGGCGCCCACCACAGCTGTGGCGGTATACCGGGGCGCTGGACCGCGCCTTGGATCACATGGACCTGATCGTCGCAAAAAGCGAATTCAGCCGCGCCAAGCATCGCGAATTCGGGCTGCGCCACGATATGCAGGTGCTGCCGTATTTCCTGCCCGACCTGGACCCATCGGCGCTGCCCGAACCGGCCGTGCATGACCGCCCTTATTTTCTGTTCGTCGGTCGCCTGGAAAAGATCAAGGGCTTGCAGGACGTGTTCCCTGCCTTTGACCGATACCCCGATGCCGACCTGCTGATCCTGGGCGACGGCGACTATGCGCCCGAGCTGAAACGACAGGCCGCGGGCAACCCGCGGATCCGGTTCCTGGGCCGCAAGACGCTGGATGAGCTCAATGCCTATTACCGGGGGGCGATCGGTCTGATCGTGCCCTCGGTGTGCTATGAAACCTTCGGCATCATCCTGATCGAGAGCTTCCGACTGGGAACGCCGGTGATTGCCCGGCGTCTGGGCCCCTTTCCTGAAATCGTCGAGCGGGCAGGAGGTGGGGCGCTGTTCGACACGCAAGAGGATCTGATCGCTGCCATGCGTGAACTGCAGCACGAGCCGGGGCGGCGCGACAGTCAGGGCCGTGCCGCGCGCGCCGCGTTTCTGGAAATCTGGCACGAAGACAAGGTTCTGGCCGCCTATGGTGCCGCACTGGCCCGCGCCGCGTACGGCAAGGGCGACCGGGTGCTGGCCGCTGCGCTCGAGGCCGGAGCATTTGAGACCGGCGCGCAGGCCTGACCGTCGGATCAGGGCGCACAGGACCCGATCCGGTGGGCGTTCGCCATGACCGAAAAGGTGATGGTCGTCGCTGGAATGCTGGGAAAGACCGAGGCATCGACGAGATGCACACGCGACAGACCGCGGGGCCGTCCCAGCGTATCCGCCTGCCCGGCTTCGGGCAGCTTGGCCATGGGCATCGACCCGCCGACGTGAAAGCTGGACCCCACGGCCCCCTGTCGGCGGGCAAAGCCCAGCGGCAGCAACCCGGCCAGCCTCAGAACCTCCGCGATGCGCGCGGCGGCCTTGCCGGACACGGCGTCGGTTTCGTCATTGCCCGTTACCGTCGGGACAAGCCGCCCGTCCGAGGCAAGAGTCAGTCCGATCCGAGCCGAATGCGCCGAGTGCAGAAACACCTGGGCCACGATCAGCCGCCGCGCCAGCATGCGCCACAACGGCCCCGAGCCGGGAAGCCGGGCGCCGTAGTTGCGGATCAGGTCATGGGCGAAGAATTCGTTCCAGGTGTACAGTTGCGCATGGACCATATGGGGCGAGACGGCCGCGTCGTCCAGCTCGACGAAGATCTGCGGCAAAGTATGGAAGGGTCCGGCATCCGGGCGGCGGGGCAGGTGCCATCGGTGCAGACTGGGCAGAAAGAAATGCTGACTGTCCAGCAGGCGCAGGCTGGCGTCGGGAGCCGGAGAGGACAGCAGCAGAATGCGCGCGGTCTCGAGCACCCCGGCAGCGATGAAGACGCGGTCGGCCTGAATGGTCTCGCCCCCGTCGAGCGTGACCGTGACCGCATCGCCCTGTTCCTGAAACCGGTTCGCCAGCCCGATCCGGTACCGAAAGGCCGAATGGTGGCGCAGCCCCTCAAGCGTATGCGCGGCCGAATAGATCAGCCCCCAAGGACAACCATGCAGACATTGACCGCAATACCGGCACCCGGTCTCGACCGCCAGCCGCGACGCCCCGGCCCGGACACCCAGTTGGGCCAGATCGTCTTTTCGCAGTGTCAGCCTGTCGAGCACTCGTTGGGCTTGTACCGAGGGGGTCAGCGGGGTTCTCTCGCGCATCGAAAAGGCCGGAAACAGGTCTTGCAGGGCGTCAGTCTGCCCGCTGATGGGCATGAAGGTGGCGACGGCGCGGTAATGGGGTGCCAGATCCTGATCGGTGATCGGCCAATCCTGCATGTCGGCCGCCCGGTTGGGCAGAACGGCAGAGCCCCACAGGTTCGACAGCCCGCCAGCCGCGTGCGACGCCCGCAATGCGACCGCGTCTGGATCGGTCAGCGTCATCGCGCCGGGTTCCATGGCGAAATCGGACCCAAACCGGCGAACCTGTCCCGCCGGGGTGTCGAATTGCGGGGCCTGCCAGGCCCGCCGGTCCTGCGGCGACCAGCTTTTGGGGTCGGTGGCGGCCAGACGGCCGCGTAGAGCCACCGCCGGCTCGTCGGGTCTGCGCCCGCCATCCAGCATCAGAACCCGGCGACCCCGGTCCAGAAGGGCCGAGGCGACCGACACGCCCGCCGGTCCGGATCCGATCACCAGATCGGTCACGGCGCGCGGCCCGCCCGGATCGCGACGGGGACGGTCATGTCGTCACTTGTCCCTGCATCTCGGCCACGATGTCGTCGATGATCTGCTGCAGCGTCCGCATCGGCCGGAACCCGGTCACGCGTTCAAGTTTGGTGACGTCCGGCAGCCGCCGCTGCATGTCCTCGAACCCGTCGGGATAGACCGTGTCATAGGGCACATGGCGGATCTCCGATCGGGATCCGGTCGTTCGGATGACCTGCTCGGCCAGCCTGCGGATCGTGACCTCCTGGTCGGTGCCGACATTGAAGACGTCTCCGCGGGCCTCGGGCAGGTGCATCAGGCGGCACATCGCCTCGACCACGTCGGCCACATGCCCGAAACAGCGCGACTGGTCGCCGGTTCCGTGTACCATCAGGGGGGCGCCGTCCAGCGCGGCCCGCACGAAATTGGGCAGAACCATTCCATAGCGCCCGGTCTGCCGCGGACCGGTCGTGTTGAAGAATCGCAACACCGTGACCGGCAGCCCGGATTCACGTGCATGCGCCAGGGCCAGGAATTCATCCAGAGTCTTTGCGCAGGCATAGGACCAGCGCAGATTGCGGGTGGCGCCGATGGTCAGGTCGTCCTCTTCCTGGAACGGAAACTTGGTGCTTTTGCCATAGACCTCGGAACTGGATGCGATGAAGGTATGGGTCTTGTCGGTCAGCGCCGCATCCAGCACGTTTTCGGTGCCGGCAACATTGGTCAGGATCGACCGGCTGGGTTCGTCCATGATCAGTTTTACACCGACCGCTGCCGCCAGGTGAAACACCACATCGGCCGGGCGCACCAGATCTGCAACCAGCTGCCGATCCAGAATGCTGCCCTCGACGAAGGAAAAATCGGCGTGGTCCGCCACCCCGGCCAGATTGGACATCAGCCCGGTCGACAGATCGTCGAGAACGGTCACCCGATGTCCTTCGCCGATCAGCCGTTCGGTCAGATGAGACCCTATGAACCCGGCGCCGCCGGTAATCAGAATGTGCATGTGTTCGTACCAGTCACTTACCAAGAACCAAATTCAACCTCTGCCGACCCGCGCTGATAAACCCGGCGCCGGCCGTCTTTGAAATTTACCACGGCTTTCCCCGAACCCGCGCCCGCAACCCGCGCAGGGCCTTGCGGACGGTCAGATAGGGGCCGCCGCGCCCCGCCAGATGCGCCCGCCACCGGGCGATGTCGGTGAAATAATACATCTCGAGCCGGGGCAGATCATGGATGTCATCCCCCGATCGGGCCACGCCCAGCCGGGTTCCGACCGCGCTATCATACCGCCGGGCGATCATCTGGCGGACAGTGGGGTTCGAGGCGCCGTAGGGCGGCGCGAAATGCCGGATCGGGCGGTGCAAGCGGGCCGAGATTTCAGCCCCGCTGGCCTCGATTTCGTGTTGGGCTGCCCCGGCGTCCAGTGCCGTCAGGTCCGGATGACTGATGCTGTGGGCGCCGAACTCCACGCCCTGATCGGCCAGGCTTTCGATCTGGTCCCATCGCATCAGCGGCCGGGGCGGGACATGCCCGCCGGCCCAGGAATCGGTGCCGCCGATCCGGCCCGAAGGCAGATAGACGATGGGCTGAAACCCATGGTCGCGCAGGATCGGCCAGGCGGTGTCGGCGAAATCGGCGAACCCGTCGTCAAAGGTTATGACGACCACGCGCGGGGAAGGGGGGGCGGCTAGGGCGTCAGGCGTCACCACCGGCAGGCCCGAGTCGGCCAGCGCCCGCATCTGTTCGGCAAAGATACGCGGCGCGATTGACGTCGGTCCGGGCGCGTCCGAAATCGCGTGATACATCAGGATATTGGCCTGCCAGTCGGACATGGCTCAGTCTTCCACCACATGCGAGGCGAAGACCTCGCGATACCGGTTCCATTTCGCGCGATCGACCCGGCCTGCATCGTCGATGCAATCGGCGGCGCCATAGGCCATGGCAAAGGCATGGTGGGTGTTGTCATGGGCAAACAGTCCCTGCCGCCCGAACACCAGCAGGCCATCGAGCCCCGACAGCCAGCGATCGACGGTGTCGAACCGCGCTTCGTAGCCGATGTCATAGACCGGATAGGCATGGCTGAGCCGACGGGTTTCGCAGCGCCGGACCGGAACCGTGACCGGCAGGCCCAGCTGACCCAGCCACTTGGTGAACTCCTGCCCCAAGGCCTCGTCGGACATGCTCCACCATTTCTCGTCCGGGTCGCAGGGCAGTTCGGCGCACAGGACCGTCACGCCCTTTGGCGAGCCGCTGGCGTTATAGTTCTTGGGTTCTGACATGCGGCTGATCGGGATCGACAGCTCGGGGAAATAATGTGCGTCGAACTCGGTGAACTGGTCGGTTTCCAGCACCAGATACAGCAGGATCATGCCGCGAAACCGGATGCCGCGGGCCGCTTCTACCACATCGGCGGGCGGGTCGGGTATCAGGCGCGTCAGCGCGGTCAGCGGGATGGTAGACAGGATCAGGTCGCCGGTCAGCTGTCGTTCGCCGCCGGCGTCGCGGACGGTCAGGCCGCAGACGTGGTTTCCCTGCCGCTGGATTGCGGTGATTTCGGTGTCGAACAGAAATTCCGCGCCTTTTGTCCGGGCGCTCTCGCGCATTGCGTCCGAGATCTGCCCGAACCCTTTGCGCGGATAAAAAAACCGCCCCGCCGTTTCGCTGCGCAGCCCGGGCAACAGCCGCAGCATCTTCATCAGGATCTTTCCGACCGACCCGCTGCCCACCCGTCGTTCCGCCAGCTTGACCGCCAGCTTCTCGGGCTCCAACCCCCACAGCTTGCGCACATAGGGAAAATAGAAATTGTCAGAGATCGTCGGACCCAGCCCGTCATACAGAACGGTCGAGAAGGTCTGTTGGCCTTGGTGTTTCTTGCGGAAGGGTTTCAGCACCATGTCGCCGATCAGCGACAGGGCGAAGGGTTTGGGCAGACGCAACACCGCATCGGTCAGCTTGAGCGGAAAATGGATCCACTTGCCGCCCAGCCGGATGCGTCCATGGCGGGGGCGCAGCAGCAGATCATCGCCCAACAGGGTCTTCACGTCCTGCAGCACTTCGGGTTCGGCTGCGGGATGGAACCGGTGCGAGCCGTAGTCGCAGACCACGCCTTCGACCGGGAACGAGGCAGAGTTGCCGCCCGCCACCGAGGCCCGTTCGACGACGGTCACGCGCGCCTTGCCCGCCAGCGCATGGGCGGCCGCCAGGCCCGCCGGACCTGCGCCCAGGATGATGATATGGGGCTGATCGCCCAATCGGGGTTGGGAAACATCCGTCACTTGCACTCTTCCTTTCTCGAACGCGTGGGCGCAGCAAGACTCATCCCTGAGACCAACAGAACCAGCGCGCCGATTCCGCCCGCCGAAAACAGAACCACCTGCCAGACCAGCCCTGCGGCAACCACCGCTGGGGCGCTGACTCCAAAGGGCACGAGGAACCCGGCCAGCGTCGCCTCGCGTAGCCCGAGCCCGTTCAGGGACACAGGCAGAACCGCGATGATCTTGGCCAGGGGCCAGGCAAAGACCCACGCGCCGGCGTCCACCGAAACGCCCGCAGCCCGTGCCAGCCACCAGGCCAGAAGGACCAGCGAAAGTTGAATAAGAACCGAAGCCGAGAAGACGATGGCCAGAAGGCCGGGCCGGGCCGCAAACCCGGCCAGGGCATCGGCCAGCCTCAGGGCAAAGCTGCGCCCCGGCACGGCCGGGAAGGCGCGCCAGATCAGCGGTAGCAACCACGGCAGGGCGACCATTCCGACCATCACGGTCAGCACGATCACGGCCGCGGCCCCGATCGCCGTCGTCCCGGTCGCGCCGTCCCAGACCAGAACCAGACCCAGCCCGGACAGGGTCAGCAGGGCCACCATGTCGATCACCCTGTCCACCGTGGCCGCAGCAACCACTTGGGCCCCGTCGCGCATTGCGGCCTGCGCCATGGCTGCGCGTACGGTGTCGCCGCCGATCGCGCCGGGCAGGCACAGGTTGGCGGCAAGGCCGGCAAAATGGGCGCGGATCGCCAGCAGGGGCGAAATCCGGCGATTCAGCAACAGCCACCATTTCAACGCTGCGGCGACATGGGCCAGCAGGAACAGAACCAGTACGGCCAGAAACACCGGGGGCGGAATGGCCTTGAGCGCCGCCACGATCGCGTCAGCCGGCAAAAGCCAGAACAGACCGGCCAGCATCACGCCGGACCCGACCAGCCGGATCAACCAGCGGCGCGTGACCGGATCGGAGGGTAGCAGGCGCCCCATGTCACGGCCGCAGGTGGAGGCGCGAAATCATGTCGGCAATCAGCCCCAGCGACCAGATCATGATGGCCGCCAAAAACGAAAACACCGCGGTCTCGCTGAGGTTCCAGTAGAAGATGTCGACGATGAACTTGACCAACCCGAGCGTGAAGAAAGCCAGACCCAGCGGGATGAAAACGCGCAGCGGGTTGAACAGGGTACTGATGCGCAGGATCAGGATGATAAAGTTCAGAAAATCGATCGGACGGATCTTCGATTTGCCGATCCGCTTTCCGTACTCGATCGGAACATAGATCATCCGCTTGCCGTTCGACGTCATGCACAGCGTGATCGTGGTGGTGAACGAGAAATTCTGCGGCAGCAGCGGCAGGAACGGGATCAGCTCGGATTTGCGGAACACCCGCAGCCCGGAATTCAGGTCGTTGATCTTGCGCTCGGCCAGAAACGAGGCGAAGGCGAACAGGAATTTCTTGGCCGGCCGCCGCAGCAGCGGCACGTTTTTCATCGCGGCGCCCCGATCCCCGACCACCATGTCCTGATCGCGACACAGGGCCAGCATTTCAGGCAGGTAGCGCGCAGGGTAGGTGCCGTCGGCATCGAGGATAGCCACGTATTCATGCTGCGCCATGCGTACGCCGCGCTTGAGGCTGGCCCCATAGCCCGAATTGACGTCGTTGAAGGTGACGGTTGCCCCGCTGGCTTCGGCTTCGGCGCGGGTTCCGTCCTCGCTGGCATCATCCACCACGATGATCTCGTAGGGGATGTTCAGCGGTCCGAGATGCGCGCGAACGTCTTCCACCGTCGCGCGAACGGCGTTTTCCTCGTTGTAGGCCGGAATGACCACGCTCAGGCTCATGCCGGTGACATCCGGCGTGCCTGACTCATCCGTGTTGGCGCGATCCGTGCCGATTGGTTCTGCAACTTTGTTCATGAAACCCAAAACCCTAACCTACTCAAAATCAATTCTGTTCATACTCACCCGGGGGGCGTCCATGAAAATGGTCGCGGCCGTCCCGGAAACTTCCCGCCTATGGCAATCCGACACCTGAGCACCGAGCGTATCGGCAAAACAGGGCGAAATTGGACCGTTTCCGCGCCTGGCCGCCATTTTTTCGTATTTTGCGCCCTATGTTCATCACCTCACCAGATCGGCGGCCCGAGGTGAAAGGTGACGACCGTTTCGCTGCCGTCCTCTTTTGCCAGATGCGCAGTGATGTCGTTGGCCTGTTGCGCGGGGTTCAGTCTGAACCGCGCCTTGCCCGGGCCGTCGGCGGCGGTCTGAGGGCCGGTCACCTCGGGGGTCTGGCCGTTGACTTCGACCCGCGCGATCCTGAGCGCGGGGTCCCGCACGCGCAGTTCGACGTCGAGTGGCTTGCCGGCCCTCAGCGGGTCGCGCAGGATCAGCCGGGCGACCGGGGGCATTCCATCGGCCGGGGCGACGCGGCTGGTGCGATGGGCGCCGGGGCCGAAATTGTAGAGGCCGGCGGCCACGACCGCCGGCACCAGCAGAAGGTAGCCCCAGCGGAAGATGCCCAGCCCACGCCAGATCCGCCGCAGCGGACCATATTGCGCGGCCTCGGGGGCTAGCCGTGCGGCAAAAATCACGGCGCCGGTCACGGCCACGCCGGTTGCGATCAGCCCCATGACAAGCCACAGCACCCGCGAAAAGGCGCCCCCCCAGAACCCGTAGTGCAGCTCGTCGACGACGTTGCGCCAGCGTGCAAGGCTGGTGTTGTCATTCGGGGTGAAGGCGCCCGTGATCTCGAGCGTGGTGGGGTCCACCGCCACGGTGCTGAGCCCTCGAATATGCGGCATCGACGGCAGATATCCCACGAAGCGGAAGCTTTCGGTGGTCTTGCCCGGCAAAGTCACGCCCGTGGGTTCGAACCCCTGCAGGCCCGTGCGCGCGCGGGCCTCGGCCCGATCTAATAGATCGGGTGTGAATCCGGCGGGCAGCACGGTTTCCCGTGCGGCCGCTGGCTGTGGCTTGGGGCGGTGGCCGTCTATGCCGAAATCACCCAACAGAAAGATGAAGGCGGTGACACCGCTGATCAGCAGCAGGGGCGTGGCCCAAAGAGCGGTCAGCCGGTGCATTCCGCCGGCCCAAGGCCGCAGGCCGTTGGCCGTTGTGGGCCAGCGCAGAAACCCTCTCCAGAACCGCCGATAGGTGATAAGGCCGCTGACGATCTGGAACAGCAGTATGATCGAGGTCGCCGCCACCGCCTTGTAGACGATGCTCTGACCCGACAGCAGTTTGACATGGAGCTCGCGGAGGATTTTCTGAAACCCGGGATAGCCGGTGGTCTCGACAAGCGCGCCGGTGGCGGGATCGGTCCAGAAGACGACCTGTTCGCCCCAGCCGGTGCGGCCTTCGGCCCGGTCGACGAACCACGGGGTGGGACGCTTGGTGATGGTTTGAACGGTGCTGTGAGGATGCGCGTCCTTGATGCCCTTGTAGATCGCTCCAAAACTGGCCGTGCGGTCCTCTTCCGCGGCGGTGGTCCAGATTGCGGGGCGGGTCAGTGCCTGAATTTCATTGCCGAAGACAAGAATGGAACCTGTGAGGAACAGAAAGGCAAAGAAGATCGACAGATGCAGCCCCAGCCATGTGTGAAAGGTGAAAAGGCGGTTGCGTAATTTGCGGTTCATGGAACGGCCCGAAGGTGCACGGTATCAGAAAAGGAAAGGTCGTTAGCGGTGCCACTCGGGCCCAGAGCCTGGTTTGCACGGCATAGTCCTTGCCCGACCGGACTTTTTACAGGTCGGGCAAGGGGCAACCCGTTGGGTTGCCGTTCATTCCAGAACGGCGCCTTTGCCGACACGCTCGGCCCGGGCCGCCTGTCTTTTGGGTTTTGCCTCGAACTCCTCATGATAGGACCTCTCGACATTGACGTCCCAGACATCGTTGTCTTCCCCCAGGATGTTGCGGGCCGCATACATGGCCGACAGCATCGAGTGATCCTGGTTGTTGTAACGGTGCAGCCCGTTGCGTCCGACGGTCTGGAAGTTTTCCAGCGTCTTCAGCCAGCTGCTGACGGTGTCCAGGGCGTCCTTGTATTCGCTGTCATAGACGGGATAGGCCTTTGGCTGCCGGATCACGGCGTGGTCAATCACGTCCGACGCCTTGGCCAGGCCCAGCTGCTCCAGCTCTTCGCTGGCCAGCTTCCTCAGGTCCTCGTCGCTGGACGACCAAAGCCCGTCGCCCTTCTGGCAGAAATATTCCATACCGATCGAGGCAGTATTCTGGTCGGGCAGCATTTCGGCCGACCAGGCGCGGAAGTTCTGAATGCGCCCGACCTTGACCTTGGGGCTGTGGATGTAGATCCAGTTGTCGGGGAACGGGTCGGCGTGGTTCAGCACCAGCGTCACGATCAGGAAATCCCGGTATTTCAGCCGGTCGGCGGCCTCGATCACCTCGGGCGGCGGCGGCGGGTCAAAGGCGTGGATCAGGTCGCGCACGGCCATCGAATTGATGAACTCGTCGGCCTCGACCCGTTCGGTGGTTTTCTCACCTTTTTCGTTCCAGTGGCGGATGTCCACTGAAGTCACCCGGTTGCCATCGCGGTTGACCCGGAACACCTCGGAATGGGTCTCGACCGAGCCGCCTTGTTCCCGGATCAGGTCGCGGGTCTTTTCCCACATCATGCCAGGGCCCAGGCGGGGGTATTGGAATTCCTCGATCAGGCTGGCCGTGTCATTGGCGCCCGAGATGGCGTTCCAGACAGCCTTGGGCAATGACAGGTTCTTGATCCGCTGCGCGGCCCAGTCGGCCCGGATCTCGGACGGGGGAATCCCCCAGACCTTCTTGGTATAGCTGTGGAAGAAATGCATGTAGAGCCGGCCACCAAAGCGGTTGATCACCCATTCCTCGAACGTGTCTTCCTGCGGCTTCGGCCGGATCTTCCATTTGATGAAGCTGCCGATGATCTTGTAGGTCTCGTACGGGCCGATATTGCCGAGCGCGTTGAAGATGCGCAGCGGATAGTCATAGAACTTGCCGCGATAGAAAATCCGGCTCAGGCGCTGGACGGTGATGAAGTCATCCCCCATCACCTCGTGCCACATGTCTTCGACCTCGCGCACCTTGGTGAAGAACCTGTGCCCGCCGATGTCAAAGCGGTATCCGTTGTGGGTTTCGGTGCGCGAGATGCCGCCCACCATGTCCGAGGCCTCGTAGACCCGCGGGACATGCTTGTCGCTCAGTTTCTGAAGTTCGTATGCAGCGGTCAGACCTGCTGGTCCGCCACCGATGACGACGACCGGAACAGTATCGTTTTTCAATTCACTCACACCAAATCTCACACAAAATAGCTTGGGTCAGGCTACTAGAGGCTGCACCAACTTCGCAACAAATTCCTGTCACACGCTCGCTTCGTGATCCCAGGCCGCTCAAAAAGTGCCCGACGCGCGAAAGTTGCGCCGCGCGCCGCAAGCGATCAATGACCTGGTTCACATCTACCGGCCCCCACGCGATTTGGGCTCGCGGCTGCGCCGTCGAGGAGTTGCCGACGCGTTGCACCAAAGGCCGGACAGGCTGCAAACACTTGTTTTACCGGAAAATCATTCGCGCGGGGCGCATCGAAATCGCACCGACTTCCGCAGTCTGTGTCCGGCGGGCGGGACGGCTGGCGCCGGCATGACCGCCGCAACGTCGAACGGTTCCAATACGCCCTTTTTGAATATGTACCCAAGGTAAACAATCGCCCATTTGCGGGGGGATTGTTTTGTTTCGGTGGCGCCCGGGGCGGGACTCACGTTCGGGGAGGGCGAATCTTGTGCGTGTTTCAGACCCGCACCGGCCGCTCAGTTCCGCCTGACCTGCAGTTTCTGCCGCTGACCCAGAACGTGGTATTCGAACAGGCACCAGACATATACGGCCGCGGAGTAGACATAGTAGACTTGGTGATACAGCAGGCATTTGACGGCAAACCAAAGCCCACCATGCCCGGCCATTGTTCTGAACAGGTCCAGATTGATCGCGAAGGCGATACCCAGCAGGATCAGGGGGACAGGCCAAAGGCCTGGCCAGAACGGCAGAATCAGAATGGACAGAATCAGCAGCCCCGCGACGGCCGCGCGCGCGCGCTCAGCCATGGAGGTGTTCAGATCGTCCGTCAGCCCCTCGCGCGAGATCATCAGGCGGGACCATGGCAGGGCCCGGCAGAAGATATCGGTGCTCAGGCTGTTGCGGATCGTCCAGATCTTTAGATGTTTTCCCTGCAGGCGCGGTTCGACCAGAATGCGGCGGCCGGATTCTGCGATGCGATAGCCCAGTTCGATGTCCTCGATCGAGGGGATCTCGTAGGTCTTGACGTCAAAGCCGCCCACCTCGAGGAAGACGTCCCGGCGGATGGCGCCGCACC
This sequence comes from Ruegeria sp. BHSC037, assembly GCF_059613045.1. Classification (NCBI taxonomy): domain Bacteria; kingdom Pseudomonadati; phylum Pseudomonadota; class Alphaproteobacteria; order Rhodobacterales; family Roseobacteraceae; genus Ruegeria; species Ruegeria sp. BHSC037. Next base: position 343,101 of record NZ_JBXWRT010000001.1, read on the forward strand.
CGGCCCAGAACGTGCGTGCCTCGCGCCGGGCGCGCTGATGGTGATAGCGGTGCAGCAGGTTCTTGTATCGCGAAAACCACGACTGCCCGTCCGGCGCGTCGTCATAGGATCCGAAAACCGCGCCGACATTGTCCTCGGACATGGCGCGGCGGATGTGTTCGGGGCCGTCCGGCCAGGCGATGACGTCGGAATCGACGAACCACAAGATGTCGCCCGTGGCCTGTTCGGCCGCCAGATTGCGCGCGGCGCCCGGCCCGCCATTGACCGGAGTCGTCAAGACCGTCGCCCCCATTTCGCGGGCCAGCGCGGCCGTGCCGTCCGGGGACTGGTCATCGACCACCAGAACCTCTTGGACCGTGCCGGCCTTCAACATCTCGATCAAAGGGGGCAGCACCCGGGGCAACAGGTGTTCGGCCCTGTAGGCGGGCATCACCACACTGATCGTCGGTTGGTCGTTTTGCATCATTCATCCTCGGTGGGCGTTCGTGGTCTAGAGCGTGGATTTCGCACCAGAACGAGCAGGGTGGCGGCGAAGGGCAGCAGCCACATGACCCGCGCCCCGTAACGGTCGGCTGGCTGGGAAACGCCGCCGCATACCAGCGCGTTTACGGCGATTCCGATCAACAGGAACAGCGTAAACACCCGGTAGGGCGCAGCGACCTGGGCAGGCCACAGCAGCAGAACGGCCACGATCGCCCCCGAGACCGCATAGATCGCGAAGTGGACCCCCACCAGCGGGTCGATCCAGGTCTGGGATCGTTTCAGGGTCGTTTTGTCCAGGACGGCAAGCTGATCTTCGGGCAGGCCCGAGAGCTTTTTGGCGTTGCGTATCGTGGCCGAGTTGGGGATCGTCATCGCCACGCTGTGCGTTCCAAGCTGTCTCAGGGCGTTCTTGCCCAATGCGGTTACCGTCGCGACGGGATAGGCGGACAGGACGCGCAGAAAGAACTGTCGCTGTTCCAACGCGATGGCCTGCTGATCCTCGGGCGGCAACAACCGGAACGAGCCCAGCCGCGGGGACCGCTCGAAAATGATATGTGACGCGGTCAGGCGGTATGGATCATCCGACCATGTCAGGGCCTCGTGCAGGGCGCATGTCGCCAGGTCCGGCGCAGGGCAGACATCGTCCAGATAGGCCAGCCCCGGCCCGTCGACGATCAAGCGGGCGGTGATGTGAGGCGTATAGACCACGTCTTTGTGGGTGACGGTTTCGACGGCAACTTCGAAAGCTTTCCGTTCGGCGATCGAGAACACGGCAAGGCACGTCGCGAACCCCGCCGCCAGCCAGCGCCCCTGGCCGATCCGTAACGCGGCGGCCAGAACGACCAGAGGAACCATCAACACCGCGATGCCCAGATGCGACGGGTGCAGGACCGTAGAAAAGGTGCCGAGCGCCAGTGCTCCCAGTGCCTCGGAAACGTGCATCCGGTGGCCTGCAGCCACCACGGCGGCGACAAGGATCAGCATGACCGGCGTGAAAATGTCGGGCATGACGTAGGCGACATAGAAGGGCAGCGACGTCGTCGAAGCCGCCAGCAGCGGAAGGCAGACCAACTGAGCGGTCGAACGTGCCGTCGGCGCGACGCGTCCAAGCATCCGCATCGCCAGCCAGACGGCCATCAGCACAAGGCCCAGTTGCAGCCACGCCAGACCGGCCAGCCATCCGACGCGCCAGAATGCGGCCACCAAAACGGCGTAGAAGATCGATCGCGATCCGCCCGCAGTCTGGTCGTCGTCAGCCTTGTGCCGGGTTTTCTGGGTTGCTCGGGTTGCGCTGTCCGGTTCACCCGCCGCCGGCAGGATCATCGACAGAACGACATTGCCCTGCCGCACATAGCTGCCGGTATCGAAATACACCAGCGGTCCGCGATTGATTGTAAGGATCGACAGACCGGCGGCGACGGTCACACCCAGCAACAGAAGGGTTATGGACCACCGCGGGCGCATTGCATCGTCAATCCGGGTCATGCCCCGCCGGCAGCGGTTTGGGGCGCTGCGGTGGCCAGGTGCCGGAAATAGGCGATCGTGGCCTCGAGGCCTTGTTCCAGGGGCACCTTGGGGGACCAGCCAAGTTGCTCTTTGGCACGGGTGATGTCGGGTTGACGTTGGATCGGGTCGTCTTGCGGCAGCGGGCGGAAATCCAGCCGGGATGTCGAGCCGGTCATGCGGATCACGGTTTCCGCCAAATCGCGGATGCTGAGTTCGACGGGGTTGCCCAGGTTGATCGGCCCGGTCACGTCTTTGGGGGATTCCATGAGGCGGATCAGCCCGTCGATCAGGTCGGACACGAAACAGAACGACCGGGTCTGACCGCCGTCGCCATAGACGGTGATCGGTTCTCCGGCCAGAGCCTGCATGATGAAATTGGACACCACCCGCCCGTCGTCTGGGTGCATGTGCGGGCCGTATGTATTGAATATGCGCGCCACCTTGATCGGCAGGCCGTGCTGCCGGTGGTAATCGAAGAACAGCGTTTCGGCACAGCGCTTGCCTTCGTCATAGCAGGAACGCGGCCCGATCGGGTTCACATGACCCACATAGTCTTCGGTCTGCGGATGGATCTGGGGGTCGCCATAGACTTCGGATGTCGAGGCCTGCAAGATGGTGGCGCCGACCCGTTTGGCCAAGCCCAGCATGTTGATGGCACCATGCACCGCCGTTTTCGTTGTCTGCACCGGATCGTGCTGATAGTGGAACGGAGAGGCCGGGCAGGCCAGATTGTATATCTCGTCGACCTCGACATACAGCGGAAAGGTCACGTCGTGGCGCATGACCTCGAAGCGGGGGTTGTTCAGAAGATGACGCAGATTGCCGCGTCGTCCGGTAAAGAAATTGTCCACGCACAGGACCTCATGCCCCTGATCCAGCAATCGTGCGCACAAGTGCGATCCCAGGAAACCCGCGCCACCGGTGACGAGGATGCGTTTGGCAGTCAGGTGCAGGCCATCGGGGTCGAAATCAGCTGCGTTCATCAAAATACTCTTCAATAACCGACCGGCGCGCAGAATGTCGCCCCGGTCCAGGAAACCGTTCGGATACCTCCGGCGGTCAGGTACCCACACTCGTCATCTTCAGTATGGGCGAGATTACACGAAGTTCTTGGGCCGACGAAGGACAAAAAAATGGTCCGAGACGCAATTCCGCGCTGCTGGTTCCGCCGACACCGGTCAGCGCAGTGGCGTGCAGACCGGTCCGAACCAATGAGGGCGGTCGGAACCGAGTGGTTGCAAAAACCTTATTCGCAAGGGGCGCGGGCGTTCCGCAGGTGCAGGCGCACAGCACCAATTTACGGCTTTGGGCAGTGTCCGCATCGGAACTTCACGCCGAGGACGCGAAGCCGATTCGAGCCAGAAGGCGGAGGATGCAGTGTTGAGCGAAAGGAAACAAAGAGCCGCCCAATGGTTGATTTGGGGGTCAATTGTCGCCAAAAGCCAAAAAATTGCCACAATTATTAAAAAAGTTCTCGCAACAACAACGTGATGGTGTACCTTGGTTTCATCCAATCCACGGCCTGACATCTGTCCGGGTCTTTATGTGTTCAAGTATACGAGGGTGGGAATAGATGTTTAGAACTTTGAAAATGGTCGCGATCGCACTGGCCGCGTCCTTTGTAATGACCGGGACAGCCAAGGCCATCACGACTGTGAGTGCTGGCGGAAGCTATGACATCACCTCGGACAACCTGTTTGTCGGAACGGTGTCCACCACGGGTGGTCCGGGTGTTTATTCGGTGAACTTCACTACGCCGACCGCGCCGCTGCCTGGTAATGCACAGGCCTCGGTCACCGCGAAAATTCTGGGAACCTTCACCGGCCTGACCATGAGCTGGGTCGATGCGGCGACCAACACCGTGCTGAACTCGGCGGCGCTGGTATCGGGTGTTACCCGTCTGAATACCACTTTCCTGTCGACCGGCGCGCCGGGGCAGAACCTGGTCTTCAGCTGGGCGAACTCGTCGGGGACCACCAATGGCGGCGCCATCACCTTTGACTTCGACGTGGCCGCGGTTCCGCTGCCGGCCGGCGGGTTGCTGCTGTTGACGGCCTTGGGGGGTCTAGCGTTGACCCGTCGCCGCAAGGCGGCATGATCAAACGGTCATAATGATGATTATGTTAAAAGGGCTGCGCAATGCGGCCCTTTTTTCGTTTGGCCCGGCTCAGATCTCGAACCCTGCGGCCTGCCGCAACATCCAGACCATCCGCTGGCATCGCAGCCGATACAGGGTGCCGATGGCCGCACTGACTTCCCGGCCGGAGCCCAGCTTGTCGCTGGTCAGAACCTTCGGCGTATGCACCACCGCGCTGGCTGGCATGGCCAGCCCCCGCATCATCCAGCGCAATCGCGCCCGAATGGTGGTTCCGTTCAACTGAAAAGCCTCTTGAGTGGTTCGCCGCCATTTGGTCTTCAGCGCCGGCCAGTCTTGGCGCGACGGGTGGCTGACGCGGAACCTGTCCTCGTAGATCAGGCTGTACCCGTGCGAGACCGCCCGCATGGTCCATTCCCGATCCTCAGACACGCCGTTCGTGAAACCGCCGATCGCGTCGAACACGTCCCGTCGCGTCAGCAGGTTTCCGGCACCCGAGAAGCCCTGGACCTCGATGTAGCGGCGGAAGTTGAAGGCAAAAACAGCCTCGAATGCCTCGGCCCCGCTGCGCGGTGGCGGGGTTTCGTCAAACACGTCGACCCGCCCGCCGATCAGGTCGGCGGTGTCGGCGACCTGGCGTCCGACCGTCAGCCAGTCGGCGGCGGGAACGCAATCGGCATCCAGAAAGAACAGCCGCGGGGCGCTGGTTTCGGCCACGCCCCTGTTGCGGGCATGGGCGGCGCCTTTTTGCGTTTCGACCAGAAACCGAACCATCGGGAAAGCGCGCTGAATTGCGTCCAGCGACACCGGCGAGGCATTGTCCACGACCACGATTTCGGTGCTGGTGGTGTCGTTTTCCATCAGTGCCCGCAAACAGCGTTCGAGCCTGGGAAGGTCGTTGTAGTGGGGAATGATGACCGCGTTTTCGGGGGCCGCGTCAGTACGATCCGTATTCATTGCCGAAGGCCCCGCTGACATAGCGACACTTGGTCAGGACGATCCCCATGATCTTGGTCAATTCGGCCAGCTGGCGTTCCGCCACATCTATATGGTCGATGCTGGTTTCTTCTGCCGCAGCCAGCAGCAAGGCGCAATCGACGTTTCTGAGGAACCCGTGGCTGTCGTCGCTGACCATCAGCGGCGGCGTGTCGAACAGCATGATATCGGGCTGGTATTCGGATTCGATCCATTCCAGCAGCTCGATCGTCCTGCGGCTTTGCAGAATTTCGGCGGGATTGCGGGTCGGGCTGAAATTCAGTCCGAAAATCACGTTGTTGCCGTGCCGCCGCGCATGCTCCTGAAACGGTACCGAACCGGATATGATGTCCGCCATGTTGTGCGCGCCGCTCTGCCCCAACACGTCGGCCAGCCCACGGCGCCGTAGGTCGAAATCGATCACGACGGTGCGCAGATCTTCCTGCCGCCCCAGGCTGAAGGCAAGATTTGCGACCGCCGTGCTCTTGCCGCATCCGGCATAGGGCGACGTCAACGCAACCCGGCGCCAGCCATTGGACAGGATCTGTTGCAGCATCTTGGTGCGCAGCATGTCATAGGGCGCGGCGTCCGACCCGCCCTCCAACGACACCAGGCGGTTTTTGGAGGCGACGCGCGGGTTGATCTCGATGGCGGGTAGATCCGACCACAACGTTTCGACATTCGTCACCGAGGGCGCAACAGCCTGATCCGGGTCAAGCCGCAGCGGTTCCGCGGGCACGGTTCTTTGACGGCTTTCCCGTTCCTCTCGGGCCTTTTGAATCGCCTGTTGCAGACGGTCCATCACGCGCTCCCATCGCTGACTTGAACAGAACTCACCAATACACCTCCAGCTTGTCGATCACCTTTTCGGCAATCAGGTCGAGCGGTAAATAATACGTGTGAACCGACCAGACGGCGGCCGGCACGCTGCCCAAAATGGCCAGGATGACAACGGCCCAGGCCAGTCGCGCGCGAATGACCTCGCCGCGCGTGCGGACATAAGGGATTGTCGCGATCGGCCAGACCTGCAACTTGTTGATCAGGTCTTCGGGTCGGCGGACGGATTTGTTCAGCAGTTCCAGCAGAACGACCAGCCCGATCCCCAGGGCGATACCGAAGGCGGTTCCGCCGCCAGCGATCATCAGGCGGTCCGGCTTTGTCGGTGAACTGGGCGCGACCGGATATTCGATCACAGAAATCCGCTGCCCCTGCGAGGTTACCTCGATCCGCTCGCCGGTCGAGGCCGAGGCCAGCCGCGCCACCGCTGTGTTGTACTGTGCCTGGACGTTGTTGTAGTCGCGCTGAAGCTCGGCGAGGGTAATCGCATTCGCCGGGGTCTGGTCGATGGTCCGTGTCACCTCGGCCAGGCGCTTTTCGGCATCGGTTTTCTGATCTTCCAGAGACTCGATCTGCGAATCCAGTTGCGCCAGTTGCAGATCCAGAGTCGAGTTCCCGGTCTGCGCGCCCGATGTTGCGGCGCTGGTAGCCTGCTCCGCGGCTACGACCTCTTCCAGGCGGGCGATCCGCGCGCGCAGGATTTTGATCTTGGGGCTGTTTTCCGAATAGATGCCCAGGTCATTGTCCAGCTGATTGCGCAGCTGCGCCAACTGTTGCTGGGCCTGGGTCTGCGGTTGTTGTCCGATCGTCGAGATCTGACCGGTCGTGGCATAGATCTCCAGCAACTTTTCACGCTGGTTTCGCAGTGAGAAAAGTTGTTGGTCAAGCTGCTGGATGTTGGTTTGCAGCGTCGCCTGCTGGGTCAGTCTGAACTGCAGGCTGGCCGGCAGCGAGTCCGAGTTTTCGTTCTGGAACTCGAGGATCTGCGCGCTGCGCCGGTCCAACTCATCACTCAGCCGATCCACCTCCTGTTCAAAGAATTCCAGCGTGTCCGAGGCTCGCTCCTTGCGGTAATTCACGTCGAGCTTCTGGATTTCCGTCAGATAGGCGTTCAGGACACCGGCCGCGACCCGACCGGAACGGGCCTCGAAGGTAATGGTCATCAGGTTGGCCTGATTGCGCCCGGTGGCGATCCGAATTCGGGTGTTGGCGCGCATCGTGTCGACGATCTGGTCCGGGCTTGCCTCGTCTTGATTAGGCAGAACGTCGAACTCCTCGGCGATGTCCAGAAGGATCGGACGGGTGAGCAGGCGCTGTTCGATGATCTGCAGTTGCTCGGCCGCCGTGGTGTTGACGGTGCTGGCCGCCAGATTGCCCGGAATCTGCGGGGATTCGACGATCAACCGCATCTGCGACACATAGGTGGGCGGCAGGGTGCGTGCGATGATGATCGACGCAGCGGATACGATCAGGGCAACGACGAGGAAATACGGCAGGCGCCGCAGAAAGATCGAGATGTAGTAGCGAACCGGGCCCATGTCAGTCTGTCAGCTCCTTCTCGAGTGAGTTCCCGCCAAAGAACACGCCGTCGTCGATCACTTGTTGCACTATGTTTTCATCCACGTTTCTGGTCTCGTTGGTCCAGGCGTACAGCAAGGTGAAGTCGCACAGCTGGTTCACAAGCCGGGGAACGCCACGGGTCTTTTCGAAGATCAGCTTGCAGGCCTCTTCGGTGAATTCGTCCCCGGTCCCCCCGGCGACCTTCATCCGATGCCGGATGTAGCTTTCGACCGACGGCGCATCCATCCGCTCCAAGTGAAAGCTCGCGGCCACCCGTTGGGTCAGCTGGCGCATCTTCGGGTCCAGCACCATGTCGCGCAATTCGGGTTGCCCTACCAAGACCAGCTGGATCAGTTCATCGGTGTTGGCATTGATGTTGGTCAACATCCGGATCTCTTCCAACCCTTCGACGGTCAGGTTCTGCGCCTCGTCGAATATCAGCACGACACGCCGGCCCTGCGCGTATTCGGAGACCAGGAATTCCTGCAGCGCCTGAAACAGCTGGACATAGGCCGCGTCCTTTTCAAACGGCAGGCCCAAGGCATGCATGACCCACTGGAGCAGCTCGCCCCGCCCGCCCTGAGCGTTCGAGATCAGCCCGACGGTGATCGACTCCTCCATGTCCTTCAGAAGATGCTGGATCAGCGTGGTCTTGCCGGCGCCGATCTCTCCGGTCAGAACGGTGATCGGCGCGCAGCTCATGATTCCGAACTGCAAGATCGAATAGCCGCGTTTGTGCAGCGGCGACCAGTACATGAAACCGGGATCGGGCAGCAGAGTGAATGGCCGCTGGTCTAGGCCGAAATAATCCAGATAGAACCCGTCGCTGGAGGCCATGGCACCTCGGTCGCCTTCCGACTTGTCGAAAAAAATCCTGGCTCTCCAGAGATTACCCAAACTTGCACCCTGAACCACAGGTAAATCCTAACAAAATAACGAGAAGCCACTATATCGGCCCTCAACATGCACGTCATTGTGCCACAACATCAAGATAGAGAGCATCCCCCATATCTCCAGAGTGACACATTAACCCGCCCAGAAGGTGCAATGGAAACATTTTTAGGTGATTGTTTCCGTCAGGCCGTCGCGCGCAAGCCGGTGCAACGCAGAATCAACGGGCGGGCCCGCAAAGCCAAATCGGGGCATTATCGGGATTAAAGGGACCCATGCGGCTGCATTGATCCCGAATCGTGCACAATGGACGGATGTTTTCTGACCGGGCGACCCGTGCGCTTCGTCACGCCATGCCGTTGAAATTCCGTGCGCTTCCCACTCAAACAGTGCGGTCCGCGCCCATTAATGTTTTGCAAGCCCTTAAGAATTTGTTAGTCTTTTGGACGCAGGCGTTCATCAATTCATGTGAACAATGAAGAAAGGGTGAAGCGTCCCATTTGTATGAAAAAATTTGAGTAGCGCTTTGAGGTCGTGCGAGTAGTTGGTTCCTGAGTGTGTGATTGAGTGTAGGTGTCCGTTGTGTGCTGGGGGTTTAAATAGTGACAATCCATTCCAAGGAGGTAGCCGGGACTGGTTACCGCAGAGTTCCGGTATTGCCGGCCGCAAATCGGTGTTCCGGTTTTTATGGACGCTTCGGAAAGCGAGCCTTTGACATTGTATTCGTGATCGCTGCCGCGCCCATCGTCGTGCCGCTGGTGGTGGTTTTCTCGGTGCTGCTGGCCTTTCAGGGCGCACAGCCCTTCTATCGTCAAAAGCGTGTCGGCCAAAATGGCAAGACCTTCCACCTGCTGAAGCTTCGCACGATGGTGAAGGACGCCGAAACCGTCCTCGAGGCGCATCTGGCAGCCAACCCTGACGCACGTGCCGAATGGGAGCGCAATCAGAAACTCACAGACGACCCCCGGATCATCCGCTTGGGTTCCTTCTTGCGCAAGTCGTCGCTGGATGAACTGCCGCAGTTCTGGAACGTGCTGGTTGGCGAGATGTCCCTGGTTGGACCGCGACCTATGATGGTCAAGCAGCAAAGCATGTATCCCGGGCACCTGTATTATGTGATGCGGCCGGGCATCACCGGCCGGTGGCAGGTATCCGAGCGCAACCAGTCCTCATTCGCCGAGCGGGCGCATCACGATTCGGAATACTGGAAAACGATGTCCTTCGGCACCGATCTTTCGATCATGTTCAAAACGCTCTTCGTGGTCCTTCGCGGCACCGGCTGTTGAGAATGGCCCGGCATCAGGCAGCGACGCTGGCAGTTGCAGGAGTGACGTGATGAACGCATTCGGAAACCTTCTTGGCAGGACCTTCGCGGCATTCCTGCTGACGGCCGCGCTTTTCCTCAGCGCCTGCGACACGGCGGAAGAACGGGCCGAGGCGCATTATCAGGCCGGTCTTGCGCATCTCGAGAACGGCGACGTCGAGCGCGCGCTGATCGAGTTCAAGAACGTTTTCAAACTGAACGGACAACATAAAGAAGCGCGGCTGACCTTCGCCCGGCTCGAGCGCGAACGCGGCAACGTGCCACTGGCCTATCGCCAGTATCTGCTGTTGGTGGAACAGTATCCTGACAACCTCGAAGGCAATCGGGCCTTGGCGGAAATGGCGTTGGAACAGGGGCTGTGGGAAGATCTGCGGCGCTATGTCACCAAGGCCGCGCAGTTGGCCCCGGAAGAGGCCGAGATCGCGTCGTTGCAGAACACGCTGGCCTATACCGACGCGGTGCGGGATGGCAACGATGCCGGCGTCGGACAGTCCGTCGCTGCGGCGCGCGCAATGCTGAATGACCGCCCCGACATGATGACGGCTCGGCACGTGGTGATCGATCATCTCGTGCGCGCCCAGGATTGGTATGATGTGATCGACCAGGTGGATGCCGCATTGGCTTTTGCGCCGACCGAGGGGAACCTTTACACGATCCGGCTCCACGCTCTTCAGCAGCTGGGCAAGACGGACGAGATCGAAAAGCAGCTGCGCCAGATGATCGACGTCTTCCCCGGCGATCAGGGCGTCGAGCAGATGCTGGTAGAACATTTCATCGATCAGCGCCGTTTGGACGATGCCGAAGAGATCCTGCGGGCCAAGGCGGATCCGCTGTCCGAAGACTATTTTCCCGTTCAGCGTCTGATTGCCTTTCTGACCGAGCATCGCGGCCATGATGCCGCCATCGCGGAAATGACCCGGACCATCGCGGCGGACGGGCCGAATGCCGCGCGATACCGAATGATGCGTGCCGCGCTGCGGTTCCAGTCGGGCGATACCGATGGGGCGCTGTCCGAGATGCGCGCCTTGCTGGATGGTGCTCCGCGCACGGCGCAGACACGTGAGAACGAGGTGGAGTTCGCGCGGATGCTGATCCTGTCCAGCCATCGGGAAGAAGGCCGCGCCGTGATCGAACGCGTCCTGAGCGAAGACCCGACCCAGACCGAGGCCGTCAAGCTCAAGGCGGCGTGGCTGATCGAGGATGACGCCATTGGAGACGCGATCCTGCTGTTGCGCGCGGCGCTCGAGACGAACGCACGCGACCCGCAGCTCGTGACCTTGATGGCTCAGGCGCATGACCGAAACGGCGACCGCAACCTGAAGGGCGAAATGCTGGCGCTTGCGGTCGAGTTGTCCGGCAACGCGCCGACCGAAACCCTGAACTATGCCCTGCACCTGATCGAAGAGAACAATCTGAAGATCGCCGAAAGTGTCCTGATCGACGCGTTGCGCAAGGCCCCGACCGACCCTCGGCTTCTGTTGACGTTGGGCGATGTTTATGTCGCCTTGCAGGACTGGCCCCGGCTTGACTCCGTGCTGCAGGCGCTCGACCCGCTGGATGATCCCGATACACGCCGCAAAACCAGCGAGCTGAAGGCGCGGATGATGGAAGGGCAGAACCGCACCGGCGATCTGGCGGCGTTTCTGGGCGAACTGGCGGAAGACCCGGAATTCGGATTGCCAGCCGATCTCGCCCTGATCCGTCTGATGGTGGTTCAAAACGACTTTGCCGGAGCCGAAGCCCGCCTGGATTCCCTGCTGGCTGAGGAGCCGGAGTCGAACATCCTGCGGATCGTCAAGGCGCATGTGCTCGAAAAGAAGGGAGAGCCGGAAGCGGCCGCGCGGCTGTACCGCGCAATCGTGGCCGATGACCCGGAATCGGCGCGGGCCTGGCTGGGGCTGATCGCGTTGCAAAAACGCCATGAAGATCCGCAGCAGGTCCGGGCCACGGTGCAGCAAGCGCTGACCGCCTTGCCCGACAACGCGGACCTGCTGATGTTGCAGGCCGAAGGCTATGAGTGGGCCGGCGAATGGGAAGCGGCGATTGCAGCATATGAAAAAGCTTATACCGCCAGCAACCGCTCGCCGATCGTGGCGAACAATCTGGCCAGCCTTTTGACGACCCGCCGCGATGACGACGAAAGCCTGCAGCGGGCGCAAGTTCTTGTGCGGAGCCTGCGTGGCAGCCGCATTCCGGCCTTTCAGGACACATATGGCTGGGTGGCCTATCGTCTGGGCAACTATGACGAGGCGCTGACATATCTGGAAAGTGCGGCAAAGGGGTTGCCGGATCATCCCGTGGTCCTGCAGCATCTGGGCAAAGCCTATGAGGCCGTCGGGCGTAGAGAGGACGCCCTGCGTGTCTATCAGGCTGCGCAATCGAGGGAAGCGGCCCCGGATGTGGTGACAAACATCGAAGCCGAGATCGAACGGCTGCAGATCGAGTTGAGCGGCGGTCAATAGAAGGTCCGCGGCAATTCTGCCGCACCGATCCCGTTTGCTGCGTCAGGCCGATTGTGACGAATGGAGAAAATGGGCATACTTTGAGAAAATGAGAGAATTGAACATGCGGACAGTCATCGGATCATTGATCACTTTCGTGACGGCCTTGGTGCTGTCGACCGGCGCCTTCGCGCAGGGTTCCTATCAGATCCAGCCGGGAGATGCGCTCAAAATCGAGGTTCTCGAGGACCCAACCCTGAACCGAACCGTGCTGGTTTTGCCTGACGGCTCCATCAACTTCCCGCTTGCGGGAACGATCCGGGCGGCCGGTAAGTCGACCAGCGGGTTGCAGACCGCGCTGGCGTCGGCACTGGCGAACAACTTCAACACACCTCCGACCGTCTATGCGTCGATCGCAGCCCTTGCGGCCCCGGCCCTTCCCGGCCTGACGCCGACAGGGCCTACGATCGACGTCTTCGTCATGGGCGAGGTCAACATTCCCGGAAAGCTTCCGGCGACGGAAGGCACGACAATTCTTCAGGTTCTGGCCCAGGCCGGCGGCCTGACCAACTTCGCGGCCCGCAAACGCATCGAATTGCGACGGGTGGACAGCAAAACAGGCGTGATGAACAAATACCTCTACAACTATGATGGCGCGGGCGGTGGCATTCAGGGCAATACGGTGCTCAAACCCGGAGACGTCGTGGTCGTACCCTCGCGCCGCTTGTTCGAATAGGGGCAGATACAGGTGGGGAAATTCAGGAAGAGGCAGGGCCTGACGCTTTTGGGCAGCGTCGCTTTCGTGGCGGCAGTGTCGCCCGCCACGGGCCAACAGGTGTCGGGGCAGCAGACAACGACGCAGCCGGCCACCACGCAGCAAGCGCCCAGCCAGCAGCTGATCGTGCAGCAGGCGCAGCGCAACCCTGCGCGACGGGTGGGCCAAGCCGCAGGTGCAGCGGGTACCGGCACCGGTCTAACCGTGACGCTGGACTATCTGTCGTCGCTGCGGCACGACGACAACCTGCGTCTGACGGATCCGTCTTTGGGCTCGACCACCTGGTGGGAGAATACGCTGGCCCTGGGGATTCTGAACCAGACTCCGAACTCGACCCTGCAATTCGACCTGTCGGGGTTGTATCGCATCGCGAACGAGCCGATCATCGGGACCGATGGCAGCTTTTCCGACCCGTTTACCCAGCTGAACTATCAGCGCAGAAACGCCAACAGCAACTTCAGTCTGCTGGCTTCGTATCGCGAACGGGATCTGGCCTTCAACCGGTCGCTGACCGACGTCAACCTGGATGGGGTGATCGATGCTGCCGATGTCATCGGCACGATCGGCGATCAGGTCGATACCCGCGGCAATCTGAATTGGCAGACGGGACTGAACGACCCCCTTGGGTTCCGGTTTTCCTACAACTATCGTGAACGCAGCTATTCCAACACCATCGATCCAGGACTGTTCGACAACAACGCCAATGACTTCTTCGGAAGCGTGCTGATGCGGATCTCGCCGGTCTTGCAGACCAACGTCAGCCTGAACTACCGCGAATTCCAGGCCGATGACGCCGTGCAGACGGATCGCAACACCACTGTTCTGTCAACTGGCGCCACTTATGATGTTTCGGCCACCACGACCGTCAGTGCGAATATCGGCTACAGCAAGGTTGACGACACCCAGCGCGTTTCGAACACCAGCAACGTGACCGAGGATTTCGTCTGGGACTTTTCCTGGAACAAGACGCTGCCGGACGGGTCCGCCGATATTCTGATCGACCAGACCTTCGGCGTGAACGGCTCGCGCATCAATGCGACCTTTGGGCGTGATTTCCAGCGGGCCAACGGGACTTTTGGGTTTGATATCGGTTTCACCCGAGGACCGTTCGACGAGGTGACGCCGATCGGACAACTGGACTATAGCTACAGGTTGGCCAGTTCTCGGATCGGGGCAACCATCCAGCGCCGGGTCGGCACCAGCACACAGAGTGTGGAAACGCGGCAGACGCTGGCTTTTCTGACCTATGACTACATCATCAATCCGGTGTCGGCCCTGTCGTTCAGCGTGAATTACATCGACCAGGAAAACGAAGGGTCAGGCCCTAAAAATCCGCGCCAGCGTAGTGTGTTCAACGCCTCCTATTCCCGTGCGATCACCCGGGACTGGGCGGTCAACATGGGTTATCAGTACGAATACGACGACCAGAACGGGTTCCGGGCAACATCCAACGGCGTGTTCGTGACACTGGGGCGGCGGTTCACCCTCAAGCCGTGATCGGCGCGATGCGTCGCAGGTGGCGATCACGATTTCGGGATTTCGATCTGCGAGGATGCTTGCGCCGCGGTTTCGATGCAATATGAGGGTTGATGCAACAGCTTGAGTCGAAATCCGGTCAGTCCGGCGGACCTCTGGGAGCGGTCTGGCCACGGATCAACGTGGCCGGATTTGGCTGGTTCGTCCTGTTGCTGGCCGGATCGGTCCCGGTGTTCTGGATCGGGATCGTGTCGCTGGGCACTGCCTGGAGCACGCCTGAATACAGCCACGGCCCGCTGATCCCGATCATTTCGCTGTATCTGTTCCTGCGGGAATTGCGCAACGCGCCGGCGACACTCCCCGAAGTTCAAGACCGCTGGCCCGGGGTTGCGGTCATCGCCCTGGCGCTTGCGGTGGCGGTTCTGGGCAATCTGGCGCGGATTCCGGACATCGTGACCTATGCCATGATCATCTGGACCGGCGGAGTCGTGCTGACCGTGTTCGGCTGGCAGCGCGGCCGCCACCACCAATTGCCGGTCTTCCACCTGGTTTTCATGCTGCCCCTGCCCCAGTTCGTGTACTGGAAGCTGACGATCTTCCTTCAGTGGATCTCGTCCGAACTGGGCGTATGGTTCGTGCAACTGGCTGGCGTGTCGGTCTTCATCGAAGGGAATGTCATCGATCTGGGGGTCTACAAGCTGCAAGTGGCCGAAGCCTGCTCGGGCCTGCGCTATCTGTTTCCCATTCTCAGTTTCTCGTACCTGTTCGCCCTGCTCTATCGCGGCCCGATCTGGCACAAGGTCGTGCTGCTGCTGGCGGCCGCTCCGCTGACCGTTCTGATGAATTCGATCCGCATCGGCGTGATCGGCATTTTGGTCAATCAATACGGCATCGAACAGGCCGAAGGATTCATGCATTTCTTCGAGGGCTGGATTATCTTCCTGCTATGCGTGGGGGTCCTGTTCCTGATGGCCATCGGGCTGCAGCGCATGGCCCCCGATCCCAAGCCCTTTGCACAAGCGATCGATCTGGATGTCGATGGGTTCGGCCCCATCGCGCTGCGCATTTTTGGTCTGAAGCCTTCGCTGCAACTGGCTGCCGCGGCCCTTCTGACGCTGTCGGTATCCGCGGCTTGGGTGCTGCGCCCCGCGGCCGATGTGCAGCCGGTGGAGCGCGATCCTTTTGTTCTGTATCCGCGGCAACTCGGAAACTGGTCGGGGTCGACGGCCAGCCTCGACCCGAAAGTCGAGCGGACCCTGGGCGCCAGCGACTATCTGAACGCAACATATGCCGACACCACGTCGGGCGAATTCGTGAACCTGTTCGTGGCCTTCTACGACAAGCAGACCGACGGCGACGGGATCCATTCCCCCGAGGTCTGTCTGCCTGTCGGCGGGTGGGAAATATTCAGCCTCGAGCCGTATCAAATTACCTTGGACAAGACGCCCTATGGCAGTTTCACCGTCAACCGGGCGGTGATCCAGAAGGAACTGTCGAAACAGCTGGTCTACTACTGGTTCGAACAGCGCGGAAAGCGGATGGTCAACGATTTTCGGGCCAAGCTGAGCGTCATCCAGGATGGCTTTGTCATGGGGCGGACGGATGGCGCCCTTGTCCGTTTCGTCACGCCCATCCTGCCCGGTGAAACCGAGGCGGATGCCGACGCGCGGCTGCAGCGGTTCATGGTGCCCAGCCTGAACCGCATGCCGCATTTCGTACCATTCTAGGCCCTACCCTTTCCACACCCGTTCGTAGGCCGCGATCAGGGCGGGCACCTGATGAGGCCAGGCCATTTCAGACTCGACCCGCGCGCGGCCATAGCGGCCCATTCGGGCCCGACGCTCTTCATCTTCAAGCAGTTCGGCAATCTTGGCCGCCATGTCCACCGGATCATTCGGCCGCGCGTACAGTGACGCGTCCTGCGCCGAGAACCGGCCCTCGGTCACGTCGAACTGGACGATCGGTTTTTCGAAGGCCATGTATTCAAGGATCTTGTTCATGGTGGATTTGTCGTTCATCTCGTTTACCCGGTCCGGGTTCACGCAGACATCCGCCGTCGACAGGATCTCGAACAGGTCCCGATCCGGTGCCCGCCCGGTGAAGGTGACGTAGTCCGACAGGCCCATCGCGGCGGATTGTTCGCGCAGTTTCTCGAGGCTGGGTCCGCCGCCGACCAAGCAGAACTGGATGTCGTCCCGGCCCTGCCCCTGCACCAGGTGGGCCACGGATTCAAGCAGCAGGTCGATCCCCTCCTGATCGCCCATCACGCCGACATAGCCCACCACGTATTTTCGACCGTTCCGCCAGGCCGGGTTGGGCGGGACGCGCTCCAGACGGCTCAGGTCCGGGCCCGAGCGCACAATGAATACATCCTCGGGCGCCATGCCCCCGCGTTCGATGGCGATCCGGCGATAGCTTTCATTGGTCGCGATCGACACCCGGGCCGACGCGAAGGTCAAACGTTCGAAGGTCCTCATCAGTTTCCAGAAGAACCCGCGCCGGCCGAATTTGGCCTCGTAGAGTTCGGGATTGATGTCGTGATGATCGAACAGGTACCGCACGCCGAACAGTTTGAAGGGCAACGCCACCAGAAAGATCAGGTCAGGCGGGTTGCAGCCGTGGATGACGTGAAAGCCCCGGCTGAGCTTGATCCGCAACGCCAGCCAGGATTCCCAGAACAGCGCCGCGCCATATTCCAACAGATAACCAAGCGCGCCGCTTGCATCCAGCGGCAGCGGGTGGCGATAGACCTTGATGCCTTCTTCTTCCCAGATACGCTCTTCGTGGCCCTTTCCGGTCGGGCAGATCACCGAAACGACGGCGCCGGCAGCGGCCAGCGTGCGCGCCTCCATCCAGACGCGCCGGTCGAAGGGGACGGGCAGGTTTTCGACCACGATCAGAACTTTCAGCCCCTGCAGCGGCCGGGCCCGCCGCAATTCATCCATCGAGACCGGCTGAACGGCCAGGGTGGTGTCAGTCATATTCATAGGTTCGCACCACCGGAAAATCGCTAAGGTTCAGATCGTTCACGATCGCATTCGATCCGATCACCAGATCCCAAGGCCCCTCTTCGGCCGTGGCCCGATCGACCAGCAGGCTGCCGACCGAAGGCAGATGCGTGAAGGCATAGCCCAGGTTCTGCCCGCGCAGGTCGGCAGGGCGGATGGCCGGGTCGTAGACCGACAGCTTGTACCCGCCCTGAAGCAGCCGGCGCGCGATGTCGACATTCGGGCTTTCACGCAGGTCGTCGGTGCCGGCCTTGAAGGCCAGGCCCACCATCAGCACCCTGCCCTCATCGGGCAGACGGGCCATGATGTCCTGGGCCTGGTAGGTCTTGTGCGCCTCGTTGGTGCGCAGCAGGCTGTCGATCAGATGCGTATGCGCACCGATCTCGCCGGCGATATGTTGCAGGGCCCGCACGTCCTTGGGCAGGCAAGACCCCCCGAAGGCGCCGCCCGGCCGCGTGTAGTAAGGCGAAATATTCAGCTTGGTGTCCGAGACAAAGATCTGGTGCATGGTTTTTGCGGATACGCCCATGCGATGGCAGATGCGGCCGATTTCGTTGGCAAAGGCCACCTTGGTGGCATGCCAGGTGTTGTCCACGAACTTGGTGATCTCGGCCTCTTCGTACGAGGTGTAGAAAACTGGCGCGTCAAGGCCCTCGTGCAGCGCGTCCATTACATCGGAGCGGCAGCCATCTTTCGTGCCGACGACGATCTTGGGTGGGTGAAAGAAGTCATGCACGGCCGAGACTTCGCGCAGGAATTCCGGATTGTAGACGATTTCGACCGCTTGCGCGACCCGATCGCCCAGAAAGCTTCGAAAGATCGGCTCGACCAGTTGCGCGACGGTTCCGGGCCGAAAGGTGGACCGGTAGGCAACCGTCAACGGACGCGCCCGGTCGTCGGATATGGTTTCGGCAATCTGCCGGGTGACTTCGGCCACATAGCTCATGTTGTGGGAGCCGTCGGTCGAACTGGGCGTTCCGACGCAGACGATGGCCAAATCGCAGGTTGAAAGATCGGGGCATTCGACGACCGCACGGATCAGTCCCCTGTCCAGTGCGTGGGTCAGCAGTTCGCCAACCTGCGGTTCCTTGATGGGCGGTTTGCCGGAGTTGATCTCGGACACCTTGTCGGCATTGACGTCGATGCCCAACACTTCGTGCCCTTGATGGGCCAGACAGCAGGCCGCAGTGAACCCAACATACCCCAAGCCAAAAATCGCGATTTTCATGTGGCGTCTCCGAACACCGAGTGGGCATCGCCGCCCTGTCGTACGGCTGCAGCAAGAGGCCGCAATGCTTGCCCAAGACCGAACCAGTCTGAGAAACTACCTGTGAAATTCACCTTGATGTGGGGTGCAGTGTTCTGACACGAAATGACAAGTGGTGTTGGAAGCCCTCGAAATGTTTTGATACCATTCAGGAAATGCATGTGACCATGTCTCAAATAAGCGGTTTTTTCTTGGTTATCAGTCAAATTCTTCGGTTGCCACATTCGGCCCCCTGTCGGGTACAGCAATGTACTTGTCGGCTCATGTCAAGAAACGACCTCGTCGAAACCGGCCTATTGGCTCAAGTTAGGAAACAGTATTTCCGTGCTCCAGCCCAACAACATTGATCCCGCGCCGAGCGGGCTGACACGGCGTTCGGCCTTGGCCGTCGGCGTGGCGACATTGCTTGCCTCGGGTGTCTTCCGGCAAGGGCTGGGGCTTGCGACAATCGCCATAACTGCTCGCTTGCTGACCCCTGAAGACTTTGGCGTCGTTGCCTATTTCCTGATTGCAACGGCTTTGCTGGAGATGTTCCAGCGGCAAATCGGGATGGTCCTGATTCGACTCGACAACATAACGCCCGAACATCTGCACACCGTCTTTTCGTTTCAGATCATCTTCGGCCTGCTAGCGGCGGCGATCTTCTGGGCCGCCCAACCTTTGGTTGAATTGCTGGGGATCCCGGCACTTGTCGAATTGATGCCGGTGCTTTCGGCGATGTCACTGATCGTCGCGATCAAAAGCCCGCGCTTTTTGCTGTTCGAAAGAGGATTGCGGTTTGGATACGCCGCTGGCGAGGAAACCCTGAGCCGCCTTGTCTATGCAATCTTCGCCATCGGCCTGGCGTGGTACTGGCGCGACTATTGGGCGATCGTCGTGGCGACTTTTGCCGGACAGATCACGCGCGGCCTTTGGACGTTTTCGATCGCACCGATGTCCCTCAAACTGTCCCTCAGCAGGTGGCGGGACAGCCTGTCTTTTTCGTCCTGGTCCATCGGCGCACAGCTTGCCCAGTTTTTATCCACAAATGCGCCGCAGCTGATCATCGGCAGCACACTCGGTTTGGCGGATGCGGGACTGTTTCGCATCGGTACCCGGCTTGTGAACGTTGTGACGCATCAGCTGTTCACCCCCATCCTGCGGGTGGTTTATCCCGGCTTGGCGGATCTGTCGCGCAAGACTGACCAGGCCAAGGAGGGGTTCAGAAAGATCAATGCCGGTTTTCTGGCCATTCTGCTGCCGTGCAGTGTGGGGTTCGCTTTGCTGTCGGTCGACATCATCTGGATGTTCCTGGGATACAAATGGGTCGCAGCCGCGCCGGTGATCTGGGTTCTCGCACCGCTCTATGCCTTGAACGCGCTGCAGGCTTCGGTGCGGTCCGCCGTTTATATCGAAGGGTCGACTTCGCTGCTGTTTCTCCGCAACACGATTGTCTTGCTGGTCGTCTGCGCGGTGATGCTGATTGGTGTCCAATACGGGTTCAACGGCGCACTGATCGCTGCAGGTATCGCCAATCTGGTCGGCCTTTTCGCAACCCTGGTCATCGCGAAAAGATATGGAAACGGCCGCTTCTTCGAGCCACTGGCCGTCGGATGGCGCAGCTTCGTGGCCTGCGCCGTTATGGCGGTTGCCGTCATTGCCACCAACTATGTGTTGCGGGTGGGCATTCACTACTCCTACACGCCGTTCATCGTGCTGACCAAAGCCGGTGTCGGGGCCGTCGTCTATACCGGAACGCACATCGCATTGTGGGCCGTTTCCGGCCGCCCGGAGGGGTTCGAAACCATGGTGTTTTCATTGTTGGCGCGCATGCGCGATCACTTCCGGGGGCAGAAAGCCTAGGGGTCGCGCAGCGTTTTGCGCAGTTGGTTGGCGATATGCCGGATGTGAGCAGGCCCCAGATACTGATGCAGAGGCAGTGAGAGGATGCTGTTTTTCAACTCGATCGCTTCGGTCTGTCCGGACCAGTCGAGATTCCGGTTGAACCCGGCCCACCAGGGCGTGGCGCCGATCCCCAGCGCCTGCAATTCGCGGGCCACCCGGTCGCGATGGGCAATCCTGATCGGCATGTTGAGCGGACATGTGTGGGGCGCCAGATCGGGGTTCACCAACCGGACGCCCGGCATGTCATCCAACAACTCGCGGTAGATCTGCCAGTTTTGCCGACGGGTCCCTGAGACGTCCGACACAGAAAAGGACCGGAGTGGCCGCAGCGCAAAGCTGCTGATCCGACGGTTTCGCAATGTGGGATCGAAATAGTAGTGCGGGGGGATGTCTTCCATTTCATCCGGCTTGCCGCGCTGGGTATTCGGGGCGTCTCCCCGACCCAGGCTATGTTTTAAAGTGCGAACCCGATCCGGACCCAAAGCCCTGCTGATCGTCGTTCGGAGCAGCGTTTTGGCAACGGTTTTTCGCGGCGGCGGCCGGACAAATGGCGAGTCGACATCAAGGTCGTCTGCGTTCACGACCAGCGCGCCCCCTTCAAGCACAGGGACGAACTTGTAAAAGCAGAAGACCGACACATCCCCGGTGACGCCCTCTGCCGGTGCTGCCCCGCTCAACAGGCTCAGCGCGCAATCCTCGATCAGCCGCAGCCCGTGGCGGTCGCACAATGCGCGGAGCGCGGCCAGTTCGGGTTGGAGGATGCCGAAATAGTGTGTCACATACACCGCTTTTGTGCGTTCGGTTATCATCGGCGCGATGCGGTTGGGATCGGCCCGAAGATCCGCCGAGACCGGATACATGCGGATCGACAACCCCGCGTGGACAAGCGGATCGACTTCGGATCCGCAGTTGTAGGCGGGCACCAGTATCTCGTCACCGGGCAGAAGCTCCAGAAGGTCGCAGGCCGCGCGGATTGCGACCCTTGTGTTGAAACTCCAGTGAACATGACGGCCGTCAAAAAGACGCAGAAACCCGCCATCGGGATCTGTTCGGACCATTTGGCCGAGCCGCATCGGCGGATCGCCACATGCAAGGCGGGCCTGACTATGCGCCATCGGCTTCACCCTTTTGGCTCAACTCGGCCTCTTTCGCGATTTTTTCAAGACACCCCATGATCTGACCACGAACGTCATCCTGCATGTGTCGCCGGGCCGAAATTCCCGGAAGAGTTTCCGTCTTGTGCTTTCGTGCGGGGGAAACGCCGTTTCGTCTGAAAAAGGATTCGATGTCCGAAAGCACTTGTTCGGGCTGTTCGCACAGGGTCTCGTAGCTGACTTTCATGACGCGTTCTGGTGCGCCCAGCCTCTCGAACCCCAGCCGCAGGTCCCGGTGGCTGAGAACCACTTGCGCGCAGGACTGGGTCATCGCATCGGCGTCGGCATAGGTTTCCCAACCTGTCGGCCGAAGCGACCACCAGCCGGTCGCGTCCATCGACGACTTGTCCTGTCTGGCCCGCACGAGCGAATCTGCATTGTCGGCCCAGTCGCGCTCGATGTAGATGAAAATCGCGTTCGTGAAGGTATCGAGCAGAAGCGGGAAATCGGACTGCAGGATCATGTTCTTGACGATCATGGGCTGCCCTGAAATCCGGCCGATGGCGGCCAGCTTCCGCTTCATCCGGGCGACCGGCACCCCCGGTTCGTCCAGAAAGTAAGGGGCCGCATAGGGCATCCAATACGCCCAGATCCGCCCCGCTTCGCTGGGGGCGGCGTTCCCTTCAAGCTCGCCATAGGAGCTGTCAAAGGATCCTTGCCTGTCCCGCATGGCCCGCCGGCAAAGCCAAGTGGCCGCCACCGGAACCCGGAACAGGCGTTTCGCGAAATTGCTGAAATAGCCACATTGGAACCGGGTGACCAGCAGCTCGTACAACAAGGTCGAGCCCGACCGAGGCGGGCCGACGATGAAACAGACGGGCTGCTCGCCCTGGCCGGTCCGGAGCTCCAGAAAGCGTTCCAGCGGCGACAACGCCCCGGAGACGACCAAGTTCAAATACTTAGCGCGTCGGCTGGAATAGGTAACCAGTGGCCCCTGATCGACCGCGCGCGCCATCAGTTGCCGCCCCGCGGAAACAGCCGGGCCGGGTGGAGATTGCGCAAGTGCGGGAAGGAGCGCTTCACGTGAGCTTTCAGTCGGCCGGGCAGGGTGTTAGCATAATGATGGGCGGGGCTCAGGGCCAGGGTGTGCTCGGCAATGCGCCGCGCATGTGTCGGTTTGAACTCGCGCTTGTACTCGTAGACGTTGAAATTGGGGTGGGTCTTGTCTTCGACGGGCAGAAAACCTTCGACGTCGAATCGGGTGCAGCCGGCGCGCTTGGCCCAGAACATGCCCTCGAGCCACAAGGCCGGCGCGACCCGCAGATTGCCGATGGCCTGCGCAGCCCCGGGGTCGGCGACATAGCGTCGGGCATGGGCCGTGGTCCCGCTGCGGTACAACAGAAGCCCGCCCAGGAACGCCTCTTGGTGATAGGCGCAGAGGATCACGCCGAGCGCACCGTCGCGGAATATCTGGTCGAAACCGGCGCTGTATTCGGCGCGGCTGACCGGGGTCAGATTGTGGCGCGCCACAACCAGGGTATTGAGTCGTTCAAAGAACGTCTCGGCCTCGGCGAAAGTGCGGGCGGTGCGAATCTCGATTTCGGATTTGTCCACCAGGCGGACCTTGCGGCGCGCGCTGCGCGAGAACGAGGCCCGCAACTCGTCCTCGGTTCCGGTCAGGTCGATGATGCCCGTATCGCGATGGGGTTCCGGGTCGCTGATCCGAAATCCCGCCTGTGCCAAAGCACTGGCCAGCCCGTCGCCTTCCTGGTCCAGCCAATAGGGCGTTATGCGCAAGGAGTCCGTTCGAGAAAATGCCGGATGTTCCGACAGCCCTTGCAGAAACGTGACCATTTCCGCAGCCGTGTCACAAACAGGGCCGCTCAACGCGACGGCGGACGCCGACCGGCCGGGCATCACCCGGCTGGGCTGCATGACAAATATCCCGACGGCGACCAGTCGCCTACTGCGACGGCCGATCGCGAATATGACCCGGTTGCCAATGGTCTTGTCCACCTCGGCGAATTGTGGATGCTGGCGCGGGTGTTGATGTTGAGAAGTGGAAAGAAACTCACACCATTCTGTTCTTTGTGCCTCGGTCAAATCTTCCAGGCATTCAATGTCCATCTACAATCACTTTCTCTCTGCGCGCCGGAAGAAATCCACCGGCAATGCAGCTTCGGCACCAACGCCCGAAAATAATATTTGCAGAACCCATGGCTTCAAACCCAAAATCATGTAGCAGTCACGGGATCGTCCCTTTTTTGTACTTAGTTTAGCAGGATTTTTGCGGCCATGGCGTCAAATACCGATCATTCTCAGTCAGGCTGTACTGTTTCCATTGTCATTGTAAGTTGGAATACACGCGAAATTTTGCACGATTGTCTCGAATCCGTGGAAAAACAGACCAACCTGCCGCACGAAGTCATCGTGGTGGACAATGCCTCGACCGATGGCACGCCCGACATGGTCCGGCGCTGTTTTCCAAACGTGAAACTCATCGCCAATCCCGACAACCGGGGGTTTGCGGCGGCCAACAATCAGGGCCTGAAAATCGCCCGGGGTGACAAGCTTCTGCTGCTCAATCCCGACACGATCATCCTCGACAATGCGATTGACGTCATGAGTGCATGGCTGGACGCCCATGCCGATGTCGGCTGTGTCGGGTGTCAGGTCTGGGAAGACGCCGACACCATTCAAAAGACCTGTTTCGCGGACCCAGGTCCGCTGAGCCTGGCGGTGGTTGAATTCGGCCTGAAGCGCGTGTTCCGCTGGCCGGAATACGACGATTGGGATCGGCGGTCGCAGCGGGATGTCGACGTGGTGTCGGGCATGTTCATGATGGTCCCGCGCGCTGTCTTCGAAGCGGTCGGACCCCTCGACGAGGCGTTCTTCATCTATTCTGAGGAAGCCGATTGGTGCCGTCGCATCCGCAACGCCGGCTGGCGGTGCGTCTTTGCTCCTCAGGCCAGGATCATGCATCTTGAAGGCGGTTCCAAAAGCACCGCCCAGATCAAGTCGCGCATGTATGTGCAGAAGCAAAAGAGCAAAACCATCTATGCCAGAAAACACCATGGCCGGTCCGGCGAGTTGGCGACGCGCGCGATTTTCGTGGCAAGTGCGGCCTTGCGGGGGATGGTTTTCGGATTGGCGGGCCTTGTAAAGCCCAGCCCGGACCGTGCCGCCCGATTGCGGCTGTCCCGGGCGGCGATCCGGTTCCATCTTTTTGGGCAAGAGCCGGCGACGTGATGGAAAATACGAAACCCAGGCCGGATACGGCTCTGAAATTCATCCGGTTGTCGGCGCATGAACTGATGAACCGCGCCGAGTGGGATGATCTGGTCGCAGAAACAGGCGCCGACATCTATTTTCTGACCGAATGGCAGGCGGCGTGGTGGTCGCACTATGGCACGTCGTTTTCCTCCAGCCGCCAACCGGTCTGCTATGAGCTTCGCGACCAGACGGGATTGCGCGCTGCCCTGCCCTTCTGCATCGAGACCATCTGGGCCGGACCGGTTCCCGTGCGTGTCGCCCGCCTGGCCGGGGTCGATCCCAACTTTGCCGTCATGAGCCTGCCCATTTCCAAGGGGTTTGACGCGACTTTCTTCGATGCAGTCTTTGACCATCTGGTCAGCCAACTCAACTGCTCCGCAATCAGCCTGTCGCCGATGTCCGACCGCGCACGGCATCTTGCGTGCATGCGCAGGCCTACCGGCCAATGCGTCTCGCCCCTGCGGGATGAAAGCCCTCGTGGCCATACCCTGATGGCGTTGCCGGACAGTCTTGATGCGTTTATGTCGGCACTGTCCAAAAGCCGCCGCCGCGAAGTTCGCCGCGACCTCAAGCGCCTGAACGAAATCGCCTCGCTGAGGAACACCAGTGCGCGCCCGGATACGGTTGACCAGGCCATGGACCGGTTCGTCGAACTACACACCCAGCAATGGGTGGCCGCGGGCAAAGGTGGGCATTTTTCGGATTGGTCAAAGGCTGCCGATTTCTATCGCGAGTTGCTGCGGCGGTTGGCGGCCAAGGGTCAGGCCACGATCGACGAGCAATGGCAGGAGGACAGGCTCTTGTCCAGCCAGCTTCGGTTCACCTTGGCGGCCAAGGCCTATTGGTGGCTGAACGCGCGCGAAACCGACCCTGCGTTTTCCAAGATCGGATTGGGACGCGTGGGATTGGTCGAGCGCGTCGCTGGGCTGATCGCGGAAGGAATCGGCTTGGTGGAGGCCGGTGCAGGGGAGTATGAATACAAGCTGAGTTATGGCGGCGAGCTTGTTCCGCTCCATTCAATCGTTCTGGTGAACGACCGCCCCTTGCCGCGCTTACGAACACGCTGCTTGCTTTTGTGGGCCGACGGCCTGCACCTGTTTTACTATCGGCTGTGGTTTCTCAGACTGCGGCCCCGATTGGGGACACGGCCCCGCGCGCTGTGGACAAGCTGGATTCGGACGCGGTTATGAACAGGCCCCTGAAAATGCGATGGGTCCCGGCCGAGGACTGGGGAGGGATTAGTGGTGAATTCGAGGATCTGACCTACGAGCAGACCCTCGGCTATTCTCAGGCGGCCGCAAAGCGGATCGGGGCGGATGCCCGGTTTCTGTCGCTTTCGGATCACGCAGGCCGCCTCATCGCTGCGGCGTGCCTGCGCATAAAGCCGGTGCCCGTTCTGGGCCGGGGAATAGCGTGGATCGCCGCCGGCCCCTTGGTGCGGCATCGCGATAACCCGGATCCGGACTCCGAAACCCTGGCCAGAGTGTTTTCCAGTCTGCGCACCTATGCACGGGACAGCGGGCATATCCTGCGATTCAGGATGCCAGCCGTACCGCCGCTGGATCCCGGATTTTTGGATCTTGCGGCTGCAGCCGCCGGGTTTGGCGCGACGAACCGCTCGCCGGTCTATCGGACGGTTGCCATAGATTGCCAGCAACCGGACGAGGAGTTGATGCGCTGCCAACACGGAAAATGGCGAAATCCCCTGCGTAATGCCCTCAAGGCTGGGATAGAAACCGAGACGCTGCCCATCGCTGAATGTGCCGCCCGGTTCAACGCATTGTATCGACTGGTGAGTTCGGCAAAAGGGTTCAGCCCGGATATCCCGCCGGAGTTTTACTATCCACTCAAGGAGGCGGATTTCAGTCACAAGGTCCTGTTTGCAATGAAAGACGGCGTGGACCTGGGTGCGATGACGATCGGGGCCGCGGCCAGCAACGGCATTTACCTGTTCGGCGCCACAACCGATGCAGGGCGGCGGTCGAACACTGGCCACTTCCTGATGTGGCAGGCAATACAGCATTGCAAATCGCACGGGTTGGAGTGGTTCGACCTGGGCGGCATCGATCCAGAGAACAACCCCGGGGTCACCCAATTCAAACTGCGAACCGGAGGGGTAGAAATAGTGGCACCGGGGCCATATCAATACCAGCCGCCGGGGCTGACGGCATCGCTGATCAGCCTGGCCGAAACCGTGCATCAACGCGTGAAAGGTCGCGGATGAAACCAGCAATTGCCCTGATTTTTCACGGCATTGGCCAGCCAAGCCGGCTAGTGGGGCCGGAGGAAGCGCCCTTTTGGGTCTCGGTGCCTCAGTTCGAACGGGTTCTGGCGGCCGTGGCGGACACCCCGGAAGCCTATCAGATAACCTTTGATGACGGAAACCTGTCGGACCACGAGATCGCGCTGCCGATTTTGCAGAAATACGATCTGCGTGCCCGGTTCTTTGTCCTGTCCGGGCGGATCGGTACCAGCGGCAGCCTGGACAAATCGCATATTCGGGACCTGTCTGCCGCAGGCATGACGGTCGGAAGCCACGGCATCGATCACGTGGCCTGGCCCACCCTGTCCGATGCCGAACTGAAAAACGAATTGCAAGGCTCGCGTGCATGTCTCGAGGATATTTGCGGCCATGCCATAACCGAGGCGGGAATTCCTTTTGGCCGCTATGACGCGCGGGTTCTGCGCGCTCTGCGCTCAGCCGGCTATCACTCCGCGTGGTCCAGCGACGGAGGCCGGTACCGCGACTCCGGTTATCTCAAACCCCGGACATCCCTGCGGGGTGACATGCATGCAGGGGAAGTCGAAGCCGTTCTATCTGGTGAGATGCCCCTTCTGCGGCGCTTGCGTCGCACTGTGCGGATGGCCCAGAAACGCTGGACGGTCACGGGTTGATGACACCAGCACTAACGTAAAGACGTCGCATCGGCATGCGGGAACCGCGTATACCTGATCTCTCGGTTCGGGGTCTCAGGTGGGTTGTCCTTGTCCTCGTTGTCCTGCGTGCAGTCCGGATCGGACAGCCATACCCCGGCGCCCATCATGAACATGAAGAGGCAATATGTGGCGTCCCACAAATGCACGGTGAAGGCCGAAACGATCATGCTGATGAAGGCGATCAGATAACCCCGCCGAACCCCCGCAAGCAATCCGGTCAGAGGCGCGGAGATGGCCTTCCAGCAAATTAGGATGGTTGTAAGAGACAACAGGAACCACGCAATAATCCCGTAGCGCATCGCAAGCAGCAGCCAGAAATTGTCAACGCTTGATCGCAGCCAGTGCGGCCGGGTCCAATCGCGCAGCCCAAGGCCGAAGATCGGATTCGCGAAGACGTCGTCGATCGCATTGTTGAAGATATGAATCCTGTTCCAGGCGGCCCCCGGCGAAAACGTCAACTCCGTCGCGATGATCTGAAAGGCGTTTCGATTGGATGCCAGTTCCAGGATCACATAGAGGATACCAAACAACACCAAAAAGATCTTCCACCTGTTCTTGACCGTTTTCAATACCTCGTCCCATCCGATCAGCAAGGCCTGCAGCAGCACTCCCATGAAGGCGCCTGCCGACAATGAGCTGAACACGGCGACCCCAACGAGGAATGGTCGGCGCGCGCGTTTGAAAAGCCCGGCCTCTGGATTCAGCGTGTACCATGACAGCGCGAAGGCAGGAGCGCAAAACACACCAAAAAGGATGGGATGCGGCATGGTCGCCTGCGCGCGTTCAAGCCCTAGCCTGGGTTCCTGATGCACATCAAAATAGACGGAAAAAACGCCGCGGAAGGTTTTCAGCAGGATGGGGGTGCCTGTCATGTTTTCGTACAGCGCAAATGGCAGCAGAACCGCAACAACCAAGAAATACCAGCGGACGAATGCCTGAAAGGATGACAGGCTTCGGATCAGAACACGCGCAGCCAAATAGGGAACGACGGTTTCGATCACCAATATACCTGCAAACTGCCATTGCGCGCTCATCCCGTGATTGACGAACATTGCTATCATCATCCACAGGCTTGCCGTGATCACCAGAATGTCCGGCGCACGGATTTTTCCGGCCGAGCCATTTACCCAGCGGACAAAGAACAATAGCGCAAAGACAAGAAGGTAGAGGCGATAGACGCTCAGCCGAAGGCCGCCCAGAAAAAAGAAGAACGGCATCACCAGAGATACGACGAAGAGCGCAATCAAAAGCCGGTTGGGCGAGACGTCTTCCGCGCGCCCCCCAGATTGAATTCTATCCTGTGCAGCCAGTGTCATCACTCTGTGTCTTTCACCGGCCCAATTGGGCACGGAGCCTCTTTTCGGCGTCCTCGATATCATACAACGAACCCAACAGATCATAGTCGGGCTGGGTTATTTCCAGCAACGCATCGATCTGTCGCTCTGTCAGAGTGCTGTCGCGCGGCCCAGGCTTGGATTTGTTGACATGCTGCACCGGAAACGGCCGCCCCAGGCGTTCGGACAGAAAAGAATACATGTCGTTGACCGACTCGAGCCGGAAGACATGATCGAAAAACCCCAAATCGGGGCCCAAGTGCCATGAATACGGGGTCGTGTGCACCCGAACGGGGCGGCTGACAGCGCGGTATTCACTGAAATGGTCGATAAATTCGCCAAAGGTCGGATCAAGGGGTAGCCCCTCGTTCTCGATATCCATCTCTTCGTCGCGCCAGCGGAACTGATTGCGGTGGACCTTGTCGCGCCAGGCCGATTGCAGCCGGGCGACCGGGTCACGGACCAGCGTGAATGTCGCAAAGCCATCCGGCACCACGGCCTTTCGGAAGATCTGGGTTCGAAATCCGTCTTGTTCATGAATGTTGCGCGCGCGTACCAGCTTGGCCCGTGCCAGGCGCCAACGCAGGTTGTTCAAGACGCGGGTGGCGCCGCGGCCCTTGAATGGTTCACCACGATCCAGTTCCCAGAGCATTTCCTTCAGGCTGCTGCTGCCAACTTTCGTGATGTCAAAATAGACTGCTTGCAGAACCTGCGAGACAACCGCCATCACTCTTCCTCGAAAACCGGAAAACCAATCGCTTGGAATCATAAAGCGACACCCATTGATTACAATGACCCTTTGACCGCAACGGAAACTTGTCTGCCCATCGGGCAACAATGGCTTGAAGCGCTGGTCATTGTTATGCCAACTGCACCAGGAAGGCTGGCGCGGCTTTCAAAATAAATGACGTGCCGGCTGTTGTTGGTACATAGTGCGGATGGCCCTTGTGGCCGTTTGGTTGGTTCAGTGGAGATCGCATGCCCGCCGGCAAACTCAGGACGTGGCTCTTTGTTCTTATCGTGGGCGCGCGCATGTTGCCGACTTTCGGGCGAAGAGCCCGGAAGAAGATATGGGGCAAACCCAATTTCTTTTCGAAATCCGCACCGCGCAGCATTCCCAAGACGATCTGGATCTATTGGGACCGCGGTGAAGAAGGCGCGCCGCCGCTTGTGAAGGAATGCATCGCCTCGTGGCGCAGGCACAATCCCGGCTGGAGCATTCGTGTTCTTGACGCGAACACGGCGGCGGATGTCGCCGAGCTGCAGCACGATCCGACGGTGTTGCCTGTTCAGTCCTACGCGGACCTTCTGCGCCTGCGCCTTTTGCGGCGATTTGGCGGAGTTTGGGTGGACGCAACGACCTATTGCCTCCAGCCGCTCGACAATTGGCTGCCGTTTGCGTCGCAGCGCGGGTTCTTCGCTTTCACTTGGACAAAGAATGATCGCTGGTTCATCTGGCCGGGTATGCGCCGCTCCATGACCAATTGGTTTCTGGCCTCCGAGCCTGACGGCATAGTCGTATCCCATTGGGAGCAGGCCAGTTTCCAGTATTGGGACGGCCGATCGAAACCGCACAACTACTATTGGCCGCATGTCATGCTGGACTATCTGCGCCTGACCAGCCGAACGTTCCGGCGCGCGTTCGACGACATTCCCAAGATCAGCTGCTATGGGCCGCATCTGGTGCATGATGCGGTGACTCACAGCATCAACATCGAAGAAACCTCCCTGGCCCTGAAAACCGGTGCGGTGCCCGTGCAGAAACTGCGCTGGAACTGGAGCGAGGAGCGTATCGAACAGGCGCTTGCGCTGCTGCGGGATGCCGATGCGAGCACCGGCATCCGCGTGAAGGAACCGCAGCCCTGAGCGCCGCCTCGGAGCGTCAAGCGGATTGGCGTATTCGCTGCCGGACCTTTTGGTGCAAGGCAACATCCGCGCTGTAATGGTTGGCCACGAAGTCCCGAACCTGCGCGGAATCGAAGACCGGCTGAGGGGCAGTTACGATTGGCTTCATCAGCAAACGGCGCGCTGATCGGCGCACGGCGTCGTGCACCGGGTCAGGCAGCATTCGCCGCGCCGCCGCACTGCCGGCCCGTGCCAGATTCTTCAACTGGGGATGACGAAATACCTGGGTCTTGTTGGCATGTCCCACCGGAAGGGTTTTCAGACCGATACGTTGCGCCAGTGCCGTCGCCAGATCATCCAGCCGTTCAACGGGGAACAGGTTGCGAACGAGAACCTCGTCGCCAATCTGTACAAAATCCGACTGGCGCGCGAAATGAATGAACTCCGGCGCGATCACGTCAGGTTCCTGCCGCAAATAGTCCTGAACGATCTGCAGCTCGGATCGTATCCTGTCTTCCGGCATCTGAGCGAGTTCGCATCCCAGATACATCTTGGCCCTTTGGGCCATCGCCGAGCGAAAGCGCTCAAAAGGGTCTCGGATCAGCGCATAGCTTTCGTAGACCGTCAGCTTTTCGAAGGCTTCAGGGTCCACTTCGCGCAGCAGGTGCAAAGGAAGATGGCGAAAATCCAACTCGCCGAACCTGGGGTGCCGCTCAATGGTGCGGATAAAGCGCTCATCGGCATCATGGTACGGCATCACCGCAACACGAACCGACGTGCCGGCGCATTTCGGGATGTGGATGAAGACAAACCTGTGGCGATCCGAAAAAATCATGAACAAACACTTTCAATTCAACCACGACTATATGCCGAATCCACAGAGGACTTGGCAATGAATTGGTTGAAAAACCACGAAGCGGGCAGAATGGTCGCCACCCTGCCCGCTCCTGTACTAAATCAGTCAGGTCTTCCCGGCCTCAGGCCAGAAAGTCGCCCGCGTTGCCACCCAGCGGATCGACAAACTGAACGTCATCGTCGATTGCGAAACCGCCGAGGTCACCGTCGGCATAGCGACCGTGGCTGAAGCCGATGTCCCAGCCCCATTCGCGGCCTCCGGAAAAATCGAGATCGATGTCCGTTCTGTCCAGGACGACCTGACCGTCAACCAGCACCTGCAGCCGATCAGCGACCTGATCGGCCATCACGACGATCTCGTGTTCCTGAGTATCGTTCAGCCCAAGATCCGCGACATAGAAGCCTTCGTGGAACTTGCCATCGTTGTTTCTGACATGGGCTTTCAACCCGTCGTCAACGATCGTGAGGCCGATGTGACCCTTATTCCAGACCAGCCGTTGCGCGCTGCCATCGGCCTCATCCCTGGCAAATTCCACCGCGAATGCCAGCTGATCCGAATTTTCGAACTGCTGCAGGCGGCCGATCTTCAGCTGGTCCTTGTGGCCATCGAAATGAACGACAGGGCCGTTCGCCGTGTCAACGACCTGCGCATCGTCCTTCAACGTGGCCTGCCCGTTGCCCGGAAGCCCAGCGATGTCCAGGACAAAGTCGTCGAATACCATCGCAGTAGACGCGCCAGATCCCGCGGACCCATTGCCAGGAACGACGGGTGCCGAAGTTCCCGCATCCGGCGACGTGGGCGCGGACAGACCGGAATCCGGGGCGGTCGGTGTCGATGCATCATCGTTGGGCGCGGTCGTCGATCCCGATCCATCCGCAGGCGCAGACGTGCCGGTATTAGGGGTCGTTGGCGCAGAGACCGTTCCCGAACCACTTCCGTTCGACGGAGCAGCTCCGGTCCAGCTGCCCATGTCCATCGGATACCCGTCAACGATGCTGGATCCTGCATCCAGCAGGTCGACCGTACTGCCCGTCACGACGCCATACTGGTTGTAGCCGTCGGTCGCGGACGTAGCGTGGTACACGAACTGCGTGTCATAGTAGCCCGGCTGGGAGGGATCATTGTTCTGGATGATGGCGTTGTTCTGCACCGACCAGTGCGATTGGCCGTTGTAGCCCACAACCGAAGGCGTGGCGTTCTGTTCGATGGTGACATTCTGCGACCCGCCACCGACGATGATCTTGGGGGTGGCCACACCACCCGTCTGCTGGGTCGGCACCGCGATCAGAGTGTTGTTGTTGATTGTCAGGCCGTCGATCATATGAACCGCGATACCGTTGGCATGCGCGTTGTACAGAACGTTGTTTTCAATCACGATGTTGTGGTTCCAGTGCGTCGGATCGGAATAGACCGCCTTGTCTGCGCCTGCCCAGATCCCCTGGGTGTAGTCCCCTGCACCGATGTCCAGAACGTTGTTCCTGATGATGATATTGTCGCTGCCTGTCCCGTTCGAACGCTGAATCTGGATCATGTCGCGATGATCACCGGAACCTGCGGCGCCGCCGAAGTCGTGAATATAGTTGCCTTCGATCAGAACATTCTGCACCTCGCCCAAGGAGATACCGTCCGAGCGGATGGTATGAATGTTGTTTCCGATGAAGTCGATGTCGCTCGACCGCGAGGCGCCCAGGGCCTTCCACCAAGAATGGAACTCGGTGTTCGTTACGTCGATATTGTTCGAGTCGCGAATGACAAGACCCTTTCCGAAGCCGGTGCCATCCGCACTGGTTCCCGTTCCGCTTGCAAAGTCACCGTCGAAGACCGAGTTGTCGATGGTGACGTTGCTGCTGTGCGAGATCAGGAACTTGGTGGTGTGGTTCCGATCACCTTGAGTGTAGGTATAGTCGAACACGATCTCATCGAACTTGATGTTCGAGACGTTCGTCAGGTAAACTTCTGAAAAACTTGCCATCGCGTTCGGATCGGCGGACTTGATCGTCACATCCGACGCGAATTGAATGTTTTTCAGGCTGAGCTTTCCGTAATCGCCGGCCGCAAGCAGTATCGTTTCCCCACCGACCGCTTTCGACAACGCCAATTTCAGTTCGGCCTCGGACGTCACAGTGATTGCTGTCGTCATGTTTCACCTTCTTTGTGTCAGGCGCTGTGAGTGCAGCGCGCCATTTCCCGCTACTTGGGACCAGAGGGAACCGCCGCACGAAGGCGACAGGTTGTCCGGAATGTGGCTATGTCTGGAAATTGTTGCCTGTATTGAGACAAAATTGCCCCAACGCCGTCATTTCCGAGCTAACTCGTTACTCGATACCGGGAATTGTTCCCCTTCCCTTCGCGGTAGCCTCTCGTTTGACGTATTGATTCGCTTAGCGCAACAACGGACACAATTTTGCCATTATCCGGGCATTTCTCTGCGCAACCTCGTGGGCGATGAGCAATCATTTGCTGGATGCCGCTACGTCAATTTGGCATGCTACCACCTTCGCTCCTTTCAGTCGCTGTAGATTCGAATTGTGGACATGGCCTTCGGGCGCGCTTAGCCTGTTTGCATGCCCTTTGGGATTGTTCAGACAAATAGGTTTCAAATGTGTTTATTGTTGCGAGTTCTCACCCTAATCGCGGGTGTGTGCGCCCTGCAGCCTGGACGCACCGCCGCGGCCTCTTCGACCTGCAACGGTCACACCGTTCCAGCACTTGGGCCCGCGACGATAAAGAGCTTGGCCATCGCGGACGCAAACGCCCTGTCAAGCGCGCTGAAAACGGCCACCGGGGGTGAGGTAATTGTCTTGCAGGCCGGGAACTACGGTGCGCTGAAGGTCAAAAGGGCGTTCAAGGCGCCGGTCACGCTTCGGTCGGCATCTGCGGCGTCACCTGCCTGCTTTACCGAACTGAGGATCGATGCCGCGGGGAACCTGGTTCTTGATGGATTGGTCTTTGACTACGAGTATTCGCAGGGCGAAAAGGACTCGGCCAACCGTTTCAGCATCCTGAACAGTCGGGGCATCACTATCACCAATTCGGTTTTTGATGGAGGGCACAGGGCTGGGGCCGGCCATGGTCGGGGGCTGCGCATCCGGGACAGCGCCAAGATTTCCATTTCCGGCTCGGTCTTTCGCAAATGGTGGAAGGCACTGACAGGTGACAGCGTCGTCGACCTGACCATCCGGGGCAATGATTTCTCGGACATCCGATCGGACGGCATAGCGCTGGGAGTGATCGACGGGTTGGTGATCGAAGCCAACCGGATGCACAATTTCCGGGGCGTGAAGGGCAACAAGGACCATCGCGACATGGTGCAGATCCTGCGCAGTTCGAACCGGCGCAGCACGAACATCACGATACGGGACAATATCTTTGACATGGGCGCCGGCGACTATGCCCAGACCATATGGATGGGCGGCGACCGAAAGAACCTGGCCGATCCGATGCTGCGCCATCAGAACGTCCTGATCGAAAACAACGTTATCTACAATGCGCACACGCATGGAATTTCGGTTCATGGTATCGACAACCTGTCCATTCGAAAGAATTCGGTCATTCGGGTGCGCCGCGCGGAAACCGGCAAGGTTACAATCCCGCGGATCAATGTTTCCGCATCACGATATGTCGTGATCGAACAGAACGCCGTTGCAGGCATCATCGGCTACAAGAACCAACCCGACTGGGTCGTTCTGAACAACGCCCTCATTCAGGATCAATCCCCCTCGGCGCCCGGATACTACGACCGTGAGTTCATCTACTATGCCACCGGAGCAACCGACGGCTACAATGAATACGGCGTGCGCCCCGGTGGCCTGATCGACCAGCTCGACGCAGGGTCACCGCTGGTAGAGACCTATCCGACCCGCTAGTTCGGCCGATTTCGTCACGGCTGTTCGAGTTCAGAGGCGGAGATCGGGCCTCGGGTGAAGACCACATGATCCTGATCGCTGGATCGCCCTTTCAGGAAATAGATCGCACGTCCTGGATAGGCAGCGGCAACGGTCCGGTTGCTTTCCGGCCCCAAGTCCATCGCAAACAACGGGCTGTCTGCGCCCGGGGTGAAATCGTTCAGCCAGAAGGCGCTACCGTATTCCCGGTCTGCATCGGTCGAAATAAACATAAGGCTGTTGCGGTATGCATCCTGACGGGCCAGCGTTTCGAATTCGTCGTGATACCCGTTGATTTCGGGATACCGGTTGAAGCCCAGCCAGCTTTCGAACACCAGAACCGAGCACAGGCAGAGAAACGCGACGCCCGCGCCGAGCCGCTGCTGCGCCAGCCCGTCGGGGTACAGTTGCGAAAACCTGCGCGCAGCCGTCGTGATCCCCAATGCCGTCAGGATCAACAGCGGGACGCTGGTCATGAACCAGTATCGCGGCCCGGCGAAATAGCCGCCATAGAACCAGAACAGCGCGTACAGGCAGATCGTGGTCACGACGATCAACGCCATCCCGCCGGCAAATCTGCTCCAACGGCCCCACAAGACGAAGAACAGCACAAAGGCCAGCGAGGCTCCACCCCAACCGAACAGCGAAAAGTTCAGTTCATAGAGGTTTTGCTGGCTGTTGATCAGCCCCTCAAGCGGGCTGTGCCCGGGAAAGACATCGACATTGCCCCAGTCCGGCGCGCCGATATCCGGCCCGAAGCCAAGCGCGTTGGATCCCGGCCCCCAATATTCTTCGTAATAGGCGTTCAACGGCGTGGTCAGCGGGTCGCCGGTCAGATAGGCGTTGTAGGGAAAAATCAGCCCGCCCACGACGATACAGCCCAACCCATAGGCCAGAACCGTGCGCCAATGCCGCCGGTCCGCAAGGAATGTCAGCGTCCAAAGCCCGGTCAGAACCCCCATGAACAACCCTTCCAACGGCCGTGTCATCAGCAGCCACCCCATCAGCGCGCCGGCGATGAACGGAAAAATCACAGACGGCTTTTCCCGGGCCTTCAGCAGAAGGACCCAGGCCCCCAGAACCAGTGCGTAAGTAAAGGTGTGGATCAACTGAGTAGCCGCCATCGAGATGATCCAGGGCGATACGGCCATGAGCAGAACCACCAGGTTGGCCGTGCCCCGGTCGGTCATCTTGCGGGTAAAGACGTGCAGCAGCAGAACGCTGATGCCAGCCAGAACCGGATTGACCAGCCAAGGCGCCCCCAGCTTGACCCCCAGCGCCAGGGCTGCCGCCCAGCCCGGGAAGGTCGTGACGAACCAGCGGTCCTGATAGGTATCCATCAGATAGTGGTCGAAAGCCTGGGTCGATGGCGGCACCGGCAGGGTCAGCAGCCCATCCGCAAGATAGCGGGCGTGGAACTGGTACAGAATATCGTCCAGGTGCGGGACGCCCTCCAAAGCGGCCAGACTGACCAGAAGGGACATCAGCAACAGAAAGACCGCCCCACAGATCGGGACAGCCCTGTCGAGCCTTCGGACCTGATCGCCGCTGCCCGGCAGGCTGAGGTTTCGCGCGACCCGCTGGGACAGGTCGCGCAACCTATGCGCTGGCAGGGACATCATGATAGCGAGGAAGCTGCCCAGGTTGATGCCGATGAAGGCCGAACCGATGACGACATGTTTGACCAGCCGGGGATAGTTTTCGGTCGCTACGAAGCCCATCGCGCCCTTTGCAGCGATCACCAGAATGGCCAGGAAGATCGCCACCCGAAGAACGCCCAGATCGCGCAGCACCCGTGGCGCCTCGGCCAGCGCGCGATGTTTGAACAGGACCAGGGCCGCGACGGCGGACTGCGCCAACACGGCCCCCATCATTGCCACGGAAAAGACGTCGGACCGGAAGCGGACGTTCTGAAACCACGTTGGCTCTCGGACTGCAAGCTGAGCGCCGAACCCCACAAGGAAGGTTGCCGCCGTCAACCCGGCCGCCTGCCAGGGCGTGCCCAGCGTCAACGCGACCCCGAACAGCGCCACGGCCGCGACCATGAGCCACCAGCATTCCACGCGTCGGAGCACGGATAGGTCCAGCGCACCCCAAAGCGCAAAGGCAAACAAGCCCAGGGCCAGCATCGCCACGACAACCCGGATCGCCCCGAATGGCCAGGCCTCGGCCCGGCTCGAAGCTTGCATGTTGTCTTCCATTGCACCCCTCCCGTTTTGCGCAACCGGTTTGTCAGAATCCCTGGGCCAGAGCACCCGGAGCCCCGTCAACTTGCTCCGACGTCGACGACCAGAAACAGCTTGCGGATCAACGGCGGTTCGCCCCAGGAAAACAGCTGGGCGCATTTCACGTCGTATTTTTCGACGATCTCCTTGTGTGCCCGGCTTTCGCCAGCGGTCCAAAGATCGGTGTCGCCCCAGTCGTCATAGCCGATCAGCGTTCCCGGGCGGATCAGGCGGTGTTGGAACATGAAGTCCAGAACATCCATCGTGCTGTTGTAGAGGTCGGCATCGATATCGACATAGGCCGCGGGCTGAAAGACGCCGCTTTCCACCAGTTCGGGGCGCAGCGTTTCGGAAAACCACCCCTGGTGGATCGCGCATCGATCGTCCGTCATGTCCATAGCGGCCAGCTTTTTCTTCAGCTCGGGCAGCGGCGCGGAGAAGGCACCTACATTCCACACCGCCGGAACCTGGATACCCGGGTCTTCCTGGGGCAGACCTTCGAACGAGTCGAACAGGTGCATGAACGGAATCTCCATGTCGCGGTTCTGCAGGCCCATGACCAGCCCTTCTACTGTGCTTCCATGGGCAACGCCGAAACAGTAGAACTGACGCTTGTCTTTCAGCGTATCAAATCGCGCAAGATACCAGGGAATCAGCTGCCGCCACGAATGGATGCCCCATTTCATCTCGGCGATTTCATCATCAGTGAGGTCCAGATCGGTCGTGGCCATCAGCCGTTCGACTGGCCATTTGCGCGCCACGCGGCCCCATTTCACCAGAAACAGCTTTTTCTTGATCCAATCGATCATCACGTCCTCACACTCATACCAAAACCTTACCAAAACGAATTCAAACAAGCTTAGGGCACAATCCGGCGAACTGCACCCTTTCCTTTATGGCGGGCTGTTCAGAAACGCCCGCAACCGGTCCACCGCACGCGGCATGAAGCCCAGCAGAATAACCCCTGTCGATACCACGCCGATCCCGATGGCCGCGGCGACATAGATCGCATCGGGGATACGCCCCAGCATGGCCAGCCGCCAGCCGCCCACTACAACGGCCATCCCCGCAGCCAACAGCAACGGCGCGACCAGCATCTTGCAGAACTGAATGGGTCTGATTGCCTCGGGGGCGTGCGCGGCCCGCATCCGCAGCGGAAACGCCAGAAGCGCGCGCAGCGCCACCGCTGCCGCGGCCGTGACCGGCCCGAATTGGCTGGCCAGTCCGATCAAGACGAGGCCCAGCACCGCCTCGGCCCAAGCAGCCCAAAGAAGCGGCTGCACCCTGTCGAGCGCCAGCAGGTAAGCCTCCTGGATCGAACTCAGCGCAATGATTGCATAGGCCAGGCACAGGAACGGCAGGATGCGGCTGGCTTCATGCCATTCGGGACCCAGCAAAAGATCGACCAGCGGAAAGGCGATCAAAGCCAGCCCGGTATAGGCGACAAAACCGCTGAGTGCGGCCAGCTCGATCAGGTCGAGGTAGAAATCCGCCGTCGACTGCCGGCTGCGCCGCAGCGCCGCGATTGCCGGTTGCCCGACCCCCTGCAGACTTTTGACGAACACGGTCAAAACGATCTCGGACAGTCGGGCCGCAAAGGCGAACAGGCCGACGGCTCGCGGATCGGCCATGTATCCCAGCATCACAGTGGGTGTCTGAAGAATCACAAGGGTGATAAACCGCAGCCGCAGAACTTGCGCCCCCAGCCCCTTCACCATGGCGAAATCGGATCGCGACGGCCATTTCTTGGGCACCCAACCCGCCGCCAGGAATGCCAGTAGACTGTTCACACCGATTTCCGTCAGCCGTTGGCCAACAAGGCTCCAGGCACCAAAACCCTTGGCCGCCATGGTGATGCCCACCACTCCGCCGGCCGCCACGCCGGCGATAGTGCGAATGGCCAGCGCCTTGAAGGCCAGCTGGCGCCGGAGCAAGGCTGTCGGCACCCCGGCGGCGGCTATCATCAAGACCGTCGGACTGGCGGCCATCAACAAGGGTTTGA
Organism: Ruegeria sp. BHSC037; assembly: GCF_059613045.1. Taxonomy (NCBI): domain Bacteria; kingdom Pseudomonadati; phylum Pseudomonadota; class Alphaproteobacteria; order Rhodobacterales; family Roseobacteraceae; genus Ruegeria; species Ruegeria sp. BHSC037. Next base: position 383,073 of record NZ_JBXWRT010000001.1, read on the forward strand.
CGATGGGCTCTTGGTAAACAAACGCCGCGATGTTGGCGATTGTCGTCAAAATCAGAACGATCGCGACGGCCAGCCCCAGCAGAACAACCCATGTGGCCTCAAGCCGCCCGGGCTCGATGACCTCGCGTGCGACGATGCCTTCGGTGATCGTATCGCGCACCAGAAATTCGCCCAGAAACAGGAAGGCAAAAGCCATGGACACCACGCCAAAGCTTTCCACGCCGATGAGCTTGGCAATCACCAGAAAAATAAGCGCTGCCGCGATTTGTTCGAGCCAGCTGGCGACCGTGCTCCATGCCACGTTCTGGGTGAACTGCCGTTTCATTGGTTTCCCGCTGCCGCCGATCGCTTTCTTGGTCCCTGCCCCGCAGCCATCAAAACCGGGCGGGCCAGAGACCTGAAGCAAATGCGTGCATACCGGTCCGAACCTGTCAATCGCCCGTGTTGACGGGTGAATGATTTGCGGTCAGAGTTTTAAGGTGCGTCTCGGACGTTTCGGCCTTTCTGTCGCGGCCCTGCAGGCAGAGAGACCCTTGGTGAGTATACTGATTGAATTGGTTTGAAAGGATTTGAAAATGGATTGGTCTAAGAAGAACGTGCTCGTCACCGGCGGGTGTTCTTTCATCGGATCCCACCTTGTGGAAAGCCTGGTCGAGCGCGGCGCATATGTTCGGGCGGTCGATGACCTGTCCAGCGGCATCCGCGAAAATCTGGATGACGTCCTGAACAGTGGCCGCGTCGAATTTCGCGAGGCCGACCTGCTGGACCCGACCACCGCAGCCGAGGCCGTCGCTGACATGAATGTCGTGTTCCACCTGGCCGCGACCCATGGCGGACGGGGATATATCAGCACCCACCAGGCCGCCTGTTCGACCAACCTGGCGCTGGACAGCATCATGATCCGCGAAGCCCACAAGGCGGGGGTAGAGCAGTTTACCTTTGCCTCGTCAGGTTGCGTCTATCCGACCAGCATCCAGGCCGATCCGAGTGAAACCCTGTACCTGACCGAAGATCTGGTCAAACCGCCTTACGAGGCCGACGATCTGTATGGCTGGGCCAAGCTCATGGCCGAGCTTTCGCTGAAAGCCTATCACGAGGAGCATGGCTTCAAATGCGCCTCGGTGCGGTATTTCACGGCCTATGGCGAACGTTGCCCGGCCAACCATGCGGTCGTGGCGATGATCGGGCGGGCCTTTCTGCAGCAGAACCCATTTGTCGTGTGGGGCACCGGCGAACAGATTCGCAACTGGACCTATGTATCGGACATCGTCGAAGGCACGATCCGCGCGGCTGAACGGATCGAGGACGGCACCGCGGTCAATCTCGGCACGATGGAGCGTACCTCGGTTCTGCAGGCGGCCAAAATGATCCTCGAACGGACGCAGCTCGACGCCGAGATCCAGCGAGACCTGAGCAAACCCACCGGCCCCTACAACCGTGTGGCCGACAACAGCCTGGCCAAAAAGCTGCTGGATTGGGAGCCCAAGGTCACCTTCTCGGACGGGCTCGACCGCACGATCCGCTGGTATTTCGCATCGCATGACCGCGATGCCCTGGCCAAGGATTTCGAAGAGTCATTGACCGAGCGCGGCTTGGAAAAGCCCGGACTGAAAACCGCGGCCGCAAACTGAACGCGCGTCCGGGTCGGGCACCTGGGGGGGCGATCCGGCCTTGGCCCGCAGAGGGTGATATCAGTCATTCAGCAAGGCCGACAGCCGCTCGGACCCGTCGCGCAGCACGTCCAGAAACCCCAGCAGGCCGGACAGATCGTGGCGCTGGGTCGGGGCGTGAACCGACAGGGTGGCCACCAGGCGCTGGCGCCTGTCCCGGACCGGTACGGCAACCGCCGCCATTCCGGTCATGAATTCTTCATCGTCGGTCGAATACCCTTGGCTGCGGATTTTCTCCATCTCGGCCCGCAAGGCATTCGGGTCGGTCATGGTCCGCTGGGTCCGGGGCTGCAGCGGGCGTCCGGACAGGACCCCATTCAGCGGCTTCTGCCGCAGGGTGGACAGATACATCTTGCCGCTGGCAGTGCAATGAAACGGCACTTGCGTCCCGATCGGCAACTGAATGCGCAGGGGCCACTTGGTCTCGACCCTATCCAGATAGATCATCCCCTCGCGGTCGGGGATGGCCAGGTTGCAGGTTTCTCCGATTTCGTCCGCCACCCCCCGCAGGATCGCAAGCCGCGCGGTGCGCAGATGTTCGGCCGAGATGGTATTGACCGCAAGGCGCCGCAGCCTTGGCCCCGGACCGTATGAACGGCCATCGAGGTCGCGCTGCAGAAACCCCTCGGCCTCGGCCGTCTGCAGCAGCCGGTGAACGGTTGGCTTGGCTAGGCCGAGCGTCTCGATCAGGTCGGCCGGCCGCATCGCCACTCCGCGCCGGGCCACCTCCTCTAGAATGACCAGCAGGCGCAGGTTGGGGGGAATCTGCGTGTCGCGTTCGGTTGCCTCGGGGTCTGTCATCCGGCCACTGTTCAGTTGTTCGGCAGCAGGATCAAGGCCAAATCGGGAACCATCGCCACTAGGAACCAGACCGAAAGCAAGGCCACCAGATAAGGCACCGTATAGCGCAGAAGGCGGAAATACGGCACCCCGGTCACGCCCGAGGCCACATAGAGGTTCAGCCCATAGGGCGGCGTGATGAAGCCGATCGACGCGCCGACTAGGAAAATGACAGAGAAATGGATCGGGTCCACACCCACCGACGCTGCGATCGGGGCCAGGATCGGAGCCAGAATGATTGTCACCGGCAGGCTTTCGAGGACCATCCCCGAAAAGAACACGATCACCATCGAGGTGAACAGCACCGCGTGATAGCCGCCCATCGAGGTCACGAAATCTCCGATCGTCTGCTGGGCCCCCAGCAGAGACAGGATCTGCTGCATCACGACGGAAATCGCGATCAGGGGGGCCAGGATGCCGGTGATCTGCGCCGACCGGATCACGATCGAGGGGATCTCGGGGATGGTGAAGCCTTCGACCACGATCATCTCGGCAAAGCTTTTTTCGGTGGGGGAAATGTCGCCACGCGCGCCCATGATCCGGTTGATCGGGTGGCTGACCAGACCGGCGATCACGCAGAACCCGACGGTAACCCCCGCGGCCTCGGTCGGAGAGAACTTGCCCGTGTAGATCCCCCACAGAACCAGCCCTATGGCAAAGAACCCCAGCCAGGCGCCAAAGGCGGTTTTCAGGATGCGGTTCATCTGCAGCGGAATCAGATGGCCCCAACCGTTCATGCGGCAGATGACCCAGCAGGCAAACTGCATCCCGATCACCATCAGCGCGCCGGGCAGGATGCCAGCCACGAACAGCTCGGAAATCGGCAGGTTCATCAGAAACCCATAGACGATGAAGATGATCGACGGCGGGATGATGATGCCGACCGTGCCGCCGGCCGCGGCGGTGGCGGCGCTGAACCGCTCGTCATAGCCGCCCTTGACCATCTCGGGGTGCAGCATGGACCCGATCGTCGCGGTGGTGGCCGAGTTCGACCCCGATATGGCGGCAAACAGACCACAGGCCCCCAACGAGGCCATGGCCAGACCGCCGCGTATCCATCCCAGACAAGCATAGGCGAAATCGCTCAGCCTTCGGGCGATGCCGGATTTGTTGATCAGATCACCCGTCAGGATGAACAGCGGCATCGCCAGCAGCGCAAAGCCCTTGTTGAACACGTTGAGCAACTCGGCCCCCATGTTGTCGAGCGTCAGCCCCAGCACGAAGGAACAGCCGACCACCCAATAGCCTATGACCAGCAGCACGGGCACGCCCAGCATGAACAGGAACGTCACCCCAAGCGAAATCAGTGTAACCCAAGTTCCATCGGTCATCAGTCTGCTCCGATCACGGCTTGCTGGATCAGCGGCTGCCCGGTTTTCCAGTTGTGCAGATCGTCGGCAAGGTTTTGGAACACCCTGCCGACCATCAGGAAGAAGGACAGCGGCGCAGTCAGCAGAAACCACCACTGCATCACGTTGTCGGTGCCCAGCACGATCTGGAAATTCGACGCCGACAACGCCACCAGACGCGAGGTCGTCACGATGACGATCACGGCAAACCCGTACCACAGAACAGCATCCAAGATCAGGCAGGCCAACTGCCCGCCGCGCGGCATGGCCGACCGGAATTCGCTGAAGCTCAGATGGGTGCGCAGCCGCACGTTGTACGAGGCGCCGAACCACGCCATCACCATGAACAGCAGCGGCGGAATGGTGGTCGACCAAGGCTCCTGATCGTTAAACACGAAACGGTCGATCACGCCCCAGAAAATGATCAGTGCGATCGCAAGATAGGAATACACCATGACCGACCGCTCGAAATGGCGTTCGATGAATGGAACCTTGCGATAGACGAACATGACCAACAGCCCCCCCAACGCCGCCGCCACCGCGCCCACGGCCCAGGCGGCGTCTGACCGCAAGGCTGATTGAATCTCGAATGAATCCCTGCTGAGCAAGGCACCGAAAATCGCGCCGACATCTGCCCAAAACGACATGAACCCCGTCCTCCCAATCGGTCCCCGATAAAACCGGCCCGCCGATGCAGGCCGGTCCTGTCAGCCCTGGTCAGGCTTCGCCCTTCCACCAACGGCGCGGTTCGACGTTTTCCGGCAGCGTGTCGGCCGGGATCTCGCGCGCGATATCGTAGATCTCTTGATAGGTGTCGATGCCGCCGGCCCATTTGTTCAGCCGCTCGCGCCATTCGGCCCAGGGTTCAGGATTGTAGTTCGGAGCACACATTTCCTCGGCCAGCTTCAGCTGATCGTCCGGCAGGAAGGCCGGGCGCACGCCGTTCTCGGCAAAAATCGTGTTGGGCAGCTGCGGGTCCGAGAAGCCCACGGTATTGACCAGCGCGGCTTCGTTCGCCCCCTGGATCAGGGCCTGCGTGAAATAGGCCGACTCCATCACCGCGTCCTGCAACTCACCGCCCAGACTGTCGAACACCTTGGCCGACATCGAGGTGTGTTCGGTGCCGCAGAAGAACTGCAGGTTGACCGACTGCGACACGACCGGCGCCATGTTGGCATAGGCCACAGCCGAAGCCCAGGTCTCGGCCCCGTCGATCAGGCCGGTTTTCAGTGCGTCCAACGTTTCCTCCCACGCGACGGGCACCGGATTTAGGTTCAGAAGCTGCATGGCAATCCGGCCCAGTTGGGTGCCGGTCACGCGGTTCTTGGTGCCGAACAGCTCCTCGAGCTTGGTAACCGTCGGCTTGTCGGCGAAGGTCGATCCCATCTGCAGGCCCCGCAGTTCGCAATGTGTGAACAGGAATTTCAGCCCGTGGCGCTTTTCAAGCGGGTCGCGCAGGATGCGCTGGCTGGCCGGGCTATAGAAGAAATGATATTGCGCAGCCCGGCTGGGGAACATGTAGGCATAATCCAGAACGTTCAGATAAGGCGCTCCGCCGGCCGAATTCTGGGTCGAGGCCGCATAGATGTCGACGATTCCCTGCTGGGTCTTCTCGACACAGCTCAGCTGCCCGCAGATCTGGTTGTCGCCGATGAACTCGATGCGAATCTCGCCATCCGTGCGCTCTTCCAGATCGCGCGCGAATTCGATCGCTCCGGCGCGCTCGATCAGCAGGTTGCGCGTGTTGAACCCCGCCGCACCAAATTTCAGCGTGTGCTTGGGTTCTTTCGAGAACCTCTTCTCATATGTAGATTCAGCCGCTTGGGCTAGGTTGGCCAAGCTCATCGCCCCTCCGAATCCGCCTGCGGCCAAAAGGGTCGAGCTCATCCCGTAGCGTCCAGCGACGCGGAAAAAATCCCTCCGGGAAATTCCACTCAGTTTCCGTCCGATCTCCATTGCCATCCTCCCTATCGCAATTTTTGAGACGTTATGTATCAAAAAATGCTAGTTTAGTTGATGCGTTTTGCATAGAGTTTTTTTCATCGGCAGCAAAAGGAGGCGATGATGGAGGTTGATTACGCGATTGTCGGGGCTGGATCTTCGGGCTGTGTCATCGCCAATCGCCTCAGCGCCGATCCCGGTACGCGCGTCGCGTTGCTCGAGGCCGGCGGTCCGGACACCAACCCGTGGATTCACATCCCTGTCGGCTATTTCAAGACGATGCACAACCCGTCGGTCGACTGGTGTTACCGCACCGAACCCGATCCGGGCCTGAACGGCCGTTCGATTGACTGGCCGCGCGGCAAGGTCCTGGGTGGTTCGTCTTCGCTGAACGGGCTGCTGTATGTGCGCGGACAGAAACAGGATTATGACCGCTGGCGCCAGATGGGCAACGCGGGCTGGGGCTGGGAGGACGTTCTGCCCCTGTTCAAACGCAGCGAGGATCAGGAACGGGGTGCTGACGACTATCACGGAACGGGCGGCCCGCTGTCGGTGTCCAACATGCGCATCCAGCGCCCGATCTGCGATGCCTGGGTCGCCGCGGCGCAGGCGGCGGGCTATCCGTTCAACCCCGACTACAACGGCGCCACGCAAGAGGGCGTCGGCTATTTCCAGCTGACCACCCGCAACGGGCGGCGGTGCAGCGCGGCCGTGGCCTATCTGAAGCCGATCCGCAAGCGGCCGAACCTGAACATCATCACCCACGCCCTGGTGACGCGGATCCTGCTGGAGGGCAAACAGGCCGTGGGTCTGACTTATCGCGACCGGACCGGCGCCGAACAAAAGTTGCGGGTCCGGCGCGAGGTCATCCTGTCGGGCGGCGCGATCAACTCGCCCCAAATCCTGATGCTGTCCGGAATCGGTGATCCCGAACACCTGAAGGACAACGGGATCGAACCGATCCACGCCCTGCCCGGCGTCGGCAAGGGTCTGCAGGATCACCTGCAGGCCCGGCTGGTGTTCAAATGCAACGAACCCACGTTGAACGACGAGGTGCGCAGCCTGTTCAACCAAGCCCGGATCGCCCTGAAATACGCCCTGTTCCGCACCGGCCCCATGACCATGGCGGCCAGCCTGGCCACCGGTTTCCTGAAGACCCGCCCCGAGATCGAAACCCCCGACATCCAGTTCCATGTCCAGCCCTGGTCGGCCGACAGCCCGGGCGAGGGCGTGCATCCGTTCTCGGCTTTCACGATGTCGGTGTGCCAACTGCGCCCCGAAAGCCGCGGAGAGCTGCGGCTCGACGGGCCGGACCCAACGTCATACGTCAAGATCGTTCCGAACTATCTGTCAACTGAAACCGATTGCCGAACCATCGTCGACGGCATCAAGATCGCGCGCAGGATAGCACGGCACAATCCGCTGGCTTCGAAGATTTCCGAGGAGTTCAGACCCAGGTCGGACCTACCGCTGGACGACTACGAGGGCACGCTGGACTGGGCCCGGTCGAATTCCGTCTCGATCTATCACCCGACCGGAACCTGTGCGATGGGGTCGACGCCACAAGCGGTGGTGGACGCCCGGCTGCGGGTGCACGGAATCGGCGGTCTGCGGGTGGCCGATTGTTCGATCATGCCGGAAATCGTCAGCGGAAACACCAACGCCCCGGCCATTATGATCGGCGAAAAAGCCAGCGACCTGGTGCTGGGAAAAGCTAGGCGCCACACCCCCTAGCGCGAGGACGGGCGCTCGGCATAGGCATAGCACTGCGCCGCAAGTGTCCGCAGCGCCCAGTCGAACCCGTCCGAGACGAAGCGTCGCGAAAACATCGGCGGCCGCGGGGCCTTTTGGCCTTCTTCGCGCTTGGTGTTCAGCGGCCGCGGCGTCCGGCCCACCATGACGACCTCGTCCCGAACGGAGACCACCCGCTCGAGCGCCATTCCGTTTTCGGACAACACCCGCCAAAGCGTGCTCAGCGCCCGGATGCAGGGCACGGCCACCGCGTGCAGGGACTTGGGCCGGGCCACCATCGGCTGGTGGGCATAGTTCAGGTCGACGAAGTCGACGTCGGGGTTGAGGGTCACCGCCATTTCACCCACCGCCGCGTGGCATTTGACGATGTAGTCACAGCGGGACAACAGCAGCAGATCCATCAGCACCTCGGCGCCACGCGCGGCCTTCTCTTCGGCGTCATGGAACCGGTTGGCATCGGAGTCGCTCAGGGATTTCTCGGAATACGAGATGATCTTGCCCGGATAGGCTTCCTCGAGAACCTTCAGCCACTGCCGCTGATCCGTGGCGACGAAGATACCCCCGCAATCGGGATGGTCCGCAAGGTAGCGATCGATCACCGGAAAATACTCCTCGGGCACGACCTTGCGCGACAGATTCGGTCCGACTCCGAAATCGAACTTGTCCGAGCCGCGCAACTGCAGCCCAAGCGTATGTTCTGGGAACTTGGCGCGGGCAAAGCGCTCGGCCTGGCTCAGCAACGACGACCGGAACCGCACGGTCCCGTCGTCCAGCAAGGTTCGCATCTTCTGGCGTTCCTCGTGCCACCAGGCGGCCGGATATGTACCGTCGGCACGGTTTTCCACGCTGCGGAAATAGCCATAGGGGTTCATGAACCAGCTTCTGGGCTCCCATCGGTACAGCCGCATGAGTTCGGAGGCCGTTGACAGGGTGCAGACCTTGCCGGAGCGCACCAGCGCCTGCAGGTCAGAGCCCGACGCGCCAACGGGTTCGTAGTAGTAATCCCACACGTTGGGGCCGGTCTCGGCATCGAAATAGGGGTTGGGGCCCCCGAACATATAGCTGCGTTCGTGCAGATGGATGATCGGCTTCAGGCCCATCCGGCGGGCGAACTGCAATTGCACGACCACCCCGTTGAGCTGCGCCACCAACCCGTCAGAGGTGTTGCAGATCAACAGATACTCAAATTCACCAGATTTCATCGGCCAACACTCAACCTTTTCAACAATACAACAAACGGAACGGATATTGCCGCGTCCACCGCAGGTGGAACCCGCGCACCAGCCAACCCAGAGACGGCACCAAAAACATTTTCATTTCAACAACCTGTCCAGATAGGCCCCATAGTCATTCTTGGCGAACATCTCGGCGCGCCGGCGCAGCTGTTCTTCGTTGATCCACCCCAGTTGCCAAGCGATCTCTTCGGGGCAGCCGGTCTGCAGGCCTTGGCGTTCTTCCAGCGTGCGGACGAAATTGCCCGCATCCAGCAGGCTGGCATGGGTGCCCGTGTCCAGCCAGGCATAGCCCCGCCCCATCGTCTCGACCCGCAGCCGTCCCTCGGCCAGATACATCTGCAACAGGTCGGTGATCTCGAACTCTCCGCGTGCCGAGGGTCGGACCCGACGCGCCCGTTCGGGGGCGGTACCATCCAGAAAATACAGCCCGGTCACCGCATAGTTCGAAGGCGGGTCAGCGGGTTTTTCGATGATTTCGCGCGCCTGCCCGTCCGAGTCGAAGGCAACCACGCCGTATCGCGACGGATCGGCCACGTGGTACCCAAAAACCGTCCCGCCCTCGGCCTGACGGTCCGCGGCCGCCAGCAGTCTGGGCAGACCATGTCCGAAAAAGATGTTGTCTCCCAGAACCAGGGCCGAGGGTGCGCCGTCCAGGAAATCTTCGGCCAGAATGAACGCCTGCGCCAGACCGTCGGGGCTCGGCTGCACGACATAGGTCAGGGATACGCCCCACTGGCTGCCGTCGCCCAAGGTGCGTATGAATTGGTCCTGATCCTGCGGGGTGGTGATGACGCAGATATCGCGGATACCCGCCAACATCAGAACCGTCAGCGGGTAATAGATCATGGGTTTGTCATACAGCGGCAACAGCTGCTTGGACACGGCCATCGTGATCGGATAAAGCCGCGTGCCCGATCCGCCCGCAAGAATGATGCCTTTTCGCCCGCTCGTCATACCATTTCCAAATCGTTCAGAATATCTTTCAGACCCGCCCGCCAATCGGGGCGGGGAATGGAAAAACACGCCTCGAGTGAGGAACAATCCAGCCGGGAATTCAACGGCCGCCGCGCCGGTGTCGGATATTCGGACGTGGGGATGTCAACGACGTCACAGGTTAGACCCGCGGTGTGGAAAATCGCCCGTGCGAACCCGGCCCAGCTGATATCGGGCGCGCCCGCAAAGTGATAGATGCCGGCCTTGCCCGGATCGTCGGCCAGCTGCCGCGCCATCTCGAGACAGGCGCGTGCGATGTCACGGGCCGGGGTCGGCCCGCCGATCTGGTCGGAAACGACATTCAGCCGGCTTCGGTCGGCCCCCAGGCGCAGCATCGTCTTTACGAAGTTGTCGCCATGGGCCGAGACCACCCAGGAGGTGCGCAGAATGCCGTACGCCCCCCCTGCCCGCGCGATGCCCCGTTCACCCGCCAGCTTTGACCGGCCATAGGCCCCCAACGGGCCGGTCGGATCGCTGGGCTTGCGCGGCGACATGCCCGATCCGTCAAACACATAGTCCGTCGAGATCGAAACGAAGGGGATACCCAACTCCGCACATTCCCGCGCCATGGCGGCGGGTGCGCTGGCGTTGATCACCGTGGCGCGTGCCTCGTCTTCCTCGGCCCGATCGACTGCGGTGTAGGCCGCGGCGTTGATGACGGCCCGAGGTGCGGCCGCGCGGATCGCCGCGGCGCATTGGTCGGGGTGTTCCAGATCGGCCGTCATGCGATCGAGGCAGGTCACGCCGGTGTGACGGGCGAGTTCACGCGCCACCTGCCCGGTTCTGCCAAAGACCAGCACGGTCATGCGCGCACCCCCAACCGCTGCCCGACGCCGTTGCGGTCTTGCAGCGCCGTCCACCAGGCTTCGTTTTCCAGATACCAGCGGACGGTACGCTCCAGCCCCTCAGCCAGCGTCACCGACGGTTGCCAGCCCAACTCGGTGCGGATTCGGGTCGCATCGATGGCATAGCGTGCGTCATGTCCCGGCCGGTCGGCGACGAAGGTCATCAGCTCGGCATAAGGGCGCGACGCCGGGCGCAGCCGGTCCAATATGCCGCATAACATCCGCACCAGCTCGAGATTGGTGCATTCGCTGTCGCCACCGATGTTGTAGCTGCGCCCGACCCGGCCTTTTTCCACGACCAGCAGCAGGGCTTCGGCGTGGTCTTCCACAAAAAGCCAGTCCCTGACATTCGACCCGTCGCCATAGATGGGCAAGGGCCTGCCCGCCAGCGCATTGAGGATCACCACCGGGATCAGCTTTTCGGGGAAGTGAAACGGCCCGTAGTTGTTCGAGCAATTCGTCAGCACCACGGGCAGGCCGTAGGTTTCGTGCCAGGCGCGCACCAAGTGATCGCTGGCCGCCTTGCTGGCCGAATAGGGCGAACGCGGATCATAGGGCGTCTGTTCGGTGAACCGACCCGCGGGACCAAGCGAGCCATAGACCTCGTCGGTCGAGATATGGTGGAACCGGAACCCTTCGGGCCGACCTTGCCCGTCCCAATATGCCAGGGCGGCCTCGAGCAAGGTGTAGGTGCCGGTGATATTGGTGTCGATGAAAGCCCCCGGCCCGTCTATCGACCGGTCGACATGGCTTTCGGCGGCGAGGTGCATGATCGCATCAGGGCGGTGTGCGTCCAGGGCCGCATCCAGCGCACCCCGGTCGCGAATATCGGCCCTCACGAAGCTATAGCGCGGGTCCTGGGCGACCTCGGCCAAGTTGTCCAGGCAGGCCGCATAGGTCAACGCGTCCAGATTGACGACCTTGTGTCCGTCTCGAATGGCGCGGCGCACCACAGCCGATCCGATGAACCCCGCGCCACCGGTTACCAACAGCTTCATGGCGCTCCCTCCCAGACGAACGGGCTGTCGAACCGGGAAAAGGCCGGCGCATCCCTGTCCTTGTCCGACACGATCGGCTCGGTGGTCAGGCCCCAGTCAATGCCGCAACTGTTCCAATGCACGGCTCCGTCACATGCGGGCGCATAATAGTCGGTGCATTTATAGCAGATTTCGGTGTCGGGTTCGCGCGTCACGAAACCGTGCAGAAACCCTTTGGGAACCAGCAATTGCTTTGCGTTCTGGGCCGTCAATTCAACCCCCGTCCACCGGCCATAGGTCGGCGACCCCTTGCGGATGTCCACGGCGACATCGAACAGCGCGCCACGTCCGCAGCGCACCAGCTTGTCCTGCGCATGCGGCGGCGACTGAAAGTGCAGCCCTCGCAACGTACCGGCCGCGGCGGAAACCGAGTGATTGTCCTGAACGAATTCCAGATCGATCCCATACCCGGTCAGAACCCGGCGGTTCCAGGTCTCGGAAAAGAAACCCCGCGCATCGCCAAACCGCCGGGGCGTCAGGATCAGGACACCGGGCAAGGCGGTTTCTTCAATCTGCATGTACTCAAAACCCATTCAACACAGCGCGTTCATACCAATATGGGCCCTGCCTGTCACGAAACAGATGTCGTGGGAAAGCTCCGGAATCCGGCGCGTTTCGTGCTGAAGGTGCGCAAGCAATGCTGCCAAACCGCTGTCTGCCATTGTGCCGATGGCTTTGGAACACTCGCATTGCGCCCAAACAATTCACGAAAAGCATACCAAATGTGCGAAATACAGAAACAATATCCCAGTGAGTGCGGCGGCATCGGTGGGATGTCGGCCGGAGCCATGGAATAGTAAGGGTTGATGCACCAAAGCACCCATTGTGGCCAAGGAAAAGCCATAGCGACGAAATTATTGTTCTTTGCACCGTGTCGCGACATTCCTACCATGAATGCCAAGCGAAACGGGGCGCCGTTTGGCGCGACATCCATTGGTTTGTTCGCTTGTGTCAGTGATTGAAGAGGTAACGGGTTGGATAAGTTTCTTTTCAAGAAGATCGAGATGTGGGTCGTTGCCCTGATCGTCGTCTTTCTTTTGCTAGTGACATTCGCATTCGGGGTCATCGTCCGCGATGCCGTCTATGGCAACAACCGACTTGGCGCCATCAGCCGTGTCTCACTGAAAATCGCGGCCCTTCCAGCCGAAGCCGCCAAGGCGGTTCGTATGGCGGCCGGAGGCGACCTGGCGGGCATGGCCACAAACAATTCGGGTCGGTTTCCCGACAAAAGCGGGTGGACCTTTTTCGATGAACGACTGGACAGCGGGCTGGACGCTTACCTGTTCTTCAGCCGTCACGACGGCGATGTCGGACATCACGTTCTGGAACTGGTGGATCTGAAGGCCGGTGCGGTCGTGCATCGCATCGATTTCGACTTCGAGAATACTTTTCGCAATACGAGCCGCGACTCGCGACTGATCAACTATGACGATTGGCGCAATGAACGCTTTCAGGTCGTCCATCCCCTTGCGCTCGAGAACGGCGACATTCTGGTGAAAAGCATGTTCAGCCCCATGGTGCGCATGACACCGTGCGGCGAACCGGTTTGGACACTGGAAAACGGCGTCTATCATCACACGACGGAACCGGGCCTCGACGGCACGATCTGGTCCTCGGCCTATGTCGAGCCTCCGCGCATCGAGGGGCTGAACAAATACTACCTCGATCCAGGCATCACCCAGTTTTCGGCAGATGGAGAGGTTCTGTATGACCGTTCGCTGACCAAGGTCATGCTGGAACAGGGGCTGGGCTACATGATCCTGGCCAAGCAATTCGACCCGGATCCCATCCACCTGAACGATGTGGAACCCATATTCGAAGATGGCCCATACTGGAAACGCGGCGACGTCCTGCTGAGCTTGCGCAACATTTCGACCATCATGCTTTTTCGCCCGTCCGAAGACCGGATCATCTGGTGGTATCAAGGCCCGTGGGCGGCCCAACATGACGTTGACGTCATCGACGAGAAGACATTTGCGGTCTACAACAACAACTCGCTGGATATCGGAGACGGGCGCGAACTGGTCGTGAACGGAACCAGCCAGATCGTCTATTTCGACCTCGAAACCGAAACCGCATATCGGCCCTTCCAGGCGGTTCTGGATGCACAGGACTTCAAGAACGAGGCCGCCGGCCTATTCACACTGCTGCCAGATGGTCATCTGTATGTCGATGAATCCGAGTCTGGCCGCAGCATGATCTTCACCCCTGACGGCAAGTTGGCTGTCGAGCATGTGAACCGCGCCGAAAACGAACTGATTTACCATTTGGGTTGGAGCCGGATCATGGACCGCGAATCCGGTGACCGGTTTCTGGCTCAACTCAAGGAAAGATCCTGCGATGTTTGATGCCGTGGCCGATGATCCGGTTGCCGATCTCGGTTTTGAGACTGCGACGCAGCTGCGGGCCCGCAAACTATCACTCTTCCAAGTGGAGGACCGCCTTTGAAACAGCGCTCACCGGAAATCGGCCGCAGCGATCTGGGCATCCTTCTGTTCATTCTTTTGTTGGCCACCGTTCTCAGAACCGCAGGGTTGAACGGGCCGCTGTGGTACGATGAAATCTGGACCGTCGATACGCATGTCCGCCAGCCCTGGGGCGACATGATGCGCGAGTATTCGATGAACCATCACTATTTCTTCAGCATGAAGGCCAAGCTGTCGGCACAGCTGTTCGGGGAAACCCCGTGGGCCTATCGGTTTCCCGCCCTGGTATTCGGGGTTGGCACCGTGGCTGCGATCTGGTGGCTGGCCCGCGAGGTCGCAAATACCCGCGTTGCGCATGTGTCGGCCCTGCTTGTGGCGCTGTCCTATCACCAGGTCTGGTTTTCACAGAACGCCCGCGGATACACCGAGCTTGCTTTCTGGAGCGTTCTGGGCCTCATCCTGTTCCTGCGCGGGGTGCGCCGCCCGACATACGGCACATGGATCGCCTTTGGCCTGACCGCCGCAGCCGCCGTGTTCACGCATCTGACCGGGGCGTTCTTTTTCGTGGCGCTCGGGTTGGTATGGCTGCTGTCTTTGGCCACCGGTAT